>NZ_JAUHJF010000020.1:0-117584 GCF_032380995.1 Bradyrhizobium sp. SZCCHNR2028 | reverse complement strand
CTCGCACAGCGCCTCGACCCAGGGCATGTCGGACTTGGCGAAGTCCGACAGCACGTGGCCATGCACCAGCTCCTTGACGCCGGGATGGCCGATGCCGAGCCGGACGCGGCGGTAGTCGTTACCGAGATGCGCCGAAATCGAGCGCAGCCCGTTATGGCCGGCAATGCCGCCGCCGACCTTCACGCGCAGCTTGCCCGGCGGCAATTCCAGCTCATCCTGAAACACCGTGACGTCGCCGACGCCGAGCTTGAAGAAGCTGGCCGCTTCCTGCACGGCGCGGCCGGATTCGTTCATGTAGGTCGCGGGCTTGAGCAGGATGACGCGCTCGGAATCGAGCGTGCCTTCCGAGGTCTCGCCCTGAAACCTGCGTCGCCACGGCGAAAAGCGGTGACGCCGCGCGATCTCGTCCACGGCCATGAAGCCGATATTGTGCCGGTTGCGCGCATATTTCGCGCCGGGATTGCCGAGGCCGACGAACAGCAGCATGACGCGGCATCCGCACCTGCCGTCGCTCCGGGACGCACGGGACCCGCCCGTGCTTCCCGGAAGCGGAACGGCTTACTTCTTCTTGTCGCCGCCAGCCGGCGCCTTGGCCGCGGGTGCCTTGGCGGCGGCAGCCGGAGCAGCAGCAGCGGGAGCCGCGGCGGCGCCAGCAGCAGCCTTCTGCTCCTCGCCATAGCCCGACGGCGGCACGATGGTCACGAGCGTCGCGTCGTCGCGCGATAGCGTCTTCACGCCGGTCGGCAGCTTGACGTCGGAGATGTGCAGCGAGTGGTTGATCTCGAGCGCGCTGACATCGGCCTCGATGTACTGCGGGATGTTCTCCGCCAGGCACTCGAGGTCGAGCGTGTGGGTCACGATGTTGACCGTGCCGCCGCGCTTGACGCCCGGCGCGGCTTCCGAACCCACCACATGCAAGGGCACGCTGACGCGGATGGTCGCGCCCTGGCCGAGCCGCATGAAGTCGACGTGGATCGGGAAGTCCTTGACCGGATCGAGATGGAAGTCGCGCGGGATCACCCGGTGCTTCTTGCCGTCGAGGGTGACATCGAAGATCGTGGTGAGGAACCGGCCCGCCAGGATGCGCTGGCGCAGTTCGCGGTCTTCCACCGAGATCGGCAGCGGGGGCTGGTTGTCTCCATAAATCACTCCGGGCACTCTCCCGGCGCGACGCTCTGCCCGTGCGGCCCCCTTGCCGACTGACGGACGGGCGGTCGCCTTCAGTTCTCTGACGGTCGCCATCGTGTTAAGTCCTTGTTTTAAAAAGTTAAAGGCCGCAATGCGGCCCGTTGCTGGACGTCCTTCGGCAAGCCTCCAGGGGTGCGGGGGCCGCGGACGTGGCGGCGTTCTAGCGGCAAACCCGGGAAATGACAAGGAAATGAAGGGGCCGCCTGCCCCTCCCGTCCCAGGGCGACCCGGCTGCGGCGTCAGCCATCCGCGCTGCCGGCGGCGCCCGGCGGCGTGCCGGCCGCACCGCCAAGCTTGGCTTCCAGCGCCGCGATCCGGGCCTTCAGCGCCTCGTTCTCCTCGCGGGCGAGCCGGGCCATGTCCTTGACCGCCTCGAACTCCTCGCGCTTCACGATGTCCAGATCGTTCAGGATCTTTTCCGCCTGGTTGCGGATGACGGAATCGACCTCCCGCTTCATGCCCTGGGCGGCACCGGCGGCATCGTTCATCAGGCGGCCGAGTTCGTCGAAAAACCGGTTGTTGGTCTGGGTCATGTGAGAAACTCCGCGTCCCGCAACGAGCACGATGATGGAAGACAGAATGGCGATCCCTGTCGCCGCCTGCAAGATGGGCCCGTCTTGTCATGCCTTGGTTTCCTTGTCATCGTACTTGTTGCGCCGGCCCGCGGCGCTGGTATGAGCAGCCCTGAGATCACATCGCGCCGCGCCTGTTCATGTAGCGGGGCCCGTTCGAAGCCCGCATTGCCCGGGTGCTTCCAGAAGCGGGACGCCGTGTCCACGAAAGCCAGTGAATGACGCCTCTCCTCATCGACTTCCCCGTATTCGATCCGGTTGCGCTCGCGATCGGCCCGCTCGCGATCCGCTGGTACGCGCTGGCCTATATCTGCGGCATCGTGATCGGCTGGCTCTACGCCCGCTCGCTGCTGAAGAAGGACCGGCTGTGGGGCGGCCCTGCGCCGGTGTCGCTGATCCAGCTCGACGACTTCATTCTGTGGGTCACGGTCGGCATCATCCTCGGCGGCCGGACCGGCTACGTTCTGTTCTACAATCTGCCGTTCTTCATCGATCATCCGCTGGAGATCTTCCAGCTGTGGAACGGCGGCATGTCGTTCCATGGCGGCTTCATGGGCTGCGTGCTCGCCGTCATCTGGTTCAGTCGCCGCAACGGCCTGCCGATCCTGTCGCTCGGCGACATCACCACCGCGGTCGCGCCGATCGGCCTGCTGCTGGGCCGCATCGCCAATTTCATCAATGGCGAATTGTGGGGCCGGGCGGCCGATCCGAGCCTGCCCTGGGCAATGATCTTCCCGCGCGATCCAACCCAGCTGCCGCGCCACCCGAGCCAGCTCTACGAGGCCGGCCTCGAAGGCCTGCTTCTGTTCGTCGTGCTCGCCATCATGATCCGGTTCGGCGCCCTCAAGCGGCCTGGCCTGATCCTCGGCAGCTTCATCGGCCTGTACGGCGTGGCGCGCATCGTCAGCGAACTGTTCCGCGAGCCCGACAAGCAACTCGGTTTCCTCTGGCAGGGCCTCACCATGGGCATGGTGCTGTCGGTGCCGATGCTGATCGTCGGCGCGATCCTCGTCGCACGGGCGCTGCGTCGGCCTGAAACGCATCAAGCCACCCCCTCCCTTCAGGCCCATCCGTGATCGAAACGTCTCCGCTCCATACCGAGATCAAGCGGCTGATCAAGGCGTCCGGTCCGATGCCGGTCTGGCGCTACATGGAGCTGTGCCTGATGCATCCGGAGCACGGCTACTACATCTCGCGCGATCCGCTCGGACGCGAGGGCGACTTCACCACCGCCCCCGAAGTGAGCCAGATGTTCGGCGAACTGCTCGGGCTGTGGGCGGCCTCGATCTGGAAGGCGACCGGCTCGCCGCAGCAGTTCCGCCTGATCGAGCTCGGGCCGGGCCGCGGCACCATGATGTCGGACGCGTTGCGCGCGCTGCGCGTGCTGCCGCCGCTGTACCAGACGATCTCGGTGCATCTCGTCGAGGTCAATCCGGTGCTGCGCGAGAAGCAGAAGGCGACCCTGACGGGCCTGCGCAACGTCACCTGGCACGACAGCTTCGACGACGTGCCGGAAGGGCCCAGCGTCATCTTCGCCAACGAGTTCTTCGACGTGCTGCCGATCCACCAGATGATCAGGCGCGAGACCGGCTGGCACGAGCGAACGGTCGAGCTCGACGAGGAGGAGAACTTCTCCTACGGCGCGGCCGCCGATCCGACGCCGGGCTTCGAGCGGCTGCTGCCGCCGCTGGTGCGGGCCGCGCCGGCCGGTGCGATCTTCGAGTGGCGGCCGAACACCGAGATGATGGGAATCGCCAAGCGCCTGCGCGAGCAGCGCGGCGCTGCCGTCATCATCGACTACGGCCATGTCCGCAGCGATGTCGGCGACACGTTCCAGGCGATCGCGCGGCACAGCTTTGCCGATCCCTTGAAGACACCGGGGCTTGCCGACATCACCGCGCATGTCGATTTCGATGCGCTGTCGCGCACCGCGGAAGCCGTCGGTGCACGCGTGCACGGACCGGTCACGCAAGGCGAGTTCCTGCAGCGGCTCGGCATCGAGACGAGGGCACTGACCCTGATGCAGAAGGCTTCTCCGGAGGTCTCCGCCGACATTGCCAGCGGACTGAAGCGGCTGACCGGCGGCGGCCGCGACGGCATGGGCTCGCTGTTCAAGGTGCTCGGCGTCTCCGATCCGGCCATTCCGGTGCTGGCGGGCATCAGCGACGAGCACACCAACGAGAAGACAGGAGGCGCATGATGCTGGTGTCATCGGATGTGATGTCCGCGATCCCGGGCCTGCGCCACGCCTTCTTTACCCGCGAGGGCGGCGTCTCCGACGGCATCTATGCCGGCCTCAATGGCGGGCTTGGATCGAATGACCTGCCAGAGAACGTCCGGGAAAACCGCCGCCGCATGGCTACCCATCTCGGCGTCGCGCCCGACCAGTTCCTCAGCCTGCACCAGATCCACTCGCCCGATGTCGTGGTTGCGACCGGGCCCTGGGACGGCCCGGTCAGGCCGAAGGCCGACGCGCTGGTGACCGCAACGCCGAATCTCGCGATCGGCGTCACCACGGCCGATTGCGGGCCGATCCTGTTCGCCGACCCGCAGAAGCGCGTCATCGGCGCGGCCCATGCCGGCTGGAAAGGCGCGCTCACCGGCGTGCTCGAAGCCACGCTGCAGGCGATGGAGGAGCTCGGCGCAGAGCGCGGCCGGATCATTGCCGCGATCGGCCCCCTGATCCGCCAGCCGAGCTACGAGGTCGGCGCCGAGTTCGTCACCCGCTTCCTCGACGACGACGCCGAACACGCGCGCTTCTTCCTGCCGTCGGTTCGCGACGGCCACGCGATGTTCGACCTCGCCGGCTTCATCCGGATGCGGCTGGAAAACGCCGGCGTGCTGCTGATCGACGATCTCGGCCTCGACACCTATGTCGACGAGCGCTTCTTCAGTTACCGCCGCTCGGTCCATCGCAACGAGCCGGACTATGGCCGGCACGTCCACGCCATCATGCTCGAAGGCTGAAGCTGGGCGCCATTGTGGCCGCATGTGGATTGCTTAACCCTTTCTGTACAACTGAGTGCACTCTGTCCCGATCTGTGGCAGCCGCGACCTAGACGTTAATCGATTTTAACGATATCGCTCCCGACGATGAGGGGAGCGCCGACACCACTTCGACGGATCAGCCGCGCTGCGCAGCACGCCTGCGTTGCCGTTTTGCTGATGACGTCGGCCGCAACGCTCGGCGGCTGCGCGACCAGCAGCGGTGGTCCGTCCAACGCCTATGCGATGGCGCCTGCATCCGATAGCGCCACGATCGCCTTCGAGCAGATCGACGGTCCGCCGCCGCAGATCTTCGACCGCATGGTCAGCGTGCTCGACAGCGAGTCCAAGCTGCGCAGCCTCGCCATCGTGTCGCGCGAGGCCCCTGCAGCGTATCGTGTCCGCACCTATCTCTCCGCCCAGGTCGTCAGCGGCAAGGGCGTGATCGCCTGGGTGTTCGACGTCTACGATCGCAATCAGCAGCGCGCGCTGCGGCTGTCGGGCGAAGAGCCGGTCGGACGCGGCGGCCGCGATCCGTGGAACAATGTCGACGACATGGTGCTTCGGAAAATCGCGCAGGCTGGCTTCAGCGGACTTTCGAACATGCTGAACGGCACCGCGCCGGCCGACAGCGCGCCACCGGCGGCGCCGGCCGCCCGCGGCCCCGCGGTCGCCGCGGCCGAGCCCGCATCGCCCAGATCCGACGGCACCAGCGTCGCGGCCCTCGGCTACACCGACCATTAGGCAAAGAGGCGCAATTTGCGCCGTTCTTGACCGGGAAAAACACCTGTTTGACCGGGAAAAACACCTGCGGCGGGTTGCCATGCGCGCAGTGTCCTTGATATCACCTCGCCCGTGCAAAACTGCCGGTTCCATGGATAGCCCGATATGCTGAACAAGGTCTCCAGCGAGACGCGAGGAGAATTCACGATGTCGGCCAAGAACGGCTCCATCAAACTCGTCGCCGGCAACTCCAATCCGGCCCTCGCCGCCGGCATCGCCGCTGAACTTGGGCTGCCGCTGACGAAAGCGGTGGTCCGGCGCTTCGCCGACATGGAGATCTTCGTCGAGATCCAGGAGAACGTCCGCGGCTCCGACGTCTTCATCATTCAATCGACGTCCTATCCGGCGAACGACCTGCTGATGGAGCTCCTGATCATCACCGATGCGCTGCGCCGCGCCTCCGCGCGCCGCATCACCGCCGTGGTGCCCTATTTCGGCTATGCGCGGCAGGATCGCAAATCGAACTCGCGCACGCCGATCTCGGCCAAGCTCGTCGCCAATCTGATCACCCATGCGGGCGTCGACCGCGTCATGACGCTCGATCTGCATGCCGGCCAGATCCAGGGTTTCTTCGACATCCCCACCGATAACCTTTTTGCCTCGCCGCTGATGGTGCGCGACATCAAGGATCGCTTCGATCTCTCCAGCCTCATGGTCGTCTCGCCGGACGTCGGCGGCGTGGCGCGCGCCCGAGGCCTGGCCAAGCGCATCAACACGCCGCTCGCCATCGTCGACAAGCGCCGCGAGCGTCCCGGCGAGTCCGAGGTCATGAACGTGATCGGCGACGTCTCCGGCCACACCTGCATCCTGATCGACGACATCGTCGATTCCGGCGGCACCCTGGTGAACGCGGCGGATGCTCTGCTCAAATACGGCGCCAAGGACGTCTACGCCTACATCACGCATGGCGTGCTCTCCGGCGGTGCCGCGTCCCGCATCACCTCGTCGCGGCTGAAGGAGCTCGTCATCACCGACTCCATCATGCCGACCGAAGCGGTCCGCAACGCGCCCAACATCCGCACGCTGGCGATCGCGCCGCTGATCGCCGAGGCGATCGGCCGCACCGCGGCGGAAGAATCGGTGTCGAGCCTGTTCGACTGAGGCTGGTTCTAATAACATCCCGCATCGTCTTCTTCGCGCCTTCCTGCTTCCTCGCATGCAAGCGTCTCGCTGTCGTCCACCCTCCCCTGGAGGGGGAGGGTCGCCTCACGAGGAGCGAAACGTGAGGCGGGGCGGATTGATCTCTCCACGAGCACTGGTATCCGTGGCTTCACCCCACCCCGCTCGCCCGCTTCGCGCGCGAGCGACCCTCCCCCTCCAGGGGAGGGTGGGCGTCGTGCCCCACACTCCGTGATCGCGAGGCGCCCTCGCGCCGACGCTCGTGGCATATTTCAGCTGATGATTTCGAACGGCATCTGCGGATACACCTCCGCAATCTCGCGGCGCGTTTCGCGTCCGAGCTTTGCGATCTCATCACCCTCGATAGAGAGAGGGCGCAGGGAAGGCCGGACCTCGACTGAGGCCCGTGGCCCGCCTGCTCAAAAAAATGCAGGCGGCAGGTACCACAGGTCCAGCCGGACGATCCGGCCCTCCCTGCGCGACGGCTTTAACGGCTGCTTCGCGTTCTCCCCGGTGCACCGGCTTTTGGCCACCGTGCGCGCCATGCGCTTTAAGCGCATGACGCGGGATACCAGCATCGGGGTATCAGGACCGCGCGACTTGACCGTGCGTGCCGAGTTGTTCGTCGACGCGAAAACGCGCTGCAACCCGACCCGCCCATCGCATTCCGCTGCCGACGTCCATGACGACCGCGATACGTCCCCTCCGACGCAACGGAACGAGCGGGACCATAATGCTGATTTGGCGAACTCGACAAGCGATTTATCTTTATCCGAAGGGCTGGACAGGATTCAGGGAGACGAGCTGATTTTGGTCGACGGGCAGCATTGGAGCCAACCAGCAGCCGACGGCGAGGATGCATTCGGCGGATTAGCGCAGCGTCATCTGCCAATCAGCCCTACGCCTTGCACGCCCCGTCCGCTTCGGCCAACATCCCACGAGACGCCAAGGACAACAACAAGAACGCAGCCGAGCCCTGCCCTTCATGCTCAACGCCATCGAACGCCCGGCAGGCCCGCCGCCCAGCCTCGGCCAGATCGCCAGTGACTTTGGTCCGCTCTACGCCTCGCACGGCTTCATCGGCTGGCTGTTCGCGATCACCGGACCGGTCGCCATCATCCTGTCGGTCGGCGCCAATGGCGGGCTGTCGCAGGCGGAGATCGCGTCGTGGATCTTCGGCGTGTTCTTCATCAACGGGCTGATCACGCTGTTGCTGTCGTGGCGCTATCGCGAGCCGTTGGTGCTGTTCTGGACCATTCCGGGCACCGTCCTGGTCGGCCAGTCGCTGACGCATCTCAGCTTTCCGCAGGTGGTCGGCGCGTTCTACGGCACCGCGCTGTTGATGCTGGTGCTCGGGCTCACCGGCTGGGTCAAGCGCGCGATGCAACTGGTGCCGATGCCGATCGTGATGGGCATGGTCGCCGGCGTATTCCTGCGCTTCGGCCTCGATCTCGTCCGCGCCGTGTTCGCCGACTTCGCCATCGCCGGGCCGATGGTCGTCGCCTGGCTCTTGCTGACCGCGCTGCCCGCGCTCGGCCGGCGCTGCCCGCCGATCATCGGCGCGCTCGTCATTGGCACGCTCGCAGCCATCCTGTTCGGCAAATACGACCAGAGCGCGTCGCTGCAAATCGCGCTGATCCGGCCCGTGATCCAGACGCCGTCCTGGTCGCTGGCGGCGATGATCGAGTTGATCGTGCCGCTCGCGGTCACCGTGCTGGTGGTGCAGAACGGCCAGGGCTTTGCGGTGCTGACCGCCGCCGGCCACACGCCCCCGGTCAATGTGGTGACCGTGGCCTGCGGCATCGGCTCGGCGCTCGCGGCTGTCGTGGGCGGCGTGTCGACCTGCCTGACCGGACCGACCAACGCGATCGTCGTCTCCGGCGGCGAGCGCAAGCGCCACTATACCGCGGCGATGGTCGTGGGCGTGCTTGCGCTCGGCTTCGGCCTGCTGGCGCCGACCTTCACCACGCTGCTGCTGATCGCGCCGAAATCATTGATCACCGCGCTGGCGGGCCTCGCCATGCTGCGCGTGCTGCAAACGGCGTTCGTGACCGCGTTCAGAACGAACTTCTCCCTCGGCGCCCTGATCGCCTTCCTCGTCACCGTCGCCGACATGCCCCTGCTCAACATCGGCGCCGCGTTCTGGGGGCTCGTCGCTGGCTTTGCACTGTCGTGGCTGCTGGAGCGGGCGGATTTCACAGCCGCATCGGGCGCATAACGGATTGCCGCATCGCACCACGCGCTGTCGTCGCATCCCCAGTCGAACGGGCACCATGCTGTTGCAGCGCCGCTGGATCGCGCTACACTTCACGACCAAACAAGAAGTTTTCTGGGAGGATATGATGACCGCGATCACGCGCCGCAACATGCTTGCGGGTACGGCAGCAGCAGGCGCGCTTGCGCTCACCGGCCAGCCCGCCTGGTCTGAGCCGCAGTGGAAGAAATATGCCGGTACCAAGCTCGAGGTGATCCTCGCCAAGGGGCCGCGCGGCGACAATCTGCAGAAGAACATCAAGGAATTCACCGCGCTGACCGGCATCGAGGTGGAATCCGAGCAGATCCCGGAGCAGCAGCAGCGGCAGAAGGTCGTGATCGAACTGTCGTCGGGCAAGCCGAGCTTCGACGTGGTGCACTTGAGCTATCACGTGCAGAAGCGGCAGTTCGAAAAGGCCGGCTGGCTCGCCGACATCACCGACTTCATGAAGGACCCGAACCTCACCGCGCCGGACCTCGTGCCGGGCGATTTCTCCGCCGCCGGCCTGAGTTACGCCAGGAACGACAAGGGCCGGATGTTCTCGCTGCCATGGTCGGTGGACTACTTCATCCTCTACTACAACAAGGAGCTGTTCGCGAAGAAGGGCGTCGAAGTGCCGAAGACGCTCGACGAGATGGTCACGGCGGCGCAGAAGCTGACCGATGCCAAGGACGGCACGTTCGGCTTCGTCGGCCGCGGCCTGCGCAACGCCAACATGACCCTGTGGACGAACTTCTTTCTCAACTATGGCGGCGAGTTCCTGGACGCCAAGGGCAACATCCTGACCGACGGCCCGGAGGCCGTCGAGGCGACCAAGCTGTATCAGAAGCTGCTGACCACCTGCGCGCCTCCGGGCGTGGCCGGCTTCAACTGGATGGAGTCGATGGCCTCGTTCACGCAAGGCCGCTCGGCGATGTGGATCGACGGCGTCGGCTGGGCGCCGCCGCTGGAGGACGCCAATGCCTCGCGCGTGGTCGGCAAGGTCGGCTACACCGTGGTGCCCGCCGGACCGAAGGGACAGTACTCGGCGACCTATGGCGACGGCATCGGCATTGCGGCTGCGAGCAAGAACAAGGAAGCCGCCTGGCTGCTGTGCCAGTGGCTGGTGTCGAAGCCGCAAGGCGCCCGCCTGGTGCAAGCCGGCGGCGGCGTACCGTTCCGCAACTCGGTGCTCAACGATCCCGGAGTCCAGGGCGGCGTGAAGATGCCGAAGGAGTGGCTGCAGTCGGCGATCGACTCCGGCAAGATCTCTAAGCTCGGCCTGCCCGTGATCATCCCGGTCGCCGAATTCCGCGATCTCGTCGGTGCTGCGTTGACCGCCACGCTGTCGGGCGCCGATCCCGCGACCGAGCTGAAGAAGGCGCACGAGCAGTTCCGCCCGATCCTGGAGCGCAGCGAGAAAGCGTGAGCACGATCGTCGAACAGGCCGGCGCGGCAGCGGACGCCGCTGCGCCGGAACGTGCGTTGCGGCCGCCGTCGTACTGGCCGTTCGTGGTACCGGCGCTGGTCACCGTGCTCGCGGTGATCATCTTTCCCTGGCTGTTCACGATCTGGATGAGCTTCCAGGAGTGGAAGGTCGGCTCACCCACGACCTTCGTCGGGCTGTCGAACTACCTGCGGCTGCCGGCAGATCCGCGCTTTGTCGAGTCGGTCGGACACACGCTGTCCTACACCGCGCTGTCGGTGCTGCTGCCGCTGGTGCTCGGCACCTTCGCCGCGGTCGTCTTCCACGCCCGCTTTCCCGGGCGCGGGCTGCTGCGCGCCCTCTTCATCATGCCGATGATGGCGACGCCCGTGGCGATCGCGCTGGTGTGGACCATGATGTTCCACCCGCAGCTCGGCATCCTGAACTATCTTCTGTCGCTGGTGGGCCTGCCGCCGCAGCTCTGGGTGTTTCATCCGGGCACGGTGATCCCCTCGCTGGTGCTGGTCGAGACCTGGCAGTGGACGCCGCTGGTCATGCTGATCGTGCTCGGCGGCATCGCCTCGCTGCCGACCGAACCGTATGAGAGCGCGCAGATCGACGGCGCCAGCACCTGGCAGATGTTCCGCTACATCACGCTGCCCTTGATCATGCCGTTCCTGTTCATCGCCGCGATGATCCGCGCCATCGACGCGATCAAGAGCTTCGACATCATCTTCGCGATCACGCAAGGCGGGCCGGGCTCGGCGTCGGAGACCATCAACCTCTATCTCTACAGCGTCGCCTTCGTCTATTACGACCTCGGCTATGCCTCGGCGATCGCGGTGGTGTTCTTCGCGCTGATCATCGCGCTGACCGCACTCTTGCTGCTGCTGCGCCGGCGCGCGCAGTGGAATGCGCTGGGGAGCGAGGCATGAGCGCGCAGACCATCCTCGGCCGGCTCGGCCTCGCGCTCGGCGTCTTCCTCATCGTCTCGCCGGCGATCCTGTTCTTCCTCTGGATGATCTCGCTGTCGGTGAAGTTCGAGGTCGACAACGCCGCGTATCCGCCGGTGTTCTGGCCGGAGCATTTCGCGTGGAAGAACTACGGCGACGTGCTGTCGTCCAACCGCTTCTTCACCTATTTCAAGAACAGCCTACTGGTGACCGGCGGCGCGACTTTTCTCGCCATGCTGGTCGGCGTGCCCGCCGGCTACGGCATCGCACGGATGGCCGCGCATAAATCGGCGATCGTGATCCTGATCGCGCGCATCACGCCCGGCCTGTCGTACCTCATCCCGCTGTTCCTCTTGTTTCAGTGGCTCGGCCTGCTCGGCACGCTGTGGCCGCAGATCATCATCCATCTCGTCGTCACCGTGCCGATCGTGATCTGGATCATGATCGGCTATTTCGAGACCACGCCGATCGAGCTCGAGGAAGCCGCGCGCATCGACGGCGCAACGCGCTGGCAGGTTTTCCGCCACGTGGCATTGCCGGTGGCGAAGCCCGGCCTCGCGGTCGCCTTCATCCTCGCGGTGATCTTCTCCTGGAATAATTTCGTGTTCGGCATCGTGCTGGCCGGACGCGAGACCCGCACCTTGCCGGTCGCGGTCTACAACATGATCTCGTTCGATCAGCTCTCGTGGGGGCCGCTCGCGGCGGCGGCGCTGATCGTGACCCTGCCGGTGCTGCTGCTGACCGTGTTCGCACAGCGGCAGATCGTGGCCGGCCTGACGGCGGGTGCGGTCAAGGGGGGCTGACGGGTATAATGCATACCAAAGAGAACCTGCGGCGGAATGCCGAACTTGCCTTGGTCAGGCCATAGTCTACCACTTGGTTACCTGCGTGGAACCGGGATTCGCCCCGCCCTGAAGCGCGGCGATGGCCGCGTTGATGGCTTCATCTCGTCTCTGCGCCGGCTTCGTTCCAGCCGAATACCACTGCGCCGCACGATCGACCGGCTCCGGATTTGCGCTCCGTCCGGTCCGTCTTGCAACCTGTCACCGGCTGAACGCCCGACCGACGAAAGCTGCATGACGTCCGATCGCGACGCCTCCGCGCCAGACCGATTGACTTCCCTGTTGCAGACCGAGCTGCTCGACTCGCCGCCGGAGCCGGGCTTCGACCGCGTCACGCGCCTGACCACGCGGCTGTTGCAGGCCCCAGCGGCGATCATCGCGCTGGTCGATCGCGACCGGCAGTTCTTCAAGAGCTCGGTCGGCCTGTGCGAGCCATGGGCGTCGCTGCGCGAGACGCCGCTCAGCCACTCCTTCTGCCAGCACGTCGTGACCTCGGCGCAGCCGCTGGTGATCAGCGACGCCAACGAGCATCCGCTGGTGAAGGACAATCTCGCGGTGCCGGTTCTCGGCGTGATCGCCTATCTCGGCGTTCCCCTGCGGCTGCCGAGCGGCGAGGTGATCGGCGCGCTCTGCGCCATCGATCACGAGCCGCGGCCGTGGAGCGACGACGACATCGCCCAGCTCACCGAGCTCAGCGAGATCGTGATGGACGAAATCGCACTGCGCACCGAGAATGCGCGGCGGCGCACGGTCGAGCAGCACCATCGCGTGCTGGTCCACGAGCTCAATCACCGCGTCAAGAACACGCTGGCGCTGGTCGACAGCGTCATCGCGCTGAGCATCCGCGCCGATTCGGCGCTGGCCGAGTTCGGCGAGGTGCTGCGCGGCCGTATCGCGGCGCTGACGCGCAGCCACGCGCTGGCGCTGGATCGCGGCCGCGAAGCGATCGCGCTCAATGAGCTGGTGTGCGCCGAGCTGGCGCCGTTGCAGTCCGACCGGATCGCCGTCGACGGCCCCGCCCTGCAGCTCGCGCCGGGCATCGCGCTGTATCTGTCGATGGGCCTGCACGAGCTCGTCACCAACGCGGTGAAATACGGCGCGCTGTCGAACGATGCGGGGCGGGTGACGCTGGGCTGGACCCATGCCGACGGACGGCTCAAGCTGTTCTGGCAGGAGAACGGCGGGCCGGATGTCTCCCCGCCCGCACGCAACGGCTTCGGTTCGCTGCTGTTCGAGCGCATTCTCGGCGCCGCGCTGAAGGGCGAGGTCACGCGCGACTTCGCGCCGGACGGGCTCAGGGTCTCGTTCGACCTGCCGCTCGCGCCGTGACGGAATTCAGCCGCGCTGGCCGCGCCGCCGCACCTGAGTGATCTCGGCCAGAATCGACATCGCGATCTCCTCCGGCGTGATGGCGCCGAGATCGAGGCCCGCCGGGGCCTTGACCTTGTCGAGCAGCGCGGCGTCGATGCCGTCCTTGATCAGCTTGTCGCGCAGGCTGTCCATCTTGCGGCGGCTGCCGACGAAGGCGTGGTAGGCCGCATCGCAGGCGAGTGCGGTGCGCAAGGCCGCCTCGTCGCCCTTGCCTTGCGTCGACACCACGACGAAGCGGCTGCTCCCGGCCGGTTGATCCAGCGCGAAGCCATCGATCAGCACATCGGCCTCTGGTGTCGTGACGAGATCGGACGCCGGCGCCGCCAGCGTCACGTGATAGCCGAGCGGCCGCGCCTGCGCGGCGAGCGACAGCGCCACCGGGCTCGCGCCTAAGATCACCAGCGCGGGATACGGCAGCACCGGCTCGACGAAGATGTCCATCGTGCCCTTGCTCGGACACATGTTGGCGGCGAAGCGCACGCCCTCTTTCATCTCGCCCGGCTTGACGCCGAGCTCAGCGAGCAGGTCGTCCGGCTGCACCGAGACCATGCGCGGGACACCGTCGGCGAGCGCCTCGCGCGCGGCTTTCAGCACCGCGCCACGGGCGCAGCCGCCGCCGATCCAGCCCGCAACGATGGCGCCATCCGGTCGGATGATCGCCTTGGCACCGGCCTTTGCCGCGGTCACCGACACCGTGCGCACGACGGTGGCGAGCACGAAGCTTTCGTCGGCAGCTTTCAATTGGGCGGCGAGATCGAGCAGTTCGGAGGAGGTGGTCATGGGTGCCTCCTCTGGCGCACGTTCGAGGCAGTCTGCAGCAGCACTGAAGGTCTGTTCCCTCCCCCCTCGTGGGGGAGGGTTAGGGAGGGGGGCGTCTTGCACCGAACTCGGGGTGCCCCCCTCCCCAGCCCTCCCCCACAAGGGGGGAGGGAGCCGACCGCCGATGCCGAGGCAGTCTGCGTCAACAACACTTCAGAGCGGCTCACCCTCGTCATCTCACAACCTCGCCAAATAAGGCTCGAGCGCCGCGAGCGAGCCCAGCGTATGCGCGGGCGCGTAGAGATCGACATGCGGCAGCGCCGCCTTGATGCCGCGGGCTTCCGGCGCGTAGCCGTGCCAGCCGAGCATCGGATTGAGCCAGACGATACGGCGGCAACGGCGTCGCAGTTGCGCCATCTCGCGGCCGAGCAAGGCTGGATCACCGGTGTCGTAGCCGTCGGAGACGATCATCACGCAGGTGCGCGAATGGATGACGCGCGGCGCGTGCCAGCGGTTGAAGGTCGCTAGGCTTTCGCCGATCCTGGTGCCGCCGCCGGCGCCCTGCGCCATCATCGACAGCCGATCCAGCGCCCGCGCGGCATCCCTCTCCTTCATCGCATCTGAGACGTGAGCCAGCCGGGTGTGAAACAGGAACGCTTCGGCCTCGCGGAAGGCGTCGAGCACGCCGTGGATGAAGCGAACAAACACCGACGTATAGGGGCTCATCGAGCCGGAGGCGTCGAGCAGCACCACCAGCCGGAGCGGCTTGGGCTTGCGGCGGCGATGCACCAGCGCGATCGGCACGCCGCCATGGCTGATGTTGCGGTGGATGGTGCGGCGCAGGTCGAGCCGCTCGCCCTTGCGCCGGAGCTGATCGCGGCGGGTCAGGCGCGTCTGCATGGCCTGGGCGAGCCGCGCCGCCGCCTCATGCGCCAGCGCGACCTGGTCGGGATCTGCGAGCTTGCGGAAGTCGGTATCGCTGATGGACTCCACGCGCGAGGCACCTTCGCGGACGCCCTCGCCGGCCGCCTCGCGTGGGGTTTCGTCAGAGGGAATCTGATCGGTCGGGCCGTGATGCCCCTGCCGAGCAGCATTCGCATCCTGCAGACTCTTCAGGGACGGGCTGTTCGCCGATTGCGGCGACCCTGCCGTCAGAACGCGCGAGCGCACGCGCTTGCCGAGCCAGAACGCGTCGAACAGGCCGTCGAAGCGATCCCACTCGCTCTTGCGCGCCGAAAACAGGTGCTTGAAGGCGGAGCGCAACAGGCTGGGCCTGTCGGCATAGCCTGCGGTCATCACGGCCGCCGCATCCTGCCCCTCCGACAGGCCGACCGCAAAGCCGTTGTCGCGCAGCGTCTTGAGAAATGCGCTGAGGCGTCCCGCGACCAGCCGCGCCACCGCGTCCATGTCCTCATGATCAGGCGTGGCGCCACAGCAGCTCATGCGACCCTCCCCAACAATCGCGCGGCGACCTCGCGGGTGATGCGGGAGCGGTCCTCATGCGTCTTGAGCAGGCACATCAAGGTGTCATGCACCACCTCCGGCTGGTCCTCGAGGTCGCGCACATCGAGCCCGACCAGCGCGGCTGCCCAGTCCAGCGTCTCGGCCACACCCGGCACCTTGCGCAGCTCTTCTTTTCGCAGGCCCTCGACCAGGCGCGCGATCTGCAGCGCAAGCGACGCCGACGCGCCATCGATCCGCGCCAGGATGATGCGGGCCTCGCGATCGACATCGGGATAGTCGACGTAGTGATACAGACACCGCCGGCGCAGCGCGTCCGACAGCTCGCGGGTGCCGTTCGAGGTCAGCACCACGTGCGGGATGCTGATGGCTTTGATGGTGCCGAGCTCGGGAATCGATATCTGGAAGTCCGACAGGAGCTCCAGCAGGAACGCCTCGAATTCGTCGTCGGCGCGGTCGATCTCGTCGATCAGCAGCACCGGCGGCGTGGCGCGGCGGATCGCCGCAAGCAGTGGCCGCTCCAGCAGATACTTCTCGGAGAAGATCTGGTCCTCGATGGTATCCGGCTGGCCGCGATGCGCCTCGATCGCAAGCAGCTGGCGCTGGTAGTTCCACTCGTACAGCGCGGAGCTCTGGTCAAGACCCTCATAGCATTGCAGCCGGATCAGCTCGGTGCCGTGCACGCAGGCGAGCGCCTTGGCGACCTCGGTCTTGCCGACCCCGGCCTCGCCTTCCAGCAGCAACGGCCGCTTGAGGAGGTGCATCAGTGAGAGCGCCGTCGCCAACTCGCCATCGGCGATGTAGCCGCAGGCGGCGAGGGATTGGGCGATGTGGTCGCGGGTCTTCATGTCAAGTTCGACTGCTGCGTCATCGGAGGTGAACTCCCCTCCCCCTTGTGGGGAGGGGTTGGGGGTGGGGGTCTCCACGCACACTGCCCGTGGGGTACCCCCCTCCCTAGCCCTCCCCCACAAGGGGGGAGGGAACGCGCGCGCGCGGCGAACGCCAACGCCTTCAATATTACGACCCCAATACACCCAGGTTCTTCGCCGCCTGCCAGTTGCGCCAATAGTCATGCGGCATCTGGATGTGCGTCGAGCCTAAGAACGAGAACGCGTCATTGACCGCGTTGGAGAACGCCGGCACGCCGCCGACATTGGGGCTTTCGCCGACGCCCTTGGCGCCGATCGGGTGATGCGGCGAGGGCGTGACCGTGAAGTCGGTCTCCCAATGCGGCGTCTCGACCGCGGTCGGCATGAAGAAGTCCATGAACGAGCCGGTCACGACATTGCCCTCGGAATCGTAGCGGATCTCCTGGCCCATCGCGATCGCGAAGGCTTCGGTGAGGCCGCCATGAATCTGGCCCTCGATGATCATCGGATTGATGCGGGTGCCGCAATCATCGAGCGCATAGAAGCGCCGGACCTTGTACACGCCGGTGTCGACGTCGATGTCCATTACGCAGAGATAGGCGCCGAACGGATAGGTCATGTTGGGTGGATCGTAGTAGCTCACCGCCTCCAACCCCGGCTCCATGCCCGGCGGCACGGAGTTGTAGGCCGCCCAGCAAATGTCCTTCATCGACATCACCTTCTCCGGCAGGCCCTTGACGCGGAAGCCGTCGATGTCCCATTCGAGATCGTCCTCGTGGACCTCGAGCTTGTAGGCCGCGATCATCTGCGCCTTGGCCTTGATCTTGCGCGCGGCCATGGCGATGGCTGCCCCTGCGACGGGCGTCGAGCGCGAGCCGTAGGTGCCGAGACCATAGGGCGCCGTGTCGGTGTTGCCCTCCTCGACCATGATGTTGTCGGCGGGAATGCCGATCTCGCTGGCGATGATCTGGGCCCAGGTGGTCTCGTGCCCCTGGCCCTGGCTCTTGGTGCCCATCCGCGCAATGCCGGCGCCGGTCGGATGCAGCCGGATCTCGCAGGAATCGAACATCGCGATCCCCAGGATGTCGCAGTTCTTCGACGGTCCGGCACCGACGATCTCGGTGAAGAAGGACACGCCGATGCCCATGATCTCGCGGGTCTCGCCGCGCTGGAAGGCAGCGCGCTTGTCCGCCTGCTCCTTGCGCAAGGCCGCGTAGTCCACGGCCTCCATCATCTTGCGCATGGCGGTGTGGTAGTCGCCGGAGTCATATTCCCAACCGAGCGCCGAGTGATAAGGAAACTGCTCCGGCCTGACGAAGTTCTTCAGGCGCAGCTCGGCCGGATCCATGCCGAGTTTCTGCGCCAGAATGTCCATCGCGCGCTCGATGCAATAGGCCGCCTCGGTGACGCGGAACGAGCAGCGATAGGCGACGCCGCCCGGCGCCTTGTTGGTGTAGACGCCGTCGACGACGCAATGCGCGACCGGGAAGTCATAGGAGCCGGTGACGATGTTGAAGAAGCCGGCCGGCCATTTCGACGGGTCGGCGCAGGCATCGAAGCCGCCATGGTCGGCCAGCACGTGGACGCGCAGGCCGGTGACCTTGCCATCCTTGGTCGCCGCGATCTCGGTGGTCATGTGGTAGTCGCGCGCGAACGCGGTCGCGGTCAGGTTCTCGATGCGGTCCTCGACCCATTTGACCGGCTTGCCGGTGACGATGGAGGCCACCGCGGCGCAGATGTAGCCAGGATAGGCGCCGACCTTGTTGCCGAAGCCGCCGCCGATATCCGGCGCGATGACGTGGATCTTCTGTTCCGGCAGTTTCGCGATCAGCGACACCACGGTTCGGATGACATGCGGCGCCTGGAAGGTACCCCAGATCGTCAGCTCGCCCTTGATCTTGTCGAACGAGCAGACGCACTGGCAGGTCTCCAGCGGCGATGGATGGGTGCGGTGATAGGAGATCATCTCCTTGATCGTGACGTCGGCCTTCTTGAACGCGGCGTCGGTGAGCTCCTTGTCGCCGACGCTCCACTCGAAGATGTGGTTGTGGTGCTTGCGCGGGCCGTGCGCGCCCGAGGTCTTGCCGACGAGGTCCTCGCGCAGCACCGGCGCATCTGAATCCATCGCCTTGAACGGATCGACCAGCACCGGCAGCGGCTCGTACTCGACCACGACCTTGTTGACGCCGTCATCGGCGGCGTAGCGGTCGGTGGCCACGACAAAGGCGACCTCCTGGTTCTGGAACAGAACCTTGCCGTCGGCGAGCACCATCTGCACGTCGCCAGCGAGGGTCGGCATCCAGGCGAGGTTGACGGTCTTCAAGGTCTCGGCAGTGATGACCGCGAGCACGCCGGGCACCTTCAGCGCCTCCTCGGTGTGGATCGCCTTCACCCGCGCATGGGCATGCGGCGAGCGCACGAAGTCGCCGTGCAGCATGCCCGGCAGCTTGACGTCGTCGACGTAGTTGCCCTTGCCCTGGGTAAAGCGGATGTCCTCGACGCGCTTGCGCCGGCAGCCCATGCCTTCGAGCGCGGCTTCGCGTTGTTCCCGCGTGGGAGTCATGTCGTTCATTCCGCGGCCTCCTGGAATTCAACGCCGTTGATCTTGGCGGCGGCGTATTGGATCGCCTTGACGATGTTCTGATAGCCGGTGCAGCGGCAGATATTGCCGGAGATGCCGGCGCGGATCTCGGTCTCCGTCGGCGACGGATTTTCCTTCAGCAGCCGATGCGCGCGGATGATCATGCCGGGCGTGCAAAAGCCGCATTGCAGGCCGTGCATCATGCGAAAGCCTTCCTGCAGCGCCGACAGCGATCCGTCGGCGTTGGCCATGCCTTCGATCGTGGTGATCTCGGAGCCGTTGGCCTGCACCGCGAGTATGGTGCAGCTCTTCACGCTCATGCCGTCGATGTCGATGGTGCAGGCGCCGCAATGGCTGGTCTCGCAGCCGATATGGGTGCCGGTGAGCTGCGCCTGCTCGCGCAGGAAATGAACCAGCAGCGTGCGTGGCTCGGCGAGGCCCTCGACCTCGCTGCCGTTCACCTTCATCGTGATATGGGTTTTGGGCATTCGTTGCTCCCTGGGAAATCGCAAAGCTTGGGCACCACTTGAGCCGCAGTGTCAGTGCGCTCCCCTCCCCCTTGCGGGGAGGGGTCGGGGGTGGGGGTCCTCAGCGGCAGTGTCGCTTGGGGCTTCCCCGGCCCTCCCCCACAAGGGGGGAGGAGAAGAGAGAGTTCGCCGAGTGGCGATGTGCGTTCAGGTTGCCCGCCTCGCAGCGCGCTGCAGCGCGCGCATCACCATGATGCCGCCGACATGCGTGCGGTACTCGGCAGGTCCCCGCGCGTCGGAGGCCGGCTGCATGATCGCGCGCGCGGCGCTCGCCGCCGCCTTCAGCGCGGCATCGTCGAGCGTGGTGCCGATCACTGCAGTCGCCGCGTCGGTCGCCAGCAACGGCGTCTCGTGCAGATTGGTCAGTGCGATCACGCACGTCGCCACCTTGCCGCCCGCCATCGTCAGCACCACGGCGGCTGCCGCCGTCGCATAGTCGCCGACCTTGCGCTTCAGCTTCTCGTAGGCGTAGCCGTGCCTCGCAGCCGGAAGCGGGATGCTGATGCCAGTCAGGATCTCGCCGGGCTCGAGCGCTGTGAAATAAGCGCCCTGGTAGAACTCGCGCGCCGCGATCTCGCGAACGCCGTTCGGCCCTTCGAGCCGATAGGAGGCGTCCAGCGCCAGCATCAAGGCCGGCATGTCGTTGCCGGGGTCGCCATTGGCGACATTGCCGCCGAGCGTGCCGCGGTAGCGCACCTGCGGATCGGCGATCAAGAGCGCGGTCTCGTGCAGGATCGGCAGCGCCTCACCGATGTCGGCAGACGCCAGCAGCTCGGCCTGCGTGGTCATCGCGCCGATGACGATGCGGTCGCCATCGCGGCGGATGCCCTTGAGCCCGGCGATGCCGTGCAGATCGATCAGATGCGCCGGGGTCGCCAGTCGCAGCTTCATCATCGGCAGCAGGCTGTGGCCGCCGGCGAGCGGTCGCGCGTCATCACCGAGGTCGGCGAGCAGCTTGATCGCATCGCTGACGCTCGCCGGCAGGTGATAGTCGAACGGGCCAGGAATCATGACGTTTCCTCTCCTGTGCTGGCCTGCTTTATCGGCAAGGCCGTCGCGTTGTTGCGGCGGGCGTTCGTGCTGCGAGAGCGAAGTGCGAACGCGGACGCATCGCGGATTGGCGCGGAGCGTCGATCGGGATCGCTGGCCGCGCAACGAAGCCGGCACGGAGAGCGGCGAAATCGCACGAAATGCGGCTGGTCGCGCACGAATTGCGTCAGCGAGGGCGACCCAATCGCGCGAGTGACGGCGTGAGCGGCCGGGCAAGACGCGCGAGCGGTGCTGCATGCGTTGGGGAGAATGGCGGCGCTCTGTTGCAACAGCGAAACGAACGCTGAACTCAGGCCGGCCGCCGCAGCCCGAGCCGCGCCTTGACCTCGGCGACCTTGGCGCGGCTCACCGGCACGCGCGGCTTCGAGGGGCCATCGAGCTCGATGATCGCGCCCTCGCCTTCCCGACCGACGTAGATCACATGCTCGATCGCGACGATGTGGCTGCGGTGCACGCGGATGAAGCGGCCGGGATCGAGCTGCGCCTCAGCCTCGGAGATCGACCATGGGCACATCCGCTCGCGGGTGCCGTCGTGGATCCGCGTGTAGTGCGCATCGGCGCGCACGCTGCGCACGTCCGCGGCATCGATGAAATGGGTGCCGTTGGCGCCCTCCAGCGGCAATCGCGCCGCGGTCGCGCGCGGCGGCTGGCCGATGCCCCCCAACGGCGCCGCCGTCGCCCGGCTCGGAACGGCGACCTCGACGACCGGCTCGGCCGCCGTCGCGGCCGGCTCCGGTGCCAATTGCGGCGCAGCCTCGGCAACGGCCGGCATCGGCTGCGATTGACGGCGCGGGTCCGGCACCAACGACAGCAAAAATCCGGCGACGATGACGAAGCACAGCACGGCGACGACGATCGCGAGCGCTTGCGGCGACGCAGCAAGTCCTGGTGCGGCGTGATGGTGTCCCTCACCCATCGGCACGACATGCATTCCCAGCATCGCCGTGTAATGCATGCCGGACACGGCGATGCCGAACGCAACCGCGCTGATGGCGAGCCGTAGCCCGTCCTGCCGCGCCAGGAAGATGCGCAGGCCGCCATAGGCGGCGACGATCGCAATCGCCACCGACAGCGCCACCAGCATCGGATCATGCGTCAGCCCGAATGAGCCGGACAGGCCGTGCATGCCGACATAATGCATGCTGGCGATGCCGGCGCCGAGCAGCAGCGCGGAAGGGACGACGCGCCGGGGCGAGGGATCGCCGATGCTGACGAAGAACAGCGAGATGCCGATCACGAGCGCGCAGATCAGGAACGAGATGATGGTCGGCAGCACCAGATAGACGGCATCGGCCGGCAGTGGCGCCGCCATCATGCCCACGAAGTGCATGGTCCAGATGCCTACGGCCAGAATGCCGGCGGCGCCGGACAGCAGCACGCGCGCATTCTCTCCCGGACCGCTGCGGATGCGCGCGGTGAGACTGAAACCGGTATAGCCACCCAGGCTCGCGATCACGACCGAGAGCGCGACGAGATAAGGATCGTATCCTTCGATCATCCTTGTCGGCCGCCCGTCGCCACGGGCAAGCCTCCTCCCAGGAGAGATTTTACAGGGGTGGCGAGGAAATTGACAACACAAGGCGGGGAGCGTGAGGGGACGTGGTGTCGCTGAGGGTGGGGCGGACGACACGATGACTGATCGGCGCGGAGCAAGAGGCTGAATTCGAGCTCGAGCCGCGAGACGGTGAGCCCCCCTCCCCCTCGCGGGGAGGGGTCGGGGGTGGGGGGTCCACGAGTCGTGCTCTCGATGATGATCACTCGTATTCGAGAGGATGACGGCGATGACACACGCCATCGCATTCGTCTTGTTCGGTAAAACAGAAGATGCACATGACGAAGTTCGGCGCCCGGAGACCCCCACCCCCAACCCCTCCCCGCAAGGGGGAGGGGAGTTCACTGCCGTTGCCGTGAGATCTCGATCCCGGCGTTTCGATAGCGGGTGTGTGGCTAGCCTGAAGCCAGCCACACGACATCACCGCCTCAGATGATCCCCGCGGCCACCTGCCCCCGCAACCGCTCCAGGCTCAGCAGCGTCTCGGCGCAGGCCGTCGCCACCTCGATGCCCTTGGTCGCGAAATGCTTGCGGAAGAACTCGAAATGCGCCTGCGTCTCGTGGAATTGCTGCGGCGTCAGCACCGCGGAGAACATCGGCACCTCGGTGCGCAATTGCACGTCCATCAGCGCCTTGATGACGGTGTCGGCGACGAACTCGTGGCGGTAGATGCCGCCGTCGACAACTAGGCCGGCCGCGACGATGGCGGTGTAGCGCCGCGTCTTGGCCAGGAGCTGCGCATGCAGCGGGATCTCGAACGAGCCTGGCACCTCGAAGATGTCGACCCGATCGCGCGGGATGTGGCGCGCCTCGATCTCGTCGAGGAAGGCCAGACGGCATTCGGCGACGACGTCGCGATGCCAGGCCGATTGCACGAAGGCGACGCGCTGCGGCTTGCTGAAGCGCGGATGCGACGGCGCCGGTGGCGACTCGTCGGGCGGTGACGCGACCGGCGTATCCGCCGGCGGCGACGTTCCTGCGGTGATGGTGTCGGTGGGCGTATCAGTAGGCGCGTCTTGCAACATCTGATTCATGGTTGTCCTCGTCAGAGACCAGAATCAGGGCACACGGAACAACGACGCCCCCACGCTGGATTGCGCGGGGTGCCGGGACCCGTTCTCTTTCATCCGGACTGTGACCGTCGGCTTCGGAGTCGCACCGAATCTGCTGACCCTTCTCTGCGCGACGCGTTCCGGAGAACGGAATTCTCCAGACCGCGCCTTGCCGAGAAGGCGCTCGCGGGCTCGCGCGCTCGACCGAGAAACGCTTACCGCCGGTGGGGAATTTCGCCCCGCCCTGAGAACATCGGCCGCCCGGATGGACGGCCTGAATGAACTATGCAGGCGGTCGGCGGCTGCGGCAAGGCCTCACGCCCGCGGTCCGCGACGGGCGGCCATGCAGCCGCTCACGGCCGTTGCCGCGGCCAAATCGGCTCGGACGGGGCGGTTGCGGCGAATCCGATTCCGTTTTGTTCTCATTCGGCCATGATTCCACAGGCCGGACAGGAGTTGTGGACGAAGCGGTGTTTGGCTGTGGACGGACTCGCCCCCCCGTTGCGCAGATTCCGCAAATCACATCAGTTTGTCCTCGCACGCCCGGGGTACCTCCGGGACTGCAAGCCGGGTCTCGAAGCGCCGAGAGGGCGTGGGCCGGGTCGCCGCGTATGTACCAACGAGATCAAGAAGACGAGGTCGAGACGGCATGTCCCTGCTCGAAAGCACTATCGATTCCACCGACCACCCGCTGAGCGTGGTCGAGACCATTGCGGCCGACAACAACTGGATGTTCGAGCGCTCCGGCGAGGACGAGATCACGATCGCCTCCAAGGGGCAATGGACCGACTATCAGCTCTCTTTCACCTGGATGGCGGAGATCGAGGCCCTGCATCTGGCCTGCGCCTTCGACATGAAGATTCCGGAAGCGCGCCGCGCCGAGGTGCAGCGGCTGATCGCCGCGATCAACGAGCAGCTCTGGCTCGGCCATTTCGACATCTGGACCCACACCGGCATGGTGATGCACCGCCAGGCCCTGGTGCTGCCCGGCGGGATCACCGCGTCGGGACTGCAATGCGAGAGCATGCTGGCCGGCGCCATCCACGCCTGCGAGCGCTATTTCCCGGCCTTCCAGTTCGTGGTCTGGGCCGGCAAGTCGACCCAGGAGGCCATGGCGGCCGCGCTGTTCGATACCGACGGCGAGGCGTAAGCCGCCGCCGCTCCTCACACGCGGTGCCGTCCCTGCGCACGCAGGGACCCATACCGCGTGATGTCCGTCTGGCGCGCGACGCTTGTCGCTCTGCCCCTGCTCCACTAGAACCGCCGGTGGTTATGGGTCCCTGCTTTCGCAGGGACGACAGCGGAGTGCGTCGTGACATCAGCGGACAACAACCTGCTTCATCAGCTCACCGGCACCATCGTGCTGGCCGGCGCCGGCAAGATGGGCGGCGCGATGCTGACCGGGTGGCTGGCCGGCGGGCTCGATCCTGCGCGCGTGGTGGTGATCGAGCCGATGCCATCCGCGGAGATCACGGCGCTGGTGGCCGGGGGCGTCCGCCTCAATCCGACGGCGGCTGCGCCGGCCGAGGTCGTCATCGTCGCCGTCAAGCCGCAGATGTTCCCGGACGCCGGCCCCGCCTTGAAGCCGTGGGTCGGCGACGCGACGCTGGTGCTGTCGATCATGGCGGGGACGACGATCGCCGGCCTGCAGCAAACGATCGGCGGCGCGGTCGTGCGCGCGATGCCGAACACGCCCGCCGCGATCGGCCGCGGCATCACCGTGGCCGTGCCCGCCGCCAACGTCAGCGCCGCGCAACGGGCGCTGACCGACGCGCTGCTGCGCGCCACCGGCGCGGTGGAATGGGTCGACGACGAGGCGCTGATGGACGCGGTGACCGCGGTGTCCGGCTCGGGTCCTGCCTACGTATTTCTGCTCGCCGAGGAACTCGCCCGCGCCGGCGTCGCCGCGGGCCTGCCCGAGGCGCTGGCGACGAAGCTCGCGCGCCACACCGTGTCGGGCGCCGGCGAATTGCTGCGCCAATCGGACCTGCCGTCCGCCACGCTGCGCCAGAACGTCACCTCGCCGGGCGGCACCACCGCCGCCGCGCTGTCGGTGCTGATGGGAGCCGACGGCTTCCAGCCGCTGCTGACCAGGGCGGTCGCCGCGGCCACGGCGCGCTCGAAAGAGCTCGCGAAGTAGACAACCGCGAGCTGACAGCTCAGCGCGACGGCGTCGGCGGCCCGCCATGCTGCTGGCGCCATTGCAGGAACTGGCGGAACAGGGAGCTGCGCTCAGCCGGATCGTTGGACAGCTGTCCCCCGCTCTGGCGCACAAAGCTCTCGAACTGGGTCTGGCGCACGTCGGCGACCTGCGGCCGCGGCACCATGTTGCGCGCCAGCAGCCACTCGTCCGCCGCCTTGAAGCGCTTCCAGTTCGGAATCGCGGTGACGATGCTCGACTCCCGCCATTTGGGATGCCGGGGCGGCTTCATGAACTCGTCGTAGTTGGCGAAGAACGCCTCGACGAAGCGCGCCACCTTGCGATAGCGCTCGGTATTCTCCGGCCAATTGTAGCTGACGAGCAGCATGCCGATCGCCACCGTCTCGATCGTCTCGCCGGGGTTGAGCAGGTTCGGATATTCCTCCGAGGACAACGTCGTGGGCAGATAGAGGTCCTGCAGCCGGCGGTCGTAGGGGATCGTCACCAGGTGCAGCGCGCGGTTGTCGTTCCTGATGCTGCGGGCGAGCTGGAACACCTTTCCGGTGGAGACGATGTAGGCGTCGGCGTCGCCATCGATCAGCTTCTGGATCGATCTGGCATCATCGGTCGCATAGTCGAACGACGCCGTCAGGCCGAGCCGGTTGAAGATCACGCGCGCGGAATAGAAGCCGACATCGGTCGGCGCGATGATGCGCTTGCCGTTGAGGTCGAAGATCGAGCGGATCGAGGAGCGCGCGATGACATGGATCTCGTTGTGATAGAGCCGCGCGATGTAGCGGAGCTGCGAGGTGATGTCGGGGATGCCGTATTGCAGGCGGTAGAATTCGGGCACGTCGGCTGCGACCGCGCCCATGTCGATGCTCTTCAGAAACAGAATGTCGGAGACGTTGCGCACCGGTCCCTTGCCGAGCACCGGCAGCACGCGGACGTTGGTCTGATCATCGAGCACGCGCGCCATGTCCGAGCCGAACACGGAGGTGGCGCCGCCGGCCGGCGCGGTGATGATGGTGACGGTGCCGTCGTTGACGTCGGTCGGGTTGGGCAGCCGCCATACGTCCGGCCCGCTGCCGGGCGCGGGCGACAGCGACGCCGGCAGGCCGGCGGGACGTGGCGGCGCGGGGATCACGGGCGCGCCGTTCGGCCGGGCGGCCGGGGCGACAGGCACGATGATGGAGCGGGTCGCTGCCGGGCGCGGCGGCTGCGGCGGTTGTTGTTGCAGCTGCGGCCACGCCTGCGCCGATGCCTGACTCAGCATGAGTCCGGCTGCGAGCGCGGCAAGCACGACTTGCGAAGCTGCCTTCGTGACGATGGACATAGCGCAACGGCCTCCTGCACCATCGCGATGCCGCCGCAGCGTTCTCGACCAGTCCGGAGCATTCACCTCGAGGCCTGCCTGCGTCAGGCATGCGACGGGCGACCGCGGCCTCGGCTGAGACCTCGCGACAACCAATCTCGCGATGCGGAGCACGCAGCCAAATGGCCACGATCGGCTCCGATCGAGTTCCACAGTTGGGTGAGGTGATTCGATGAATTTGCGGCGGGCGCCGGGATTTTGTATGACGACGTGCATATAAACCGGATATTGGACTCCGGCTGTGGCTCCGATGCAACGCCTCTTGTTTCAGGCCGCCAGCCGGTGTTGCCGTCGTGCCAGGATCAGCAGCGTCACGACGATGCCGAGGTTCAGGCCATTCCATGCGATGCCATTCGCGAAGGCCGCCGAATAGGACCCCGTGGCGTCGAAGATGACGCCCGAGACCCAGCCGCCGAACGACATGCCGAACACCGAGGCGAAGATGATGATGCCGACCCGGGTGGCGGCCTCGCGTGCCGGCATCGCCTCACGCACGATGATCGCATAGCTCGGCACGATGCCGCCCTGGAACAGGCCGAACATGCCCGAGATCAAATAGAGCGACGTCAGGCCATCGAAGAACAGATAGAACAGAAGCGCAAAACCCTGCGCCAGCGAGCCGATCAGCAACGTCCGCATGCCGCCGACACGGTCGGCGAGAAAGCCGGAGCCGATCCGGCTGACGATGCCGAGCGCCATCATCAAGGACAGCATCTGCGCGCCGACAGCGACGCCATAGCCGAGGTCGCCGCAATAGGCGACGATGTGCACCTGCGGCATCGCCATCGCCACGCAGCAGGCGATCGCGGCGATGCTGAGCAGCACGGTCAGCGCGTTGGTGGAGATCGGCAGCTCCAGTTGCGGCGGCGCCGCGCCGGCATGGTCCTGCGCGCCGGCACCGTCCATGCGCGCGCGCAGCACCAGGAGCAGCGCGCTCATCGTCACCGCGCAGAAGACACCGAGCGCGACATGGCTGGCGCGCCAGCCGATCTGCTGCACGCCCCAATTCACCAGCGGCGGCCACACCGTGCCGGCGACGTAGTTGCCCGAGGCGACGATGGTGACGGCGAGGCCGCGATAGCGCACGAACCAGTGCGATGCCTCCGCCATCAGCGGCGCGAAGGTGACGGACGAGCCGAGCCCGATCAGGAAATACACCGCCTGAAACTGCCACAGCGTCACCGACGCGCCGGCGAGCAGATAGGCGGCCGCGGTGCAGGTGATGCTGAGGGCCATCGCGGTGACGATGCCGAAGCGGTCGGTGATGCGGCCGACGATGACGCCGCCGAGGCCGAAGCCGAACATCGTCAGCGTATAGGCCAGCGACACCGCGCCGCGGCTGGCGGCGAACTCGGCCTGCACGACCGGCAGAACGACGACGACGGTCCACATCCCGGCGCCGCCGATGGAACCGATGACGAGCGCAAGCGCCAGCCGCGCCCAGGCCTGGCGCGAGTCCGGAATGAAGTGAGGCGCTTCCTCGAATCTTGGCTTCGGTGCGTGCACGATATGCGCAACCTCGTTGCCGCACCGCATCAGGTCAAGCCACATTGCTGCGGCATTGGGCATGCAGAAGCAGCGCAACAGGAGGGATCTGCACGATCACGGTCCGGCCCTCTTGGCGGCGCCGCGCTTTATCATTAGGTTGCGCGGCGGATCGGAGTGATTTGGGCGCGCATGTCGTTGGGACTGACACGGAAGATGCTGATGGTGGCGGGACGGCTGCTCGTCCTCGCTTACCTCGTCTGCGTGCTCAGCCCGGGCGTGGCGCTCGCGCTCGGCGATGGGGCGGCGCCCTGCCTCGACGAGACCGTCGTTGCCGTTGCGGCCTCTCATCATGACGCGGCTCATCACGAGATGATCTTGGCGGCGATGCCGCAGGTAGAGACCGCGCACGCCCATCATCATGATCATCCTGTTGCAGACGCTGGGATGCAGGCGCCAGCTCCCGCGCCGTCGCACCACGATCACAGCAAGATGCCGGGCCCCTGTTGCGCCATGATGTGCGCCGTGGGCCTCGCTGCCGCGCTGCCGGCGGTCACCCTTCCCGCTTCGTTCGCCGCCACCAGCGTGACCCCGCGCGACGAAGGCCTGCCCGGTCGCACGCCGCCGCGCCTGTATCGGCCCCCCATCGTCCTGGTCTGAGCGAACGACGCCGGCTTCGTGCGCGTGTCGCGCGCGGCTGCTCGCGATTCATCGACAGACCAAGGATACCTCATGTTGTCGCAATACATGGCGACGCCCGCTGCCGCATCTCCGGCGCGGCGCAGCCTGCCATTCTCCGTTGCCGCTTGCGCATTGACGCTGCTTGCCGCGGCGAGCCTCGGCGCCTGCCAGCCGCGCACGATCGCATTGGCCGAGGCTGATCCGGCCGATCCGGCGGCGAACGTTGCGCCCGTGCGCATGTCGGGGGTCGTCGGGCCCTACACGCCGCTGCGCCCGGCCGCGCCGGCCGCCTGGGGCCAGCGCACCGACCCCGGCGCACCGCGCCCTGAGCCGAGCCGCTAAGGAGCGCCACATGCAGGGGATCATCAGGCTCGCGGCGCTCGCCGCAGCACTTGCGCTCGCAGGCTGTGCCTCGTTCTCGCCGGACGGCGGCATGAGCGCCGTCGCGGACATCACCGGCCACACCACCGGCAAGGAGGTCGCCTCCGTGAGAGGCAATGACGACGCCGAACGCGTCCACGCTGCGACGCGCCGCCTGCTCGCCCGGCCCTTGTCGGCCGATGCCGCCGTGCAGATCGCGCTGTTCAACAACAAGGGCCTGCAGGCGGCCTACAACGCGCTCGCGCTCAGCGAGGCGGACATGGTCGAGGCCAGCCTGCCGCCGAACCCGACCTTCTCCCTGATGCGCATCAGCGGCGACGGCGCGCTGGAGGCCGAGCGCCAGGTCGCCGGCGACATCCTGGCGCTCGCCACCTTGCCGCTGCGCTCGGAGATCGCGCGCGAGCGGTTTCGCCAGGCCCAGTTGAAGGCCGCGCTGGCGACGCTGCGGCTCGCCGCGGAGGTGCGCCGCGCGCATGTGCGCGTCGTCGCCGCCACCGAGCTGGTGGCCCTGCTGGTCGAGGCGCAATCGGCCGCGGAGGCGACCGCGAAGCTCGCCTCGAAGCTCGGCGAGACCGGCGCGCTCAACCGGCTCGACCAGGCGCGCGAGCAGGTGTTCTATGCCGAGACCACGGCCGAGCTCGCCACCGCCCGCCGTGCCGCCAGAAGCGCCCGCGAGCGGCTGATCCGGCTGATGGGCCTGTGGGGCGACGATCTGAATTTCCGCCTGCCAGATCGGTTGCCGGCGCTGCCGCGCCGCCCGCTGAGCCAGCCGTTCGTCGAGGCCGATGCCGTCGGCCATCGCATCGATCTGCAGATCGCCCGCCTCGAGCTCACGGCGCTCGGCACATCGCTGCAGCTCAGCGAGGCGACGCGCTTCGTCACCCTGCTCGATCTCGCCGGCCTCGATCGCAAGACCGTCGAGCCCGACGGCCGCGTCATCCGCGAACGCGGTTACGACGTGCAGTTCCAGATCCCGATCTTCGACGGCGGCGAGGTCCGCGTGCGGCGGGCCGCCGAGACCTACAACATCGCCTTCAACCGCCTCACCGAGCGCGCCGTCACCGTCCGCTCCGAGGCGCGCGACGCCTATCGCAGCTACCGCGCGGCCTTCGACATCGCCGGCCACTACGCCCGCGAGGTGCTGCCGCTGCGCCGGATCATCAGCGAGGAGATGCAGCTGCGCTATTCCAGCATGCAGGTGGACATCTTCGCGCTGCTGCTCGAGGCGCGGCAGCGCCTGGCGTCACGCCGCGCCGCGATCGACGCCATCAGAGACTTCTTCCTCGCCGAGGCCGAGCTGTCGGCTGCGGTCAATGGCGGAGTCGCGAGCAGCGAGGACAGCGCACAGCAGACCGCGAGCGCGCTCGCGCCAAGCAACGACTGACAGGAGAGCACGCATGTTTTCACGCCGCACACTGCTCGGCTCCGCGGCGCTGGCCGGCGCCTCCGCCGTCTCCGGCCGGGTGCAGGCCGCCGCCATTCCCGAAGCGCCGGTGATGGACAAGGCGGTGATGCAGCCCCCGCTGCATCCCAGCGCCGGCCCGGACTATCAGCCCGTGGTCACGCTCAACGGCTGGTCGCTGCCGTTCCGCACGAACGGCGACTGGAAGGAATTCCATCTCGTCGCCGAGCCGGTCACCCGCGAGTTCGCGCCCGGCATGACCACGCATCTGTGGGGCTATAACGGCCAGTCGCCGGGCCCGACCATCGAGGCGGTCGAGGGCGACAAGGTCAGGATCTTCGTCACCAACAGGCTGCCGGAATACACCACCGTGCACTGGCACGGCGTCATCCTGCCCTGCGGCATGGACGGCGTCGGCGGCCTGACGCAGCCGCACATCAAGCCGGGCAAGACCTTCGTCTACGAGTTCGAGATGAGGCACGCCGGCACCTTCATGTATCACCCGCATGCCGACGAGATGGTGCAGATGGCGATGGGCATGATGGGCATGATCGTCGTGCATCCGCGCGGGCCGCAGCCGCCGCCGGTCGACCGCGACTTCGTGTTCGTGATGTCGACCTATCGCATCGAGCCCGGCAGCTACCTGCCGAAGGTCACCGAGATGACCGACTTCAACATGTGGACCTGGAACGCGCGGGTGTTTCCCGGCATCGATCCCCTGCCGGTGCGGCTCGGCGATCGCGTCCGCATCCGCATCGGCAATCTCACCATGACCAACCATCCGATCCACCTCCACGGCCACAAGTTCAAGGTGATCGGCACCGATGGCGGCTGGCTTCCCGAAACGGCGCAATTCCCGGAGACCACGACCGACGTGCCGGTCGGCGCGGTGCGCGTGCTCGACTTCACCGCCGACAATCCCGGCGACTGGGCGTTCCACTGCCACAAGTCGCATCACACGATGAATGCGATGGGCCACGACATGCGAAACCTGGTCGGCGTGTCGCGCAAGGAGCTGGCCGCCGCCGTCGGCAAGCTCGCGCCCGACGGCATGGTGATGGGCAACACCGGCATGGCGATGGGCAGCATGGAGATGCCGGCGCCCGACAACACCCTGCCGATGATGACCGGCAGCGGTCAGTTCGGGCCGATCGAGATGGGCGGCATGTTCACGACCGTGAAGGTGCGCGAGGGCCTCGCCCGCGACGACTACCGCGATCCCGGCCCTTATCAGTTCCCGCAGGGCAGCGTGGCCTATGAGGTCGCAAGCGCACCGGAGCCGGTGCGGCGAAGCGACGGCCCACCGACGCAGGTCCGCACCCAGCGCTGAATTCACCAAGCACCGCCTCAACCGACGACCACCATCAGGAGATCTCCATGAAGACTGCATTCGCGATCAGCGCAGTGGCGGCGGCCGCTCTGATCGTCGCACCGGCCCGTGGCCATGAGCAGCACGGATCGCGCGGCTATTCCGCCGGCGAGCCGGGTGATCCCAAACAGCCGTCACGCACCATCGAGGTGCTCCTGAGCGAGATGGAGTTCACGCCGGCGCGCATCGAGGTCAAGCGCGGCGAGCAGATCCGCTTCGTGCTGCGCAACACCGGCAAGGAGGATCACGAGTTCCTGCTCGCCACCAAGGCCGAGAACCTGAAGCACGCCGCGGTCATGAAGAAGCACCCGCATATGGAGCATGACGAGCCGAACGGCACCCGGCTCGCGCCGAACAAGACCGCCGAGCTGCTGTGGCGCTTCACCAAGCCCGGCACGTTCGAATATTCCTGCCTGATCCCAGATCATCGCGAGTTCGGCATGACCGGCCACGTCGCCGTGAAGTGACGGATGAAGCCGTCTTGACAACGCGTAGGGCGGGTCAGCGCCGCGTCATCCGCCCTACGCCTCGCTATGAGTTCACCAGCAGAAGGAAACACATCATGAAGACGTTCTCTCAGCTCACGACCGCCGCCGCGTTGGTTCTCGCTCTCGCGACCCCTGCCCTCGCCGCCGAGGCGATCAGCGGCGACGTCAAGAAGGTCGATGAGGCCAACGCCAAGATCACCCTCCACCACGGCCCGGCCAAGAGCCTTGGCATGGGCGAGGCCATGACGATGGTCTACCGCGTCAAGGACGCCGCGCTGCTGAAGGGCCTCAAGGCCGGCGACAAGGTGAAGTTCGAGGCGGTCGAGGACGCCTCCGGCTACACGGTGACGAAGATCGAGAAGGGCAAGTAGCAACGGGCATCCGGCTGCTTTGCCCAACCGCTACAGCCTCGCCCGGGCGAATATCCCCGTGATCCAGTCGAGGAACACGCGCAGCCGCAGCGTCATCTGCCGGTTCTGCGGATACAGCGCGTGCAGCGGCGTCGGTGATGGCGGCGTGTCGGCGAGGATCTCGACCAGGCTGCCATCCGCCAGATCCGGCGCGAAGCGATAGCGCGGCGCCTGCACCAGGCCGAGGCCGAGCCGGGCGAGGTCCACCATCGTGTCGGAATTGTTGACCGTGACCCGGCTCGGCAGAACCAGATGGCGCAGCGCGCCGCCGCAGGTGAATTCGAGCGGCAGCACCTCGCCGGTACGCGACGAGATGAAGCCGACCATGCGGTGGCCGTCGAGATCATCAGGTCCAGCCGGCGTTCCGTGCTCGCGCAGATAGGCCGGGCTGGCGACGGTGATCTCCTCGATCGTGCCGAGTCGGCTCTGGATCATGCCGCTCGCCTCCGGCTCGCCGGAGCGGATCACGCAATCGACACCCTCACGCACGAGATCGACCAGGCGGTCGCCCTGGCCGATGCGCAGATCGAGCTGCGGATGCGCGGCGAGAAACGCGGGCAGATGCGGCAGCACGAACGTCCGCGTCAGCAGCGGGTGCGCGTCGATGCGCAGCAGGCCACGCGGGCGCGAATCGCGCAGTGCAGTCTCGGCCTCCTCGATGTCGGCGAGGATGCCGACGCAGCGCCGGTAGTACTCCTCGCCATCCAATGTCGGGGTGACGTGGCGCGTGGTGCGCTCGATCAGCCGGATGCCGAGCCGCGCCTCGAGCTCCTTCAGCACCTCGCTCGCCGTCGAGCGCGGCAGGCCGAGATCGGCGGCAGCGGCGGTGAAGCTGCGGCGCTCGACGACGCGAATGAACAGACGCATGGCATCCAGGCGATCCATAGCGATTGTTCGCCCAGGCCGACATCTGATGTCAAGCCAAGGCCGATTATACGGACGAGGCGATCAGCTATGTCCGCTCGCATTGAAAAGAGGGAGACTGACCATGCCCAATTCTTCATCCCAGGTCGCGATCATCACCGGCGGCTCGCGCGGGATCGGCGCGGCCATCGCCGAACGCCTCGCCGCTGATGGCGTCGCGGTCGTCATCAACTATGCCCGGGCTGAGCAGGCCGCGGCGCACATGGTGCAACGGATCGAGGCGACCGGCGGCCGCGCGCGCGCCGTGCAGGCCGACGTTGCCGATCCCGCCAGCGCGGCGGCGCTGTTTGATGCCGCCGAGCAGGCCTTCGGCGGCGTCGACATCCTGGTCAATAATGCCGGCACGATGGCGCTCGGCGCCTTCGCGGAGCTGAGCGACGCAGATGTCGCGCGCCAGTTCGAGGTGAATGTCGCGGGCGTGTTCCGAACCCTGCGCGAGGCGGCGCGGCGGCTCCGCGACGGCGGCCGCATCGTCAATTTCTCGTCCAGCGTGGTCGGGCTGTATCAGCCGCGCTACGGCGCCTACGCCGCCACCAAGGCCGCGGTGGAAGCCATGACGCATGTGCTCGCCAAGGAGCTGGCGCGGCGGAGCATCACGGTCAACGCGGTGGCGCCCGGCCCCACCGAGACCGAGATGTTCCTCAACGGCAAGACCGACGAGCAGCTGCGCGCGATGGCCGCAGCGAACCCGTTCGGCCGGTTCGGACAGCCGCGCGAGATTGCCGATGTCGTGGCCTTCCTGACGAGCCCGGAGGCCGGCTGGGTCAACGGCCAGGTTGTGCGCGTCAATGGCGGCGTGATCTGACGCCGCGCTGCTGTCACCCGCCGGCCGATGCCGGCCCAACACCAAAGGAGTTCCCATGCCGTTCGCCAACATCAAGGTGCCGCAGGCCGCGCTGACCAAGGCGCAGAAGGAGGAGATCGTGCATCGCGTGACCGCGATGTTCGTCGACTATTTCAGCGAGGCCGCGCGACCGCACACGATGGTGCTGATCGAAGAGGTGCCCGACGGCGGCTACGGCCGCGCCGACGAGGTGTTCGTGATCCCGCAAGCCTATCGCGCGACGACGTGAGCCGCGGGCCGCGGCCGCTCGCGCAACGGTCGCCGAACGGGCAGACATGGGCGGATGAGCAGCAGTATCATCCGCCCTCCCCCGCGAATGAATCGGAAGCGCACGTCGACGGAACGCGCACCGATCTGTCGGCAGCTTATGGCTGCGCCAATGTTCCGATCGTATGATCCACCGCGTCGCGCGGAGCCCGCCATGAAGGCCTATCTCGTCCTCGATCTCGCCATTCACGACCACGCCTCGTTCAAGGCCTATATCGATGCGATCCCCGCCTTCATCGCGAGGCATGGCGGCCGCTACATCGTCCAGGGCGCGGTGCCCACGGCGGTCGAAGGCGGCTGGATGCCGGAGCGGATGGTGATCCTGGAATTCCCGTCGCGCCAGAACGCCACCGACTTCCTCGGTGATCCCGAGATCCAGGACCTCTTCGCGATCCGTCACCGGACCACGACGAGCCGGCTGGTGCTGGTCGACGGCTGCACGGCGTGAGCGCGCGTTGCAATGTCGTGCCGGACGACGGTGCCCAGCTAAGGAAGATCCCTATTCGTCGGCGTGACATCCGCAGTTGGCGGATCACGCGGCGCTGATCCACTCTGCGCGAGCTGCCCCGTCATTCCCCGGGGCATTCGCGGACACAACAAGCTCCCTCCGTCACCCCGTTAACCATTTGCTAACCACGACGCGGGCAAGCTTTGCCGCGTCGCGCTGCGCGTGGCCGGCGACCGGACGACCACAGACATCCTGGGCTTTGCTGCCGCCGGGCATGGCGGCGCCCCGGTTGCCGGCCGCAGCGCATCGCTGCGGCGTCCGACGCCATGCCGTCCTGTCTGTCCGGAGACCCAAGTCCTTGAGCACCGTCGGTTCGCGCGCCTTCCAGAAGGCACGACAGGAAAAGAAGCAGAAGAAGCTCGTCGAGGGGCAGTTGGCGGTGGCGTTCAAGGCCTTCCAGGCCGGACGCCAGGCGGAGACGCAGGCGCTGTGTGCGAAGCTGCTGCAGGAGGTCCCCGGCTGCTTCGATGCCATGCATCTGCTCGGCGTGTCGCTGGTGTCGTCGGCACGCTTCGCCGAGGCCACCGCCTTCCTGGCGCAGGCCGTGGCGATGGAGCCGAATTCCGCCGACGCGCAGTCCAATCTCGGCTGGGCGCTGGTCAATTGCGAGCGCTACGAGGAGGCGCGCGCCGCGCTGGAGCGATCGCTGGCGCTGCGCCCGAATGCGCCGATCACCTTGCGCAACCTCGCGATCGCGCTGCTGCGGCTCGGACAGGGCGAAGCCTCGCTCGCGGCCGCGACGCGGGCCCTCGAGCTCAAGCCCGACGACGTCGATGCCTGGTGCAATCGCAGCGTCGCCGAGCTGATGCTGCGGCGCTGGGACGCCGCTGCCGCCAGCGCCGAGCGCGCGCTGGCCTTCAACCCGAACCATTTCGAGGCCACGGTCAACAAGGGTCTCGCGCATCTCGAGCTGCACCATTTCGAGCTGGCGGAAGCGACCTTCAATGCGGCGCTGGCCGCACGCCCGTCTCATGCCGAGCTGCGGGCGCATCGCGGCCGGCTCTACATGATCTCTGGACGCACGGCGGACGCCGAAGCCGATTTCGACGCCGCCGTGACGCTCGATCCCAATCTGCAATTGGGATGGCAGGGCAAGGCGCAGATCTGCATCCTCAACGGCAACGTCGCGCAGGCGATGGCCGCCTGCAAGCGCGTGCTCGACACCAATCCGAAGGCGCAGGTCGCGCTCACCCTGCTCGGCGCCTGCCGCGGCCGGCTCGGCGACGTCGCAGGCGCCATCGCCCAGTTCGACCAGGCGCTCGCGGTGCAGCCGGACTACGACGAGGCGATCACCAAGAAGATCTTCTATCTCGACTTCCTGCCCGGCGCCGACTTCGCGGTCCAGCAGGCGGCGCGGCAGTATTGGTGGATGGCGGTCGGCTCGAGATTCCCGCGCCGCAAGCTTGCGCCGCGCTCGCTCGATCCCGACCGGCGCATCGTCGTCGGCTACGTCTCGGCCGACTTCCGCATGCATTCGGCGGCCTTCGCCTTCCTGCCGGTGCTGCGCGGCCACGACAAGACGCAGGTCCAGGTCAACTGCTACTCGACCTCGCCGCGGCACGATTCCTACACCGCGACGTTCCAGTCGATCGCCGACGTCTGGGTCGAGGCCTCGAGCCTGTCCGACGACGAGCTGGCCGACCGCATCCAGGCCGACGGCGTCGACATCCTGGTCGATCTCTCCGGCTACACCACGGGCACGCGCATGCCGGTGTTCGCGCGCAAGCCGGCGCCGATCCAGGTCACGGCCTGGGGCAGCGGCACCGGCACGGGCCTTGCCACCATGGACTACTTCTTCGCCGATCCGGTCACGGTGCCCGAGAGCGTCCGGCCGCTGTTCGCCGAGCACGTCCACGACCTGCCCTCGGTGATCACGATCGATCCGGTGCTCGACGTTCCGCCGGCACCGCTGCCGATGCTCACCAACGGCCACGTCACCTTCGGCGTCTACAACCGCATCGACAAGATCTCCGACGCGGCGATCGCGCTGTGGGCGCGGCTGCTCACCGAGCTCCCCGACGCGAAGCTCGTCGTCAAGCATCTCGCGCTCAACGATCCCGCGGTGCGCGACGGGCTGCTCGCCCGCTTCGTTGCGCAGGGCGTGCCCGAGGCGCGCATCCTCTGCCTCGGCGCCAGCGAGCGCGTCGAGCATCTCAAATCCTACGAGCGCATCGACATCTCGCTCGATCCATTCCCGCAGAACGGCGGCATCTCGACGTTCGAATCGCTCTACATGGGCGTGCCGGTCGTCGCCAAGCTCGGCGCCGGCGCGGCCTCGCGCGCCGCCGGCGGCATCCTGACCGCGGCCGGCCTCGCCGACTGGGTCGCCGGCGATGATGACGGCTATATCCGGATCGCCAAGAACTTTGCCGCGCAGCCCGAGCTGCTGGCGAAGCTGCGGCCCGAGCTACCCGGCATGGTCGCGCGCTCGCCGGCCGGCGACGTCGCCAACTACACGCGCTGCGTGGAGGCCGGCTATCGGCAGTTCTGGCGCGACCATTGCGCCAAGGCAAGCAAGGCCGGCGCCTGATCGCGCCGGCATCGCCGAGGTCAGCATCTCGCAGCAGGCCTAGAGGCCCGATCGCAAGAACGTCCCGCGAGCGCACGAGCCGCGCTCACGACGGTCCGGCTTCGACCGCTCCCTGCAACCGCAAGCTGCACCGGTTTCCAGCGAGCCATTGTGGCCGCGTGCGATGAGGCGACGACTCTCGGACTGATATCGCGGCGTTTCTCCGTCCAGACCAAGGCGCAATCAAGCCTATGGCTTTTTGGTGGCGAGGATGCGCTTCGCAGCAGCCCCGGCTGCGCCCAACCGGCGAGTAGTAGACCTCTTTCCTCAACCAAGGAGATAATGCGCGAAAATCGGCCGCGCCTCACGATCGCCGTGTGGCCGGCAACGGAGGAATTTGGGGCATGCGGGTCGCGTTGTTGAGTTGCGTCGTTGCGGCGGGATTGAGTCTGGTGGCACCGTTGCTGCCGGCCATGGCACAGACGGCGCGGACCGGAAGGCCGGCGGCGGCAACGGCCGCCGCGGCCGGCGAAGGCGGCAAGCTGCAGGAGTCCAACGAATGGACGGTCGGCGTCGCCGGCGGCTTGCTCGAAGGCACCAACATCCGTTTTGCGGCCGAGATGGCCAAGGTGCTCGACGACCGTCCGAACCTGCGCGTGCTGCCGATGGTGACCTACGGCGCGCTCGGGAACATCGAGGACCTGCTCTATCTGCGCGGCGTCGACGTCACCATCACCTCGGCCGACGTGCTCGATGAGTTCGTCCGCAACGGCACGCTCGCCAACATCAAGAACCGGATCCGCTACATCTGCTCGTTCTACATCAACGAGATGCATGTCTACGTCCGCCCGGAGATCAGGACGCTCGAGGATCTCGCCGGCAAGAAGGTCTCCTTCAACACCGTGGGCAGCGCCGCCAACCTCACCGGCGGCATCGTGTTCGACCGGCTCAAGATCGGCGCGGAGAAGGTGTTCATCAACAATTCGGTGGCGCTGGAGAAGATGCGCAGCGGCGAGATCGCCGGCGTCGTCCACGTCACCGGCAAGCCGACCGATCTGTTCGCCAAATTCAAGCCGGAGCCGGGCTTCCACTTCCTGCCGATTCCGTTCGCGCGCAGCCTGCAGGACTACTACGTGCCGACCAAGCTGACGTCGCAGGACTATCCCAATCTGCTCAAGCCCGGCGAGAGCGTCGAGACCATCGGCGTGCCGCAGGTGCTGGCGGTCTACAACTGGCCGCCGGAGACCGAGCGCTACCGCCGCGTCGCGCGCTTCGTCGACTATCTGTTCAAGCGGTTCGATCAGTTCAAGCGGCCGCCGTTCCACCCCAAATGGAACGAGATCAGCCTCTCCTCCTCGCTGCCCGGCTGGACCCGCTTCCGCGCCGCGGAGGAGCTTTTGGCCAGCACGCGCGCGCCGCAGGCCGACGGCGCCGCCATCAAGCAGCAGTTCGACGAGTGGATGAGCGCAAGGGCACCGACCGGCGGCCGGCGAATGAGCGAGGACGAAACAAGGGTGCTGTTCGAGCAGTTCCGCGACTGGATGAAGCGCGACGGCGGCCAGCCGGCGCGGTAGCGCCGATGGTTCTGGCGTAGAGCATGATCCGGAAAAGTGGAAACCGGTTTTCCCTCGCGACAAACGCCGAAGGCGTTTGTGCGGAGATCATGCTCAACAGAGAGATGAGGCTACGGCGCAGCCGGCTTGGCGCGCAGCGCCGGCGGCGTGTCCGGCTGCGCCAGCGGATGGGCGGACGCGAAGGCCGGCAGCGCCATCGCGGCCTCGACGACGCGCTGCACCGTCGGCGTCGCGGCGAGGTCGAGGCCTTTATTGCGCGCGTAGACGGCGTGGCCGGCGAGGCAGATGTCGGCCATCGTCGGCGCATCGCCATGGCAGAACCGGCCGGTCGCGACATGGCCTGCAAGCTGGGCCTCGATCGCGACCAGCATCTCCGCCGTCCAGTGCCTGAGCCAGGCCGCGCGTGCCGCGTCGTCCACGTGCAGCACCTCAGTGAGATAGCGCTGCACCCGCGGCGTCGTCAGCGGATGCGCATCGCAGGCGATCATCGCCGCCAGCGCCCTCACCCGCGCGCGCCCCTTGGCATCACCAGGCAGCAGCGCCGCGCCGGAACAGGCCTCGTCGAGATATTCGAGGATCGCCAGCGACTGCGTCAGCACGGTGCCGTCGTCGAGCACCAGCGCCGGCAGCGCCATCTGCGGATTGAGCGCGGCATAGGCCTCGTCCCGCTGCTGCTGCCGGTCGACATCGACCGCGACCTGCTCATAGGCGATGCCCTTGAGGTTGAGCGCGATGCGCACGCGAAAGCTCGCAAGCGACTGCCAGAACGAATAGAGCTTCATGCGGGTCCCCCTTCACCTCAATATCGCATTTCAGCAACCAATATCGTTTCGATGAAGGCGCCCGCCGCTTCCGAATCGTCTTGCCCGAGGCTCGTCCCGTCACTCCGTGCCCGGCGTGAAGTCCTGGTCGGCAACGCCGGCGGTCTGCGGCACCTTGATGACCACGGCGGCGCGATTGAGCGCCTGGTGGCAGGAATTGCAGGCGGCCGTGAGGTCGGCATAGGAGCGCTCGAAGCGGCCGATGTCCTTCTGCTTGATGGCCTGCGCCAGCTCGTCGAACGGCTGCTGCGTCACGGCCGTCGTCATGTCGGCGAACGAATTGCCCTCGACCAGCGGCTGCGCCCGGCTGACACGGTTGAACGCGCCCTTGAGATTGCCGAGCTCATAGGCGCTGAACGCCCAATTGCCGCTATGGCCGGCGATCCAGAGCCGGAGATGGCGCGGTTGGATGGTCGCGATCATCAGGTCGCTGACGGTCGGCAGATAGGCCGGTGCTGGTGCGGGCGTCGGCGTCTCCGCCCTTGGCGCGGCGATCGCGATCAGCGATGCAAGCCCGGCAAGGCCAGCGGCCGTTACTATCAGCCGCAGACCATGGCGGAGCTTCGGTCGATGCATCTTCGGCTCTCCTGAGAAAGATTTAGAAGCCTTCTAAAGAGCAACATCCCGCATCGCCAATCGCAATCGCTGATCGCAGCGATCAGAAAAACTTGAAGCGTCACGCAGCGCGACGCGCATGATCCGGCCACATTGCCTGGTGCCGTGGGCACCATCGGCCCGCGCCCCCTCCAGGTCCAACTGGAATCGCCTGCAACCTCCGCGAATGGAAGAGGCGGATCACCCTGCTGATCCGCGCCAAGGCGCGATGAGACGGAGTTGATCGAGCCTGAGCAAAACCGCGAGAGCTCCTCCAGGTCTCCCTGCAATTCTTGATTGATCGAAACAATCTGCTTTCTGTTTTTCCAAGTTGCTCGAGCATCCCTGCGTCGGCGAGCGGTCAATGCGATGCGCCGCTTGCGGAGCGCGTCGCCGCGGTGCCTTGCGGGCCATGGCGGCAACACCCGGACGCCGACCGCCGCGGCCTGGTGATGACGCTTCGATGCCGTCCGGCCGTCGACAGAGAGCTCAGTTCACGCTCGACAGGAAGCCGGCCAGGATTGTCCGGCTCTGGCTCAGCGTCTCGATCCGTTGATCGATCAGGCCAACCTGCTCGGCCAAGATGCGTCGCAGATCGTCGCATGGCGTAAAGGCCGGCTGGTCGCTCTTCACGCAGGGCAGCAACTGCTGGATCGTCTCCAGCGTCATCCCGGCCGCGCCGAGCAATTTGATCCGCCGCACGGTTTCCTCTTCCGCCGGGCCATAGTCGCGGTAGCCGGCATCGGTCCGTCGCGGCGCCAGCAATCCCTGGTCTTCGTAGTAACGCAGCATCCGGACGCTGACCCGCGTCCTCCGGGAGAGCTCGCCAATCTTCACCTGAAAACCTCTTGACCCTGACAGCACTGTCAGACCTTACAGAGTCTGCTCATCCAGGTGAATGCCCTTGGAAAGGAGCAACCATGAAAGCCTATCATGTGAATGGCCATGCCGGTGCCGGTCGCCTCGTGCGGGTAGACGTCCGCAAGCCCGAACCCGGCAATGGCGAGGTCCGCATCCGCGTCGAGGCGGCGAGCCTCAACTACCGCGACCTCATCATCCTCGACCGCGCGGGCCAAGACGGGCTGGACGGCCGCATTCCGCTTTCCGACGGCGCAGGCGTCGTCGATGCCGTCGGCCCCGATGTCGTCCAATGGCAGGTCGGTGACCGGGTCGCCGCGTCGTTCTTTCGCGACTGGGTCTCGGGTCCGTTCAAGACCGACTACGTCGCGTCAGCGCTGGGCGGCGGCACGATGGATGGCATGCTGGCGGAGCATGTCGTGCTGCCGGCCACGGCGGTGGTCGCCGTGCCGGAGCATCTCACGTCGATCGAGGCCGCGACCCTGCCCTGCGCTGCCGTCACGGCCTGGCATGGCCTCATCACGCGCGGCGGAATGGGCCGAGGCGACACGCTGCTGGTGCAGGGCACCGGCGGCGTCGCGCTGTTCGGCCTCCAGTTCGCCGCCGCGCTGGGCGCGCGCGCGATCGTGATCTCGTCCTCGGATGAGAAACTCGCCCGTGCCAAGGCGCTCGGGGCTGCGATCCTGATCAACTACCGCACCACGCCTAACTGGGATGCAGCGCTGATGACGGCGACCGACGGCCAAGGCGCCAGTCATATCCTCGAGCTCGGCGGCCCCGGCACCTATGACCGATCGATGCGATCGGTCGCCTCGGGTGGCAAGATCGTTCAGATCGGCGTCCTGACTGGATTCGGCCCGAGGCCCGACCTCGCGCGCCTGCAGTGGGAAAATGCCGACATCATCGGCGTCACCGTCGGATCGGCCGACCATTTCAGCGCGATGAATCGTTTCCTGATGGACCATGCGATCCACCCGATCGTCGATCGGGTCTTCGGCTTCGACGAGGCACCGCAAGCGTTCGCCCATCTCCGGACCGGCTCGCACTTCGGCAAGATCGTTGTGAAGCTGTAGGCATGGGGGCAAATCGCCGGGATCATCATGGCGAGCAACTGACCCGAAGAGGACATCCGTCCCACGGCCCCGCGGGACCACGTCAACGATCGTTATGAGTTTTCCCCTTTTTGATCGGCCGACTGGCCGGCTAGCCGGCTCTCGAATCCAGAATGCCGGCCAGGGAAATCCTTGTGCATATACGATAAGGCGTATGAATCCCTCTGGAATAAGGCACAGGGAATGCTCTACCTTCACGCGCATGAAGGCGGACATGCCCGTAACTTTATCGGAAGCTATTGAAGCGCTCTTGTCAGGTCAGACACTGGCCTGGCCGAAGCTGGGTGACCAAAAGGCTGGCACTGTCGAACTCGCCACACCGGCTGCGCGGCGGCTCTTCCACTACTTGCTTGAGTCTGACGCAAGGAAAGTTGCCGAGGCGAAGGAAGAGCTTTTCGAAGGATTGATCACCGCTTGGCAGAGCAGCAGCTTTGATCCAGCAACTGCCGCAAAGAATGCATGGGGCCCAGCAACAGCAGGGTCGTGGCGGCTAATACGAATGGAGGCATCTGGCTTTGGTGGATTGAATGCCATCGATGGTCCGAATTTCGTTTTGCCATTGAACGGGGAAAACTGGTGTCTAGAAGGCCCGAACGGTTCAGGGAAAACATCGATCGCTAGTGCTATTATCTGGGCGATGACAGGCTGGCGATGCTGCGATCAAGACGGTGTCATCCGGGACGACGGACAGCGCGCACCTGTCTTCAATGACTCTGGAATTCAGATTGGCGATTGGCCGCCGATTGTTGCTTATCCCGCCGATCCTGTGCATCTCGGCAAGGCCGCGCAGGCTTGGGTCCGTCTTACTTTTCAGAATGAGAGCGGAGATACGGCGGAAGCCTTTCGGAGACTGACCACGCCGCCGGCCGGACAGCCGCTGTTCGAATCTAAGATCGATCAATCCCTTCTCTCGACACCTCAGTTGATCGAAACGGGCTTGCTCATGCCCGCTCGTCTGGCGCGCATCGGCTTTGGTGAACACAGTCACTCGATCTATGAGGCAATTAAGCTCCTGACAGGCCTCGATCAATTGTCGGACATTGGAGAAGGGGCCGCCAATTTTGCGCACAAGGCCAAGCGCTTCCTGAAATATGCTGCCGATAGCGGCATTCAGGCAGCCGAAACGAAAATGAATCTGCAGCTCAAACGCGCAGAAGAAGAGGCCGCCAAAGCCTCATTTGTCCTGACCATCAAGCACAAACGAGAGGAAAAGGAATACGCACAGGAGTTGCGTGACATTGCCAGGGATGTTTCGGTAAGGGCCGGAAACCATCTGAGCACCCTGGTTTCCGACGTTCACCCTCAACTCGATATCGCTAACCCTGCGGATCGCACGAAAATCAAGAATGCGGTCGCAACCGCGCGTGGCCTTCTGCAGCAAGGCGTGAAGGATATTCCGGTCTTCCAAGCATGGAGCGCGCTGAAAGCGGCTCAGGCCGACGAAAAATTCCAGTCATTGCCCCAAACACTAGAAGACTGCACCGCACGCCTAGAAGAGGCAATCGGATGGGACAGGCGCCAGGCAGAGGATGTCAAATTGCGCCTGAAGGCAGTCGCATCCACTTTCTATGCGCCCTCTGATCATGAGCGTTCAGAACCGGACTGCCCTCTTTGTGAAGGCAAGCTCTCGGGCGAAAAGCAAAGGGCCCTCGCAGCAGAACTCGCGGAGTTGAAAGCGGCTGCCGCCGCTGCGGAACGGAAGCTCTCCGATGCGTGCGCCGAGATTGAAAAGCGTCTTCGCGACCTCCTTCCGCAAGGGGTGCAGGCTCAATTCGAGCTCTTGGCTACAATGCAGCCTTGTGACGGGTTCAAGGAAGCGGCGCTCGATCGCTTCGCGAAAGAGCCGCCGTTCTCGAATGTGCTCGTCGGCATTGCGAGATTTACGGAAGCAACGGTCGAGGCTCAGGCTGACAAGCTGCCCAGGTTTGCGCCACCGCCATCGGTCCACCGCCACGATCTGCCAGAGCTCGCAAAGGCGCTCTATATCTACATGCACAGGATCGAGTGCATTGTCGCGCTTGCCGCATGGTGGGAGCCGAACAGGGGCCAGTTTGTCGATGCCTGGACCGCCCTCAAGGGAACGGTCAGCGCCGATGGAAGCTTTCCGCCCGATACGCAGGAAGGAAAACTCGCGACGTTGGAAGCGGCGCTGGAGAAGGCGGCGCCGCTCGACGAAATCGCAAGGGCCCTGAAGGAAGTCGCCGACGCTGCCGGCAAATGGCTGCCGATCCACACCCACCAGCTCCTGCGGGAGCAGATCGCCAAGCATCTTGAGCCGCTGAAAGACTTGCGCGTGCTCGTCGCCACGCAGACATCGAGCACGATTTCCACGCTCTCGAGTCGGATCAAGACAATCCTCAACCGCATCCACTTCAATGAGCGCCTGATATTCGAAGACGCCGCCCTCAGCAAAAAGACAGTTCAGGTGAGAGGCAGCTTCTCCCCGGGGATACGGATCGATGCCTCCACGGTTGCCAACAGCTCTTGGCTACGCGCCATTCTCTGGGCGTTCGTGCTAGCTTTGAGAGAACATACATTGGAAGGGCTGCGCTCGAACCCATTCCCCCTCATGGTGCTCGACGATCCACAGGCGACCTTCGATCCGCGGAACAAGCGCAAATGGGCGGAGGAAATCGCGCGCCATGCAAACGCAGACGCCTCCAGCCCGGGCGCAATGCAGCTCATTGTCATCACGCACGAGCGGCAATTCTTCCAGATGCTCGTCAATTTGGAAAAACTAGCCGGACAGCAAGGACTGGTATCCCGTCTCAGTGCAAACTCCCCCGTTGCCACAGTTGTGAACGGCGCATCTTTAGCCCGTACCTACGCTCAGGCCCATGCAGAAAACGACGATACCTTGGGGCATCGCTATGTTCTGGAGATAAGGACCTATTGCGAAGATCTGCTCAAAATTATGCTGCGCTGTGAAGGGGCGGGCGTGGCCGACATGACGCTGGGCGATCTCGGTAAGGTCATAAAGAAATTGCGGGACAGCACCGTCTCACCGTTTAATCGACCTCCATTCCAGGACCTTCTCAATACCATTGCCGGCGGTGGTGGCGCGAAGCCGATGAAGATCATCAATGAAGCACATCACAAATTTGATGGTACCGTCGGAGTGGCACAGGCAACGGACGTGCGCAGCTTCTGGGAAAAGACGCTACAGACGCAGCTTCACACCTGCTTCAAGATTCACGCCGAGTTCGAGGCCTATGCAGGCGAGCCGCGGCTATTTCCGTGGATGGATAATGTCGTGGCATTACCGTGCGGCGGGACGAACGACATCAAGCGGCTCAGTCTCGTGGAGACGGGCATTGCCGCAGCCGCGAAGTCGGATGGCCGCGCGGGAGATGGCTTGATCACATTGGAAGACTTGGCTACAGCGCAGACGATCACCCTGCCAAATCACAGCGCTTATCAGCTGGCGGCAGGAACGCTTGAGCCCGTTGCTACGATTGGAGATGTAATTCTCGTCTCAAATTACGCAAAGGTCCATCCCCGAAATCTCGTGGTGACGGCGTTCGGGGAGCGGTTGCTGGCTAGGCGGTGGAACGAAACCGACATCCACCCTCACATCGCGACTTTGACCGGCCAGGCTGTCGATCCTTACGCTCTGGTCCAGCCAGTGATCGTTCCGAAGGACCGGGTCGAGCGGCGCAAGATTGTCGGTACGCTTTTCACGTCCTCATTGCTGGCCCCGCCTGTCGCCAACGCAAATGCGGAATTCGTATCCCTGCCTGATCTGGCACCTTTGAAGGGTCTTCTGGATGGTGCCCGCCTGTTCAAGGTCAGTGGCCGTAGCGCGGAGCCGCTTGCCCTTGACGGACAATTCCTGATTACCCGGACAGCGGACGTCACGCCAGCTGCCTTGTCCAGAATGGATGGACGACTGGTCATAGCGTTCGATGAAGCTGGGACGCGATATTTCAAGCGCTTCCGGCAGCGCGGCCCCATCGTGATTCTTGAGAGCCTCAATCCTGACGGACTGAATCCGGCGGAGGTTTTGAGTTTGTCCGGCGAGCTCAACATGCCGCGCCTGACCGGTCTTCTCGAAGTGGTCGGCGTCCTCTTCGAACTGCCGGGTTAACGTGTGGAATGTTCCCGAAACCGCCGACCAATGTTGGTCGGGAGGTCCGATAATGGCCCTTTGGATGTGCTCTCGCGCAGGTTTGACCGAGCAGCCAGTTGAGCTTTCAGTATCGCTCGCCGGCGAACCTAAACGTTGCGTTGTCTAGCCAATCTCGTTCGCAAAATTTTTCTTTCCTTTTTTCCGAAATCATGTATACCTCTCCCCGTCCTGCTTCCGCCGGAGGGGCGTGTCGCGACCGTCACGAGACGTGGGGAGTGGGATGCGATGGGCGCAAGGAATCGCAGCGTGGCCTATGGTCGCGCGGACGAACGGTTCGTTGCGCACGGCGAAATCGTGCGGTCCTGACACCCCGATGCTGGTGTCCCGCGGCTGGCGTGCGCAAGCGCGCCGTCGCGCATGGTGGCCAACAAGCCCGGCGCACCAGGGAGACCACGTATAAGCCGTTCCAACCGTCGCGCAGGGAAGGCCGGGTGTTTTCGGCCAGACCTGTGGTGACTGCCGCCTGCTTTTTTGCTGCAGGCGGGCCACGGGCGCGGCCAGCGCCCGGCCTTCCCTGCGCCCTCCATCCGATCGAGGGCGGACCTGACGCACAACTCGGGCGCGCGGCGCCGCGAGACCGCGGGCGCACGCCAACCACCCCGATGAAGGAGGCTCACCGATGCAGACCAGCGCCTGGCGCGCCGAGTGCCCCGCTCTCCTGCCCCCGCAACCCTTTGTTAACCGGCATTAACCGAACGCTAACCAACCACCGGGCAAAAATTGCCGGGTGGAATGTGCGTGTCGTGGTTGGGTGCAGTTGACGGAGGAGACCTTCCGTGGACGCCGGCGCGGTACCTCAGTTTCGGAACGGCGGCCCTGCGGCCGTCGCGCAGTCGTTTGGGGCCGGCACACGCGGCCGGCGGGAAGGGGCGAAAGCCATGGTCGACGTCACGGCGGGTCAGGGGGTCGGATCTCCGGCCGGCGGGTTCTCATTCGCTGACCTCAAGACAGCAGTCCTGCGCGGCGACATCGCGCTGGCGCTCGGCATCCTTACCATCCTGGTGGTGCTGATCCTGCCGCTGCCCTCGCTGGTGCTCGATCTGTTCCTGGCGATCTCGATCACCCTGTCGATCCTGATCCTGATGACCGCTTTGTTCATCCAGGCGCCGCTGGAATTCTCGTCCTTCCCGACCATCCTCCTGATCTCCACGATGCTGCGGCTGTCGCTCAACCTGGCTTCGACCCGGCTGATCCTGTCGCGCGGCCACGAGGGCACCGATGCGGCCGGGCACGTCATCGAGGCGTTCGGCAACTTCGTGATGAGCGGCAATTTCGTCATCGGCATCATCGTGTTCGCGATCCTGGTGACGGTGAACTTCGTCGTCATCACCAAGGGTTCGGGCCGCATCGCCGAGGTCGCGGCGCGCTTCCATCTGGACTCCATGCCCGGCAAGCAGATGGCGATCGACGCCGACCTCTCCGCCGGCCTGATCGACGAGAAGGTCGCCAAGATCAGGCGCAAGGAGCTGGAGGACGAAAGCGGCTTCTTCGGCGCCATGGACGGTGCCTCCAAATTCGTCCGCGGCGACGCGGTCGCCGGCCTGCTCGTCGTCTTCATCAACATCATCGGCGGCATCATCATCGGCGTCGCCCAGCAGGGTCTCGGCTTTGCCGAGGCCGCCCGCACCTACACCACGCTGACCGTCGGCGACGGCCTCGTGACCCAGGTGCCGGCGCTGATCGTCTCGACCGCCGCGGGCCTCCTGGTCTCCAAGGCCGGCGTCAGCGGTGCCGCCGACAAGGCGCTGATCAAGCAGTTCTCGGGCTATCCGCAGGCGCTCGGCATGTCGGCCGCCGTGATGCTGGTGCTGGCGCTGCTGCCGGGCATCCCGACCCTTCCGTTCCTGGCGCTCGGCGGCGGCGCCGCCGCGCTCGCCCTCAAGGCGCGCAAGCAGAAGGAAGTCGCGAAGGCCGAGGAGGTCGCCGCGGCTGCAGCGCCGGCAGCGGCTGCCACCGCCGCGGCCGCCGAGGAGCCGATCTCGGCCGCGCTCAAGATCGACGACCTCAAGATCGAGCTCGGCTATGCGCTGCTGCCGCTCGTGAACGCACCCGACGGCACCGACCGCCTGACCGACCAGATCAAGGCGCTGCGCCGGTCGCTCGCGATCGAGATGGGTTTCGTGATGCCGTCGGTGCGCATCCTCGACAACGTTCAGCTCGAGGCCAACACCTACATCATCAAGATCAAGGAGGTCGACGCCGGCTCCGGCAAGATCTGGCCGAGCCAGTTCATGGTCATGGACCCCGGCGGCAACCAGGTTGCGGTGCCCGGCATCCACACGACGGAGCCGACCTTCGGCCTGCCCGCCACCTGGGTCGACGCCGGCCTGAAGGAAGAGGCGACGCTCAAGGGCTACACGGTCGTCGACGCGGCGACCGTGCTGTCGACGCACCTGACCGAGCTGCTCAAGGCCAATATGAGCGACCTGCTCTCCTACGGCGAGGTGCAGAAGCTCCTGAAGGAGCTGCCGAAGGAGCAGAGCGAGCTGGTCAAGGACATCGTGCCGACGCAGATCACGATTTCCGGCATCCAGCGCGTGCTGCAGCTGCTGTTGTCGGAGCGCATCTCGATCCGCGACCTCTCGACCATCCTCGAAGGCATCGCCGACGCGCTCGCGTTCTCGCGCAACCCGGCCACGATCGTCGAGCACGTGCGCGCCCGCCTCGCCCGCCAGATCTGCGCCCAGAACACCTCGCCGATGGGCTACCTGCCGCTGATCGCGCTGTCGGCGAGGTGGGAGCAGGCGTTTGCGGAATCGCTGATCGGCCAGGGCGAGGAGCGCAGCCTGGCGATGCAGCCGTCGAAGCTGTCGGAGTTCATGACCGCCACGCGCGACGCGTTCGAGCGCGCCGCGCGCGAGGGCGAATCGCCGGTGCTGGTGACGTCGGCGGCGATCCGGCCGTTCGTCCGCTCGCTGGTCGAGCGCTTCCGGGCCCAGACCACGGTGCTGTCGCAGGCAGAAATCCATCCGCGGGCGCGGCTGAAGACGGTGGGGAGCGTGTGACGGCTGGCGTTGCGGAACCGCGGAATCCCGAGCGCGTTTGATCAGCGGGGCCGGCGCCAGGCGCCGGCTTTTGCCGTTTTTACCGGCAGACCACCCCTTGCTTTACCGCCACAGGCAAACAAATTCTTAAATTTGCGTTAAGTGGCTGAAGTTTCATCCGCACATCGAACAACAAGTCAAGTTATTGATTTAACTATATAAATATATATTTCATCGACTTTCGATCGCGAGACATCACGTCTTATCACACACTTGTGATGTGGTCTACGAAACAGAATTGAGGTTTCCTACGTTAGTTCACGCGAGACGATGAACCGGAAAGCCCCCGGCTCACACGAATCAGCGAAGGACGGAAGACGGCAGGAGGCTTCCATGAACCACTCGATTTACAGCGCGGATCGGACCACCCACCTCAAGATCGTGGTGGTGGCGCTCGTGGCTGGCATCGCAGTGGCCGGCTTCGGCATCTCCGCCCGTCTCAACGCGGAGCCGAACTACGCGCAGACGGCAAAGGTCCTCAAGGCCGGCAAGCCGGTCGTGGTGACGAGTTCGGAGACATCGCTGGTTCGCTGACAGGAATTTCCCGAATTCACGCGGTTCTCACAGCCCCCCAACTGGCCGCGTGGATATGTAGTAGACCCAACCCCAAGTCGACTACTGAAAACGCCCGCTCCCCACGGGCGTTTTCTTTTTTGGGGCTTGAATCACCGCGACGGCGGCACCGTCTCGATCAGCTTGCCGGAAAAAACGATCGGCCCGGTCGCCTGCCCGGTCGGCGACCCGCCCTCGGGCTCGACCGTGACGGCGTAGGTCGCGCGACTCACGGTGTCGGCGTCGTAGGACGAGAGAACGGGACGGCTGGTGAAGTCGCTGCCACCGATCACGCCGAGCGAGCGCGGCTTCTGCAGCTTGTCGGACACGAGCCACAGCTCGAAGCTCTTGCCCGGCTCCGGCGCAGCGCCGACCCGGCGCACGGTGTAGCTTTTGCTGGCAGCATCGACGGTCAAGATGAACGCCGGCGACGCCGCGTCCTTCTGCAGGAGAGCAACGAACTGGGCGGAGGGTTGCGCGACCGGCACCTTGACCTCCACAGTCTGGATCCGCGGCTTCGGCCGCAATGGCTGCGGCAAGAGATCGGGGCGGTAAACCTGGACACCGACCAGCGCGAGCAGCACGGCCGCGAGCGCGGTCATGATGTTGGCGACCGCGCGCAACTGCCGGACCTTGGACGAGAGCCGCACCACATTCGCATCATCGTTCGCGATCTCATGCGCTGCAGACGCGCTGCGCGTCGCGGCGACGGCCGCGACCTCAGGCTCGGGCGCCTCGACCGGGGCCGCTTCGATCGGCAGGGCTTCCGCCGCGACAGGCGAACCCTCGGGAGGCGCAGGGTCACGATGAACAGCAATGACTGGAGCCTCGGCCACCGCCACTGGTTCAGCCGGCGGCGCGCTCTCGGCGAACGCGCGCAACCGCGCGATCTCGGCCTTGATGCGCTCCCACAGCTCGGGGCGCGGCTCGACCAGCCCGACCATCTGGTTGAGCGGACCGAGACGAAATTCCCACGCCTGGACCAGCGTCGCAAATTCCATGTCGACGGCCATCATGGTCTCGACCTGCGCCCGTTCGGCGGCGTCGAGCGTCCCGAGCGCATATTCCGCCGCCAGCGCGATATGGTCTTCGCTATACGCCATCACAGGTCCAGGTCACGTCCTACAAGGTCTCTCGCCGGATCGAACGGCACCTCATCCGAGACCGAGGCATTGGCGGATGTCCATCATGCTCCGCCGCAACCAGGTCTTCACCGTGTTCACCGGCGCCTCGAACTTGGTCGCCAATTGCTCGCGGCTCCAGCCGTTATAGTAGGCAAGCAGCACGAGCTTCTGGCGGTCGGGCTCCAGCTGGCCGACACATTCCAAAAGACGCTTGAGCTCCTCCGACATCTCGCGCCGCGCCAGCGGATCCGGCGTCTCGGCCGCAACCTCGAGCGCGGAGGGCTCATCCTCCAAAGACAACTCACCGCGCTTGCGCACCAGGTCGATGGCGCGGTTGCGGGCGATGGCGGCCATCCAGGTGATCGGGGAAGAAACGGCCGGGTTGAACTGCGCGGCGTTGTTCCAGACCTTCACATAGGTCTCCTGGACGACCTCCTCGGCGAGGTCCTGTCGGTGCAAGATACGGAGCACGACGCCATAGAGTTTCGCGCGCGTCGCCGCGTAGAGGCGCTCGAAGGCGGCCTCGTCCCCCTTGGCAACAGCGGCAAGCAACCAGACCAGCTCTGCCGGCGTCAGCATTCAGCGTCCCCGAAAATCGCCCCACTCCCTCGTTCGAGCCTACGTCCTCCCGTAGCACAAGTCCTGGGCAACTCTCCACCGGGGCGGGCGCGACGAAAAACCCGGACCTCGCGGCCCGGGTTTTCGAAAGCGACAGCCGCGACGGCGACAGGGGCTCAGGCGATGACGCCGAGCCGGGCGCGCATCAGGCCGATAGAGTCCATGTCGGCCTGCTCGCGGGCGCTCTCCTCGGCCTTTTCGCGGGCCTGGTCACGCTCGTCGAGCAGTTCGACCTTCTTCATCTCCTCGAACGCCTCGGACAACGCGGCCTTGGCGTCCTCGAGCTGGGTGCGCAGCTCGTCGGCCGAGCGCGTCAGGTTTTCCCGGCGCTGGATCGCGGCCTTGGCGTAGGTCGGATAGGCAAAATGGGTCGGGTCGTTGATGCCGGCCCGCTCCTGCTCGGTCTGGATCTCCCGCTCGAGCTCGGCCGACATGCGCTGGAAGTCAGCGATCATGCCCTCGATCTGCGTCACCCGGCGGCGTTTCTCATCCACCTGAAACTTCTTCAGACGGATCAGCGTTTCGCGCGACTTCATCGACTCATACTCCCCAGAAGTCCCGTGTACGGCGCGGGACAGGGCCGGCCGCCCTCCCTGGGCTCGCCGACTAGGCTCGTTACATGGAGGGGATGATTACCCGACAAAGTTAGCTTTCCGTTTCCAAGCGCCCCAGGATCTGTTCCAGTTCCCGATACCCGCTTTGCAACGTCGAGACCTCGTCCTTGCGCTGGCGCAGGAACGCCTCCAACGGCTCGTGCAGCCGGATCGCCTCGTCGACCTCCGGACTGGAACCGGCGCGGTAGGCGCCGAGCCGGATCAGCTCCTCCATATCGGCGTAGGTCGCCATCACCTGGCGCGCCCGCATGATGGTCGGCAAGAATACGGGGTCGGCCGATTTCGGCATCGTCCGCGACACGGATTTGAGGACGTTGATCGCCGGATAGCGGCCGCGTTCGGCGATCGAACGTTGCATCACGACGTGGCCGTCGAGAATGCCGCGCACCGCATCCGCCACCGGCTCGTTGTGATCGTCGCCATCGACCAGCACCGTGAAAATCCCGGTGATGGTGCCGTCGCCGCTGCCCGGCCCCGCCCTCTCCAGCAGTTTCGGCAGCTCGGTGAACACGGTGGGCGTGTAGCCCTTGGCAGTCGGCGGCTCGCCAGCCGACAGCCCGATCTCGCGCTGCGCCATCGCAAAGCGCGTCACAGAGTCCATTAGACAAAGGACATCCTTGCCCTCGTCGCGGAAATATTCGGAGATCGCGAGCGTCAGATACGCCGCCTGCCTTCGCATCAGCGCCGGCTCGTCGGAGGTCGCGACCACGACGACCGAGCGCGCGAGACCCTCATCGCCGAGATCGTCCTGCAGGAACTCCTGCACCTCGCGGCCGCGCTCGCCGATCAGTCCGATCACCGACACCGCCGCATCGACGTTGCGCGCCAGCATCGACAGCAGCACGGATTTGCCGACGCCCGAGCCGGCGAAGATGCCGAGCCGCTGGCCGCGGCAACAGGTGAGAAAGGTGTTCAATGCGCGGACGCCGAGATCGAGCGGCGAGCCGACGCGCCTGCGCGAATGCGCCGGCGGCGGATTGTTCCGATAAGGAACCGGCGAGGCGCCCTGCGGCAGCGGCCCCTTGCCGTCGATCGGCTCGCCCATCGCATTGATGACGCGGCCGAGCCAGGCCGGCGACGGCCGCACCTGGTTGGCCGCATTGGCGATCACGGCGCGGCAGCCGCGGCGCACGCCCTCCAGCCCGGCGAACGGCATCACCACGGCATTCTTGCCGGAGAAACCGATCACTTCGGCAGGGATGTAATTGTTGCCGGTCTCGATCACGATGCGCGCGCCGACCGACATCGCATGAATCGGCCCGGCGATCTCCACCATGAGTCCCTTCACGCCGACGACACGCCCATAGGTGTTCACGGCGTCGATGTCGCTGATCTGCTCGGCCAGGGCCTTCATTGCCAAAGCGCCTTCATCGCGAGAGAAAGTTCATTGCGCCAGAGCCTTCATTGCGAAAACCTTAAGTAGGGGCAGATTCGCGTCGTCGGTTTAACTCTGTGTTTACTCGCATCATTAATCATTACGTCATGGTCTGGAGTGACTGACGTGCTTCGCTTTGCCGCCTTCGAAAAGCGGTGAGATCCGAGAGTCGGTTAGGTCCATCTCTTAACATGGAGCTTGAACGAGGACGGCTAAGAAAAACTGCCTTATCGCAACACCTTACGGCGATTCGATAAAAATTGCACGGATAGAGCTTGCGGAGGGGAATCAGGATTTGTTAACCATCTCTCGTCAGGATCCGAATCAGTTGTTCAAAGGCGTTTTGAGTGCCGCGATGGCGGCCGACCTGACGCCCGGAGCGGCGACTATGGGGAACTGGCATGCGCGTTTTGCTGATTGAGGATGACAGCGCCGTCGCGCAGTCGATCGAGCTGATGTTGAAGTCTGAGAGCTTCAACGTCTACACGACTGACCTTGGCGAAGAAGGCGTCGACCTCGGCAAGTTGTACGATTACGACATCATCCTTCTCGACCTCAATCTGCCCGACATGTCCGGTTACGACGTGCTCAAGCAGCTGCGCGTCTCGAAGATCAAGACGCCGATCCTGATCCTCTCCGGCCTCGCCGGGATCGAGGACAAGGTCAAGGGTCTCGGCTTCGGCGCCGACGACTACATGACCAAGCCGTTCCACAAGGACGAGCTGATCGCCCGCATCCACGCGATCGTCCGCCGTTCCAAGGGCCACGCCCAGTCGGTCATCCAGACCGGCGACCTCGTCGTCAACCTGGACACCAAGACGGTGGAGGTCGGCGGCCAGCGCGTGCACCTGACCGGCAAGGAATACCAGATGCTGGAGCTGCTCTCGCTCCGCAAGGGCACCACGCTCACCAAGGAGATGTTCCTCAACCATCTCTACGGCGGCATGGACGAGCCCGAGCTGAAGATCATCGACGTCTTCATCTGCAAGCTGCGCAAGAAGCTCGCCAACGCCTCCGAAGGCCGCAACTTCATCGAGACCGTCTGGGGCCGCGGCTACGTGCTGCGCGAGCCGCACGACATGGACGAGCGCATCCCCGCCTGATCTTTCACTGGGTACTCCGGCAGGCCTCACCGGCTTGCTCCTCCCAGACTGGGCCCCGCCGCAAATGGCGGGGTTTTTGTTTGTGGGGGGTGTGATTGCTGTGGGGCCGGTGCTTGTTTGCTCGGAGCCTTGGGGGCGCTCGACCCAAACTCTCGCGACCCGATCAGTGCGCTCCCCTCCCCCTTGCGGGGAGGGGTCGGGGGTGGGGGTCCACGGAAATGGACTTCATGGAAGCCACCCCACCGACAGCTGATTAGTCATCCCTACAGCGCACACGCCGCTCGTGCCTGCATGCGCCACAAACTTCGTTCGGAGCAAGAAACCCCCACCCCCAACCCCTCCCCGCAAGGGGGAGGGGAGCCCACCGCTTCTGCCGCGCCTACGCGCCTCAAACCCCGAACTCCCAAACACGACCACCCTCGCCTTCCAGCAATGCGAGCACGAAGCTCGATAGAGCCTCGACCGCGATCCACGCCCCGCGCTTCAAACCTTCCGTCATCCCAAGCTTTCGCGATCTCGCGGCGCCCAGCGCCCGAGCTATGCATCCATCTCACCGCCCTCCTCTCACTGAGGGCGCAGGGAAGGCCGGGCGCTGGCCGCGCTCGTGGCCCGCCTGCAAAAGATAAGCAGGCGGCAGTCACCACAGGTCTGGCCGAAACACCCGGCCCTCCCTGCGCGATGGTTTTACGATTTATACGCGATCTCCCTGGGGACCGGCTGTCTTGCCCCCATCACCCGCAGGCAGCTCATCAGCAACGCCCACAAGCTTGACCTCAGCACCGGGAGGCCAGGACCGCGCGACTTCGCCGTGCGCCGGGGATCGTTCGTCGGCACGGCCAAGCCATGCTGCAACCCCATAGCGTCCATCGCATCCCACACCCGACGTCCGTGACGACCGCGAAGCGTCCCCTCGTTGGGGCGGGACGGCGCGCAGTAAAGCATATTTTTCGGAAAAACAAAATAGAATTTCGATAAACAGAAAGCATAATTCTTCCAGGCGTTCGAACGGCCACCGTCAAGGCTTGCGTTCCCGATCGAGACCCTGTCGAACGCTCCTGTTTCGGATCGGCGATCTGCCATGTGCGGCTTCGCGCAAGTCACCTGCGATGCCCATGCGGCGCAGAGTTCGGTCCCAATTCCGATCACCACGCTCGGCGGGGTGGTGTCGACCAGTTGCCAGAACGTGCTGAGCGGGGATCGGCTTCTGGTCGTCATGACGACCGGCGTTTCGCAAGTCGAAGTCGATAGCGGTACGGTGAAGGCATCGGTCAAACCCGTCGTCAGTGGCATGCTGCGGAGCGACATCGGCTCCGCCGGGCACCGCGCCAAAGCCGAAGAAATGATGCCAAAAGTCGTGCGGACCGTGACGTCGCACCCGCTTTTAGTACCTTGAGTTGCATCAAAGACGGTCAGCAAGTTCCGTGGCAGGCTACCATTGACGGCGTATCCGTCATCGATGGTCCTTCAACGTGAGGAGTTCACTATGGCTAGAAGCATTGCTGTTGGTCTTGTTATTCTCGCCGTCTCTACATCTGCGGCCTTGGCCGGACATCGTACTCATCATGCAAGAGGTACTCATGCAAAAGCCAGTGCGGCTCAGCAGGTCGGGGCGGGCAAAAGTGATCGCGACCAATATGGAAATATGCAGGTCAATCCCGGAACTCCGGGCCTGAGCGGCAGCAACGCTGACCTACATGCAAAAACGCATCGCGATTCCGGCTACAGGCCGAAGAGTGACTACAATGCAGACGGGACCATGCGGGTTGATAGCGGAACTCCGGGCGCAAGCGGCAGCAACGCTGCCCTACATCGTAGAACGCACCGCGATTCCGGTTACAATCCCAAGAGTGATTACAACGCGGACGGGACCCTGCGGGTGCATCATTAGTCGTTTCTTGCGACCACGTGATGAGCCCGGAGCGTTCCGCGCACCGGGCTTTCACGTCCACGAAAACTAGCTGTCCTTGCATTGACCGACAGCGATTTCATGTCGGCTGTTCTGTAACGGCGGGCCCATGAGTCTGGCCGGTCGCGCTGGCGGCACCGTACGCGCGGACGCCATGTAGGAGCTAGTCGCGGAGATACTGTTCCTGCTGTCGCCCGAGGCGTCGAACCTGACCGGCGCATTCTACGCGACGGACGGCGGATGGACGGCCTATTGAACCCGCTTCCAGTCCGCTGAGGACTGGAACGATCGTTCACCCACGATCAGCTTCGAGCAAAGAGACGAGATCATGATGCGATCCCGCGGACCCACATCATGATCAGGGTCTCGGAAGAGCCGCGGACCTAGCGGCACTCCTTGTCTGACGGTTGTTCACAGGAGCGATATCGCAATTGGCCTTCATTGCGAAGGGCGAAGCGACGACGCAATCCAGAGTCGCGAGCTCGACTCTGGATTGCTTCGCTGCGCTCGCAATAACGGATGGGAAGAGCGTGCTTAGGCCACTCAGGCCACTGCACCCGGCTTGCCGCGCGTAACGTAGCGGCCGTCGCCCTTGGCGCCGACCAGCTGGCCGTCGCGCACGACGAATTTTCCGCGCAGCATCGTCGCGACCGGCCAGCCGGTGATCTCGATGCCTTCATAGGGCGTGTAGTCGGAGCCGTGGTGCAGGCCGGACTGGCTGATCTTGGCCGTCTTGGTCGGGTCCCACAGCGCGATGTCGGCATCGTAGCCGATCGCGATGGAGCCCTTAGCCCTCAGCCCATACGTCCTGGCGTGGTTGGTGGCGGTGAAGGCGACGAACTGGTTCAGGGTGATGCGGCCCTTGTTGACGCCTTCGGAGAACAGGATCGGCAGCCGCGTCTCGACGCCGGGGATGCCGTTCGGCACCCAGCGAAAGCTGGTGCGGCCCTTCGGCGTCAGCTTGCCGGCCTCGTCGTCATAGCGGAACGGGCAGTGATCCGACGAGAACAGCGAGAACACGCCCTGCTGCAGGCCCTCCCAGCACGCCTCCTGGCTGGCCTTGTCACGCGGCGGCGGCGAGCAGACATATTTGGCGCCTTCCATGTTGAGGCCCTGCATGTCCTCTTCGGTCAGCACCAGATATTGCGGGCAGGTCTCGCCGTGGATCTTCAGGCCGCGCGCCTGCGCGCGGCGGATCTCCTCCATCGCCTCGCGGTTGGAGACGTGGACGATGACGATCGGCACGTCGATCAGCTCGGCCAGCGAGATCGCGCGATGGGTCGCCTCGCGCTCGACCGGAATCGGCCGCGACTTGCCGTGATAATACGGCGCGATGTGGCCGGCGCGCTCCAGGCGGTCGGTGAGGAAGCGGATGGCGTCGTAGTTTTCGGCGTGAATCTGCACCAAGGCCCCGCGTTCGCGCGCGACCTGCAGCACGCCCAAAATCTCGTAGTCGCTGAGCGCGAGGCCCTCATAGGTCATGAAGATCTTCAGCGACGAATAACCGTCGGCGACCAGCGCCGGCAGCTCCTGGCCGAGCACCGCGTCGGTGGGATCGGCGATGATGAGGTGGAAGGAGTGGTCGACGTAGCAGGTGTTGTCGGCGAGGGCGTGATAGTCCTTCAGCGCCGCGCGCAGCGGCTGGCCCTTCTCCTGCAGGCAATACGGCATCACGAAGGTGTTGCCGCCGAACGCCGCGGCGCGCGTCGCACTCTCGAAATCGTCGGCCATGACGATGCCGGGGCCGGAGGGCTGGCTGATATGGACATGGCTGTCGATGCCGCCCGGCAGCACCAGCAGGCCCGTGGCATCGACGATCTCGTCGGCATCGGTGATGGCCTCGCCGATCGCGACGATGCGGCCGCTCTTGATGGCGACATCGGCCTTGAACATATCGCACGCGGTGGCGACGGTGCCGTTGCGGATGGCGGTGTCGAATGCAGCCATGTGACGTCCTTCTCAGGCGAAGTTCTTGAACAGCGAGCCCCAGCCGGTCACGGCGGCCGGATCGACGCCGGCGACCTTCAGGCTCTTCCATACCACGGTGGCGATGGTGTCGAGAATTGGAATGCCCGTCTCCTGCTCCATCCTGTCGACCAGCGGCGCGGCGCGCAGGTTGGTGCAGACGACGGCGATCGCATCGGGTTTCTCGGCCGCGACCTCGCGGATCATGCGCTCGAGCTGCGCCTCGGTGACCTCGGCGAAGGAGAAATTGTCCTGCAGGCCGAGATGGCGGTCGCCGCCGCAACCGATGCTGAGCGTCTCGTAGTTGGCGATGATCCGCGCCTGCACGTCGTCGCGATAGGGTGTGACATAGCCGAGCCGCTTCACGCCGGATCTCGTCAGAATCTCGTTCAGCGCCAGCATCGAGGTGGTCGCGGGAATGCCGGTCGCCGCGGTGATCTGCTCGCACAGCTTGACGTCGGCCTCGAAGCCGAGCCAGCCCGAGGAGGTGCCGTTCCAGCCGATCACGTCGACCCTGGCATGCGCGAGCAATTCTGCCGCGCGCAGGATGTTCGATGTGTCGAACTGCGCCAGCGCGTCGGTCGACAACGCGATCTCAGTGACCTTGAAGCGCGAGAAATGCGCTGACACGTTCGGCAGCCCGGCGACCATGGCCGAGGTGATCGGCTCCAGCGCGGTGTTCGACGACGGCGTCAGCATGCCGAGGAGAGTGCGTTTGGTCATTGGTGGTTTGCCTCTCTCGGCGCGGGCAGTTGGAGGTGGTCGGCGGGAAGACCTCTCCCGCTTGCGGGGGAGGTCGGATCGCATCGCAGATGCGATCCGGGTGGGGGAACTCTCTCCTCACGGGCAGCGTGCCGTGGAGCGCCCCCACCCCAGCCCTCCCCCGCAAGCGGGAGAGGGGGCGCACTGCGCATATCGAGCTGTCTCGGCTTCAACATGCATCGTTTGTGCGGGAGCAATCGGGCCATCCTCACACCCGCTCCCCCTGCTCCGCCCGCTCGCCGCGCAGCAGCGCCAGGATGTGGCGCTTCAGCGCGTTGAACTGCGGCGAGGTAATATCCCGTGGACGCGGCAGGTCGATCGGGATGATCTCGACGAGGCGGCCGGGACGTGCGCTCATCACCGCGACATGGGTGCCGAGCGTCAGCGCCTCGTCGATGCCGTGGGTGACGAACACGATCGTGCCCTGGTGCTGCTGCCAGATCCTGACAAGCTCGGTCTGCATGTCCATGCGGGTCTGCTCGTCGAGCGCGCCGAACGGCTCGTCCATCAGAATCACTTGAGGATTCATCAGCAGCGCCCGCGCGATGCCGACGCGCTGGTTCATGCCGCCCGACAGCTCCGACGGATAGTGGTTCTCGAAGCCGGTCAGCCCGACCATGTCGATATAGACCTGCGCCCGCGCGCGGCGCTCGGCCTTCTGGCCGCCGCCTAGCAGCAGATGAAAGGCGACGTTCTCCCACACCGGCAGCCACGGCATCAGATTGGCGTGCTGGAAGACGACGCCGCGATCGGCGCCGGGCGCCGTCACCGTCTCGCCGTCGACGGCGATGCGGCCCGCGCTCGGCTGCTCGAATCCGGCGATCATGTTGAGAAGGGTCGACTTACCGCAGCCGGACGGGCCGAGCAGGCAGACGAACTCGTTGCGCGCGATGCTGAGGCTGATGTCGGCGAGCGCCGTCACCTCGGCGTTGCGCTTCCTGTCGGTGAAGATCTTGGAGACGCTGGCGATCTCGATCGCGACCATGCTCATTCCCCGCCGCCCAAGGTGGTGTTGCGCTGCCAGTGCAGCACGCGCGCCATCACGAAGCGAATGGCGAGATCGCTGCAGAAGCCGAGCAGGCCGATGCTCGCCATCGCCGCCAGCACCAGATCGTAACGCAGGAAGTAGTAGGAATCCCACAGCACGTAGCCGAGCCCGCTCTTCACCGCGACCATCTCGGCCGTCACGGTGAGCATCCAGGCCGAGCCGATGCCGATGCGAAGCCCGGCAAAGATGCTCGGCATCGCCGCGGGCACGACGATGTAGCGCAACAGCTTGCGCTCGCTGCCGCCGACCATGGCGCCGGCGCGAATGAGATTGCGGTCGCAGGTCTTCACGCCGTGGATGGTGTTGAGCAGGATCGGGAAGAAGGCGCCGAGAAACACCAGGAAGATCGCCGGCTTGTTGGCGATGCCGAACCAGATGATGGCGAGCGGGATCCACGACACCGGCGGGATCGGCCTGAGCATCTGCAAGGTCGGCTCGATCACGATCTCGGTCTTGCGCGACCAGCCGATCGCGACCCCGAGGCCGACGCCGAGCAAAGTGGCGATGGCAAAGCCCGCCGCGACGCGCGACAGGCTCGCCAGCATGTCGGCGAGCCAATGCGCGCTGTAGGTCTGGGTGTTGCCGTCGGTGCCGACCAGCCAGTCCGCCCACGCCCACAGCACCGTCGACGGCGCCGGCAGCAGCGCCGCCGGCAGCGCGCCGGAGCGCGAGAACGCCTCCCAGCCCGCGAGCACCAGCACGGGCACGATGGTGCGGTCGAGCTTCCTGAGCTGGGCGAGCGCGGCCATCTCAGTAGCCGAGCTCGCTCTTCGGCTTGCCGGTCGCCGCTTCCAGGAAGCGGTAGTCGAGGTTCTTCTCGACCGCCGCCGAGACGTCCGAGTTGATGTATTTGAGGTCGCGCATCATCGTGGCGATGGCGAGCGCGGAAGCGCGGTACATCTTCGGATCGGGATCGAGATTCTCGACCGCGCCGGTGGCGATCGCCTTGTCCAGGCCGGTGATCTTGGAGATCACCTCGATCAGCGCCGGCTTGTCGGCCGCGATGTGCGCGTCGACCTTCACGACCGCGCGCACCACGCCCTCCAGCGCCTTCGGGTTGGATGCGATGACGTCGGAGCGGGTCAGGATCAGATTGGTCAGCTTGCCGGCGGCCTGGTCATAGGGGAAGCCGAAGAACTTCGCCGCCTTGGCCTGCATGATCTGGGTCGCGAACGGCTCGACGGTGCAGATCAGCTCGACCTCGCCACGGCGCAGCGCCTGCAGATGATCCGACGGGTTCGGGATGTTGATGAACTGCACGTCCTTATTGATGTCGATGCCCTGCTTGGCGAAGGCACCGCGCATGTGAATGTCCTGCGCATTACCGCGCGAGGCGGCGACGCGGAACGGCTTGCCGTCGGCCTTGAACTTGGCGATGACAGCCTTCAGCGCGGTCCAGTCGCCCGGCGCGATCTCAAGATCATTGCCGAGCAGGATCGCCGAGCCGCCATTGACCTGGCCGGAGATGGCGACGACATCGAAGCCTTTGTCGAGCGCGATGGCGTAGTGCAGATAAGTGACTTGCGCGACGTCGATGTTCTTCGACACCAGCGCGGTCAGCGCATCAGTGCCGGTGTTGAAGCTGACGGCGTCGATCGCGACGCCCTCCGCGAATTGCGGCGTCAGCGACATCGGCGTGCAATGCGCGCATTTGGCGTAGCCGAGTTTGATCTTGGCGGCGTCGTCGGCGAAGCTGAGCGAGGGCAGCGCGAGCGCGAGCAGGGCGAGAATGGGCAGCACGAAACGTTTCACATCCATCTCCAGGGCAGGTCGATCCACGGGATTGTCACGGCTTGTCCTCTCATTAGCAAACGACATGCCAACTGGATGCGATATGCAATATTGATTTTATATAATAAAATCAGTATGAAACAGCATATCAAACTTGGAGAACCTGCCTGATCCGCGGGCGCATCGCCCGAATTTCAGGCATCTCGCAGCGGAGCAGCCGCGCCCACATGACCCCACCAGCACCCCGGCCCAGACTGAAGACGCGCTTCAAGCCGGCGCGGCTGAAGCTGTCGTCCGACCACTCCCAGCGGCCGCTCGATCGGCTGTCGCTGCACGATCAGCTCGTCGCCAGGGTGCGCGAGATGATCGTGGACGGCGAGCTCGCCGCCGGCGCTGCCTTGCCCGAGCGCATGCTGTGCGAGACCTTCGGCGTCTCGCGCACGCCGCTGCGCGAGGCCTTCAAGATCCTCGCCGCCGAGGGCCTGATCGAGCTGCGGCCGCATCGCACGCCCGTGGTGACGCCGATCGACGCCCGCGAGATCGCCGAGATCTTCGACGTGATGGTGTCGCTCGATGCCACCGCGGGCCGCGCCGCGGCCGCGCGTGCGACGGCGGACGACCTCGCCAGGCTCGACGCCATGCATGCCGAGCTGGTGGCGCTGCATCGCGTCGCCGAGCGCGCCGCCTATTTCCGGCTCAACCAGCAGATCCATGCCGAGATCACCAAGCTCGCCGGCAACGCCGTGCTGCTCAACATGTGGAGCACCCTGCATGCGAGCGTGTTCCGCGCGCGGGCGGTCGCCAATTACGACGCGCGGCGCTGGGACGAGTCGATCGGCGAGCACGAGGCCTTCATGGCGTTGCTGCGGGCCCGAGACGGCGACGGCTTCGCCGAGGCGCTCTCCGAGCACACCCGCAAGACGGGCGATTCCGTGCTGCAGATGCTGGACCAGGCCAGGCTGGATCCGGCGAAAGACGGATAGACTTTGTTCACGTCGAACCGGGCATGCTGGCATCGCGACAGATGAGAGCTTCCACGCGTCGGGCCTGATCCATGATCCTGCAATCGCTCGCCGGCCTGCCGGCCTTTCTGGTGTACTTCTGTACCGCGCTGGTCGCGGTGACGGCCTACCTGTTCATCTACACCCGCGTCACGCCCTACAATGAATTCCAGCTGATCCGGGACAACCATCCGTCGGCTGCGATCGCGCTCGGCCTCAGCCTGCTCGGCTTCACCCTGCCGCTGGTCAGCGCCATCGCCCATTCCGCCAACGTGCTTGACTGCCTGATCTGGGCGCTGGTCGCGCTGATCGTCCAGGTGATCGTCTATTACCTCGTGCGCATCCCGGTGCCGGATCTCGCCCAGCGCATCGTCGCCGGCGAGCTGGCCTCCGCAATCTGGCTCGGTCTCGCGTCGCTCTCCGCCGGCGCACTCAACGCCGCCTCGATGATCATCTGACCATGTCCAAGCAACGCCGCGAATTCGGCAAGCGCCGGCCGATGCCGCCCCCGCCCGCGACGCCGCCGGTGAAGCGCTCCGGCCACGTCGCGCTGCTGCTGATGGGCACGCTCGCCGTCGGCAGCACCGCCTATGCGCTGATGCCGCGGCAGCAGAGCTGCCCGCAGCAGGGCACCGAGACGCCGACGATGGCCGGCCAGCCGCAGACGAGCGAATGCACGACGCGCCGCTCGAGCGGCGGTGGCGGCGGCAGCGGCTCCGGTCGCTGGGGATTTTCCAGCGGCGACAGCGATTCCAGAAGCAGCGGCTCGAGCCATGTCGCCGAGGCGTCCTCCGCGCATGTCTCGCGCGGCGGCTTCGGCTCGTTCGGACACGGCTTCGGAGGCGGCGGCTGATTTTCGTCGCGCCGGCGCCGTGAAAACACCGCGTTTGTGATGTTTCCTTGGATTCGGATCTTTGACACAGACTCAAAATCATAAAAAACTGGCCTACCGACTCATCGGAAGCGATCCGATGCAACGTCCGCACCCTAGGGTGCCGACGACTATGACGGCTGCGGTGGCCGCCGCCACCTCGCCGCGCTTTGGTAGCAAACAATCGTACGGTGCCGGGCGCGAGCTTGCGCCTGGACCGCGCGGACGACGTCATGGCCGCATCAGCGATGAGGGCCTCGGCTGTGCTGCGCCCCGTTGCCACGGGCACGGCATGATCGCCGCTGCGTTAGGCTGACGCCGATGCAGCGCATCCCATGCCCCGAGCGTGACGACTGGCGCGAGACCGCGGCACGATGCGGATTCGCCTTCTACGAACTCGACGGCGAGCGCTATTGGGACGAGCGCGCCTACTACGCGTTCACGATCGCCGAGATCGAGCTCGGCATCGAGGAGCCGACGGCCGAGCTCGAGCAGATGTGCCTCGCGCTGGTCGCACGCGTCATCGGCGACGAGGCGCTGCTGCGCCGGCTGAAGATCCCGCAAGCGGTCTGGCCGCTGCTGGCGGAGAGCTGGCAGCGAAGGGACGGCAGCCTCTACGGACGGTTCGACCTCAGCTATCAGGGCGGCCGCGCGCCGGCGAAGCTGCTCGAATACAACGCGGACACGCCGACCTCGATCTTCGAGGCTGCGGTGTTCCAATGGACCTGGCTGGAGCAGGCGATCGAACGTCGCATCCTGCCGGGGCGTGCGGACCAGTACAACTCGATCCATGAGCGCCTGATCGAGCGCTGGCGCGCCCTCGGCAGGCAGCGCCGCGTGCATCTGGCCGGCCTCACCGGCAACGCCGAGGACGCCGCGACCCTGGCCTATCTGGCCGACACGGCAGCCCAAGCGGGCCTGTCGACAACCATCCTTGATGTCGCCGACATCGGCTGGCGCGAGACCGGCGGCGGCTTCGTCGATCTCGACGACGGCGACATCGCGCTCGCCTTCAAGCTCTATCCCTGGGAATGGATGTTCCGCGATGCGTTCGGCGCCAAGCTCGCGCAAGCGCCGACGCAATGGATCGAGCCGCCCTGGAAGGCCATCCTGTCCAACAAGGGCATCCTGCCGCTGCTCTGGCAGATGCACGAAGGCCATCCGAACCTGCTGCCGGCCTATTTCGAGGACGATCCGAAAGCCGCCAGCCTCGGCTCGAGCTTCGTGCGCAAGCCGATCTACTCGCGCGAGGGCGCCAATGTCAGCCTAGTGTCCGACGGCGTCGCCGTCTCCGTGCAGGACGGGCCCTACGGCGCCGAGGGCTACATCCGCCAGGCGGTGGCGCCGCTGCCGGATTTCGGCGGCGCGTTCCCGGTGATCGGCAGCTGGCTCGTCGACCACGAGCCATGCGGCCTGTCGATCCGCGAGGACACGAGCCCGATCACCGGCAACCGCTCGCGCTTTTTGCCGCATGCAATCCTGTAGGATCTTGACGACAGCCAGCGAAAGCGCCTCGACACGCGGTTCCGGAGCACTAGATAGGACCGAGGGGAATTCCCTGCCGGATCGGCGCGCATAGTCGGGATGAGGCATGGCGACGGACAACTCCGAACTCGAAGGCCTGCGGATCCTGGTCGCCGAGGACGAGGGCCTGATTGCGCTCGAGCTGAAGATCGTCACTACCTCGGGCCATGACGATGCGACGCTGTTTCCGCCGGATATCCGCGGCCTGCCCCGGCTCGCCAAGCCGTTCGACAAGCCGTTCGACAAGCGCGCGCTGCGCGCGATGTGCGAGGCCACGTTCGTTCGGCATCAGCGCAACTCATAAGGCTTCGCTCGGGCCCGGCACATCCGGAGGCATCGCGTGTCCATCATCGAAGATACCGCGGCCTACGAGGCCTGGCTTCGCAGCCAATGCGCAGTGGTCGAGGACGACCTCCTCACCAAGCACGAGCGGATGCGAAAGAGCCCCTTCATCTTCCTGCGGGCGACGTACTACCGCTGGGCGCGGCGCATCGCCGAGACCAGCCCCGAGCTCACCGACGCACCAGCTGCGCTCTGCGTCGGCGACATCCATCTGGAGAATTTCGGCACGTGGCGCGACGCCGACGGGCGCTGGGTGTGGGGCGTCAATGATTTCGACGAGGCCGCGGTGATGCCCTACGTCCTCGATCTGGTCCGACTCACGACCAGCGTCGAGCTCGCGCCGAAAATGGAGATCGGCAACCGCGATGCGGCAGACGCGATCCTGGAAGGCTATCGCCACGGACTTCAAAGGCCAGGGCCGGCGCTGCTCGACGACCATGAGATGTGGATCCGCTCCTACGTCAAATGCTCGGATCAGTGCCGGCGAAAATTCTGGGACGAGATCGACGGATTGGCGCCGGCGGATGCAATTCCTTCCGCCGTCCATAAGTTGCTCCTCGGCAGCCTTCCCGGGACAGGCGAGACGCCGAGATTCTTCCGCCGCGCCGCGGGCGGCGGCAGCCTGGGACGTCCACGCTTCGTCGTCGTCGCAACATGGCGCGGCGGCCGTGTCGTGCGCGAAGCGAAGGCGTTGGTCCCTTCGGCCTGGACCTGGGCGAAGGACAAGCCGCAACGGAAGCCGGCGCCTCAGCACAGGTTCATTGAACTCTCGAATGGAGCCCATCGCGCGCCCGATCCATTCCTCCGCGTTTACCGGACCGACGAGGGGGACTACGTCGTTCGGCGATTGTCGGCCGATGCGCGCAAGATCGACCTCGGCAAGGAGGCCGGCGCCGACCTCAAGCTCGTCCTTCTGCGCGGCATGGGCGCGGAGCTCGCCTCCGTCCATGCGGCTGACGGTCGCGTCAGCAGCACCATCGCGGCGGATCTCAGGAAACGCGGTTCGGGCTGGCTGCGCAGAGCTTCCCGCGCCGCACGCGAGGCGACGGAGAGGGACTACGACGTGTGGTGCCGACGGGCCTGAGTTCAGCGCTCGACGTGAGGGCCGATACGGCGAGGACGAGGAAGCACCGACCGGAGCGCGACCTTCACCACGCACCGGTCAGTCCGGCCGCGCGGCCGACGCCGGCGGTTCCGACGATGTCTCCGCGCCCAGCGCAAACGTCAGCGAGCCGCGACCACCTTGAGGCCGGGCAGCAGCGCAGCGCCACCGCGCGGACTGCGCACCGGATTGATCTGGTACAGACCCCGCCGCTCCTGGTTGGGCCTGAACGCGTCGGTGATGCCGACGACCGATTCGGCGGCTCCCAGCAACAGCGTGCCGTCCGGCTCCATCACCTTGGCCATCCGCTCGAAGATCGAGGCCTTGGTCTCCTGGTCGAAATAGATCAGCACGTTGCGGCAGAAGATGACATCGAACTTGCCGAGATGCGAGAAGTCCTGCAGCAGATTGAGCTGGCGATGCTGGACCATGCCGCGGATGTCGGCGCTGAGCTGCCAGAGCTCGCCGAGCTGCGTGAAATATTTCACCAGCAGCTGGATCGGCAATCCACGCTGCACCTCGAACTGGCTATAGAGGCCGGCCTTCGATTTCTCCAGCACCTCCTGCGACAGGTCGGTGGCAATGATCTCGATGCGCCAGCCCGCCAGAGCGGGACCGAATTCGCGCAGGCACATCGCGATCGAATACGGCTCCTGTCCGGTCGAGCAGGCGGCCGACCAGATGCGCAGGGAACGACGATTGGCGCGCGACTGGATCAGCGCCGGCAGGATGCCCTCACGGAGATGATCGAACGGAATCTTGTCGCGGAAGAAGAACGTCTCGTTGGTGGTCATCGCCTCGACCACCTGGGTCGTGAGCTGCTCCGCGCCGCTCCTGATCTTCTGCACCAGCTCCGGGATGCCCGGCAGGTTGGCGCGGCGGGCCAGCGGCAGCAACCGGCTTTCGACCAGGTACTGCTTGTCGGCCGACAGGTCGAGGCCGGAGCGATCCTTCAGGACCTTACGCAAGAACTCATAGTCCAGGGGTGTCACGAACGGTCTCCAGCAAACAGACGGACCAGCTTCGGTCCGATCTGGTTCAAGGGAAGGACGGCCGCGCAGATGCCGGCATTGGCGGCTGAGCCCGGCATGCCCCAGACCACGCTGGTCGCCTCGTCCTGCGCGATCACGCTGCCACCGGCGGCGACGATGTCCTTGCCGCCGCGCATGCCGTCGGAACCCATGCCCGTCAGGATCACGGCCAGGGTCGAGCCCTGCCAGACCTCGATCGCCGACATGAACAAGGGATCGACGGCGGGCTTGCAGAAATTGATCGGAGGACCGTTGTCGAGCGCGATCACCACATCGGCGCCATGGCGCGCCACACGCATGTGGCGGCCGCCGGGGGCAAGGTAGATCTGACCCGGCTTCACCACCTCACCGTCGACGGCCTCGTGGGCCGGTCGGCGACTCGAGCGCGCCAGATGCTCGGCGAGGATGGTGGTGAAGGTCGGCGGCATATGCTGGGTGATCAGCACCGGAAAGCGGTCGATCACGGGACCGAGCTCGGTCACCAGCGACATCAGCGCCTGCGGGCCGCCGGTCGACGATCCGATCAGCAGCACCTTCGGCATCTGCGTGCTGAAGGAGCGGCGCGCCAGCTGGGTCGGCACGGCGGGCGCCACGGGGGCGACAATCGACCGCGATGCAAGCGCAGGCCGGAGCCCCTGGACTTGCGGAACGATCGGCGATGCGGCCGGCGCATGCGGAGCAGGAGCGGCGCGGCGCGCCTTGGCGCCAAGATTGCGGATCTTCTGAATCAAATCGTAGTGGAAATTGTCGGCCGCCGAGGCCTCGCGCGTGCTCTCGGGCTTCGGGATGTAGTCGGCCGCGCCGAGCGACAACGCCTTGAAGCTGATCTCCGCGTTGCGGCGGGTCAGCGTCGACGCCATGATGACGGCGAGGTTCTTCTTCTTGGCAAGCAGCTTCGGCAGGGCGGCAATGCCGTCGAGCTCGGGCATCTCGATGTCGAGCACGGCGACGTCGGGATTGACGCGATCGATCTGGTTCACGGCTTCCAGGCCGGTGCGCAGCGACGCCGCCACGACCATGTCGGGCTCAGACGCGATCCAACGCGAGATCATGCCGCGGATGACGACGGAGTCGTCCACGACCATCACCCGGAGAGGTTCCTGCCTGATCGAACTCGGGATCGAAGAACTGGCCAACGCGACGCTCATAGTTCACCAACAGGACAGAGGCACGGGGTGACGGCAAGCCCGGACGACCACGGGACCGCCGCACGCAACGGAGATCAGATCAGCCCGACTTCCTGAAACTTCGCGGTCACGATGTCCTTGTCGAAGGGCTTCATGATGTACTCGTTGGCGCCGGCGTGCAGCGCGCGCGCGATGTGCGCGACATCGTTCTCGGTCGTGCAGAACACCACCTTCGGCGCGTCGCCACCGGGCATGCGCCGGAGATTGCCGAGAAACTCATAGCCGTCCATGACGGGCATGTTCCAGTCGAGCAACACCGCATCGGGAAGGCCCCGCTTGCAGATCTCCAGAGCCTGCTCGCCGTCCTCCGCTTCCACGATCTGGAAATCCAGACCTTCCAGAATGCGTCGCGCCACCTTTCGAATGACGCTGGAATCGTCAACTACCAGACACGTTCTCATATCAGCCTCACGAGGTCAGGATCCAATGCAACGACGCCTGATGCGCCGCCGCCCTCAAATTGCAGTGTTCAGGCCGCCATCTTGTCTGCTGCGAGCTCGAGCACGCGATCGACATCGAGGATGACCATCAGCTGACCGTCGAGGCGGTGCACGCCGCCGGCGAGCTTCGCCATGCGCGGGTCGAGATTGACCGGGTTCTCCTCCCGGCTCTCCTCGGGCAGCCGCAGCACCTCGCCGATCTGATCGATCAGGAGACCATAGGACTCGCCACGCAGATCGACGCCGACCGCCATCGGCGGCTTGCCGTCCTCGGCGCGGGCGAGGCCGAGCCGCGCCCGCATGTCGACGACGGTCACGATGCGGCCGCGCAGGTTGAGGACGCCGGCGATCTCCGCCGACGACAGCGGCACCCGCGTCACCCGCTCCGGCATGAACACGTCCTGCACCCGGGAGATGGGCAGGCCGAACAGCTGGCCGCCGATCATCGCAGTGACGTATTCGACGGCGGCGCCTTCGGTGGTTTCGATCTTGCTGCTCATCGCACGCTGCTCCTGTCCGCTTGCTGTCACGCGGCCCGCCGGTTGGCTTCGGCGCGCGCCCGTTCCTCGATCTGTTCCTTCAGCGCCGCGATCAGGCCGGGCCGGTCGAACTTGGCGATGTAGTCGTAGAGCCCGGCCTGGCGGCCGCGCTCGATCGCCGCCGGCGACACCAGCGACGACACCGCGATGACCGGCATCTGGTTCAGGTTCTGGTCGGCGCGGATCGCCTCGGTGAACTCGAAGCCGTTCATCTCCGGCATCTCGATGTCGGTGACGACGATGTCGAAGCTGTGCCCGGAACGCAGCGTGGCGAGGCCCTCGATCGCCGACGCCGCCGTGCGCACCTTGTAGCCGGCCGACTTCAACACCGGCGCCAGCATGTTGCGGAAGAACGGCGAGTCGTCGACCAAGAGCACCGACTGCGTCTGCGACTCGGTCGCCATCTCCTTGCGGATGAACCAGTCGGCGAACGCCATCGGCAGGAAGTGGCCGACGTCGATCACTTCCGTCGCCTGGCCCTTGATCACCGCCGAGCCGAGGATGCCGTCCTTGGCGCCGGAGACCTGGATGTTGAGCCGCTCCTCGACGATGTCGATGATCTCGTCGACCACGAGGCCCATCGCCCGGGTCTCGTCGGCGAACACCAGGATCGGCTGCGAGCCCGACGTCTGCACCGACACGCCTTCCATCTGCACCAAGGGCATCAGCTGGTCGCGGTACTGCACCATGTAGCGGCCGTTGGAGATCTCGATCTTGTCGGCCGCGATCTCCTCCAGGCGCGTGACCAGCGCCAGCGGCACCGCCTTGGGCTGCGCCGTGCCGGCGCGGAACACCAGCAGCGAGGTGAGCTGCTCGCCACCGATCGCGTGATGCGCGGCGTGTTCGTCGGATACCGCCTGCGAGGCCGAGCCGGCGGCGCCGAGCGCCTTGGCAATGCCGTTCGGATCGATGATCATGATCACGGCGCCGTCGCCCAGGATGGTGTTGCCCGAGAACATGTCGATGTGACGCAGCTTGGTCGACATCGGCTTGACCACGATTTCCTCGGTGTGGAACACGCAGTCGACCACGATGCCGAAGGTCTGGTTGCCGACCTGCGTCACCACGATGAAGCCGTTCTCCGGATCGGTCGACGAGCCGTCGTCGATCTTCAAGAGCTTCTTCAGATGCATCAGCGGCAGCAGCTTGTTGCGCAAGCGCAGCACCGCGGTGTCCTTGATGCGCTCGATGCGGTGCTCGGAGTTGGCGCGCGCGCGCACCAGCTCGACGACCGACAATTGCGGGATCGCGAAGCGGTCGCCACCGGCTTCGACGATCAGCGCCGAGACGATCGCGAGCGTCAGCGGGATCTTGATGGTGACCGAGGTGCCCTCGCCGAGCACCGACTTGATGTCGATGGTGCCGCCGATCTGGTCGATGTTGGTGCGCACCACGTCCATGCCGACGCCGCGGCCCGAGACCGAGGTGACGGCGGCCGCGGTCGAGAAGCCCGGCTCGAAGATGAACTTGTGGATCTGCGCTTCCGTCATCTTCTCGAGCTCGGCCTCGGTGACGAGGCCGTTCGCCAAGGCCTTGGCCTTGATGCGCTCGGTGTTGAGGCCGCGGCCGTTGTCGGCGATGCAGATGATGATGTGGCCGCCTTCATGATAGGCGGACAGCCGGATGGTGCCCTGCTCGGCCTTGCCGGCCGCGGCGCGCTCGGCCATCGTCTCCAGGCCGTGATCGGCGGAGTTGCGCACCATGTGGGTGAGCGGGTCCTTGATCAGGTCGAGCACCTGGCGGTCGAGTTCGGTGTCGGCGCCGTGCATCTCGAGCTCGATCTGCTTGCCGAGCTCGGTGGCGAGGTCGCGGACGATGCGCGGCAGCTTCTGCCAGGCATTGCCGATCGGCTGCATGCGCGTCTTCATGACGCCCTCCTGCAGCTCGGCGGTGACGTTGGACAGCCGCTGCAGCGGCACCTTGAACTCAGTGTCCTCGTTGCGGCGGGCGATCTCGAGCAGCTGGTTGCGGGTCAGCACCAGCTCCGAGACCATCGTCATCAGATGTTCGAGCGTGTCGACGTTGACGCGGATCGACTGGTTGGCGACCTTGTCGTTCTCGTGCACCTCGCCATCGGCATTGGCCTTGGCGCGCGCCGCCTTCTTCGGCGCCTCGGCCTTGGCCTCTGCTTCCGCCTTGGCAGGCCCGGCCTTGGCGACCGGCGCCGGGGCAGCGGCTTTGGGCTCAGGCGCCTTCTCATGCGCGGGCGGCAACTCGATCGCGGTCTCGCGGAAGGCGCGCTCGAGCTCGTCGAGCGACACTTCGCCCGGACGCAGCGGACGCTCCAGCGTCTGGTCGATCAGCGAGCCGTGCGTGACCGCGGGCGCGGCCGGCGCTGCAGGCGCAAGCGGTGGCGCGGTCTCGCCGGCTATCGCGATCGGCTCCGCCGACGCGGCCATTGCCGCCATGCCGCGCTCGACCATGGCTTCGAGCTCGCTGATGAGATCGCGGTCCTCGCCCTCGGGCTCGGCCTCGTTGGCCTCGAGCTGTCCGAGGATGTCCTTGATGCGGTCGATGGTGGTGAGGATCAGCGTCACGGCCTCGCCGGTGACCGGCATGCCGTCGCGGAACTTGCCCATCAGGGTCTCGGCGGCATGCGCCAGCGCTTCGAGCCGCGGCAGGCCGAGGAAGCCGCAGGTCCCCTTGATCGTGTGCACCAGCCGGAAGATGTTATCGAGGATCTTGGCGTTGTTCGGCTCCTGCTCGAACCGCACCAATTGATTATCGACGGTGTCCAGGCTCTCGCTGGTCTCCGTCAGAAACTCACGCAACAGGTCATCCATGAAACTGGCCTTCGCACGCAACGGAACGCGACATGACGCGCCCTTCAAACCGCGGCCAGTTTCGGTGCAAAGCGTTTAATATTAGTTGAGTAAGCGCAAATGAACGGACTCAACAAAGAGATAAGATGCATCCGGACAAATTCGGACCCATCGGCAAGGCTTGATTAACCATGGTGAACGGATTGTTGCGCCTGTCCCACGACACGAGGTCGCAGGACTGACGCGGCAGGACGTCTGCCAGATCAGGCCGCCTGCACGACCATCGCGTTGCCGTCGGCGGTGAGCGTCACCTTGAGGCCGCAGGCATCGGCGAGCAGACGGGTGTAGTAGGGCTGCACCGCGTGGGCATCGATGGTCGACTGCAATTCGCCGCCAAGCAGATTGACGATGTTCTGCGGCAGGCGGGCATTGAGCCCGGTGGCAGCGACGCGGAAGCTCATGGACTCGCCGTCGCCGATCGGGTCGACGGTCAGCATGCCGCCGCGCGGGATCGTCTGCTGCGCCACCACCATCATGTTGAGCAGCAGCTTGACCCGGTTCTTGGGCAACAGCAGCCGCGGCAGATTCCAGGTGATCGAGGTCTTGGCGTCCTCGATGTGGCCGCGCGCCATGGTCTGGGCGTCGCCGAGATCGATCTGCGCGCCCGCAGAGCCGGCCGCACCAAAGGCGAGGCGGCAGAACTGCAGCCGCGCAGACGCCGTCTTGGCGCTCTTGCGGATCAGCTCCAGCGCGAAGTCGCGATCCTCCGGCTTCGGATTGTCGTCGAGCACCTCGAGCCCATTGACGATCGCGCCGACCGGACTAATCAGGTCGTGGCAGACCTTCGAGCAGAGCAGAGCGGCAAGTTCGAGCGTATCGGGAGCGGGAATCGGATTGGCGATCTCGGGAGAGGACGTGCCGGACATTCGATGTTCCTGAAATCCGCGAACCTGGGCGAATCATGCTTGCGTTAACGCTTGATACACTGCGAAAGCATGGACCGCCACCGGACTGAGGGCGGGACACGGGAAAGTACGTAGCGGTTTTCCCGGCAGCCGCAGCTCAATGAACGTGCGAACGGCCGTACCCGGATGCGCCGGCGCCAGAACAAGGATACGATGATGCAAGCTGCGTACGGAACGGCCGGAAGGAGCACCGCGCAATGACGACGGCACCGACTGCAGGAACCGTCGAGGTCGAGGCCGCCGCCGCGCTGATGACGCCCCTGACGGAGCTCGTCGTCGAGGCGGCCTACGCGATCCTCGCCGTCAACCGCCGCGCCATGGCTGTCACCGACAAATCCGACGGCTCGCCGGTCACCGAGGCCGATCTTGCCGCCGACAGGGTCATTGCCGAAGGGCTGGCACGGCTGGCGCCCGCGATTCCCGCGCTGTCGGAGGAGCGGGTCGGGGCGAGCGCAGGACCGTTCAATGGCAGCTTCTTCCTGATCGATCCGCTCGACGGCACCAAGGAGTTCGTCGCCGGGCGCGGCGAGTTCACGGTCAATCTGGCGCTGGTCACCGGCGGCAGCCCGCTGCTCGGCATCGTCTGCGCGCCGGCCATCGGCCAGATCTGGCGCGGCCTGGTCGGCCGTGGCGCCGAGCGGCTGTCGTTCACCGAGGCGGGTTTGGCGGCCGCCGAGCCGATCCGCACCCGGCCGATGCCGCCGCAGGGCGCGGCATGGGTCGCCGCAGTCAGCCGGTCGCATGGCGATGCCCGCACCGAAGCCTTCATTGCGGCCCGTCCAGGCGCGGTGCGCCTGCCGCTCGGCTCGGCCGTGAAGTTCGGCCGGCTCGCCGAAGGTCTGGCCGACATCTATCCGCGGCTCGGCCCGACCTCGGAATGGGACGTGGCGGCAGGCCATGCCGTGGTCGCAGCCGCCGGCGGCACCGTCACCAGCGAGACCGGCGCGCCGTTGCGCTATGGCGAGCGCCCCGACGGCTTCATCGTGCCGTCCTTCATCGCCTGGGGCGACCCGGCTGCGGTGAGGATTTGAGACAGCCCTGCCGCCTACTGCGGCAGATCCTCCTCGAGCGCCGGCCAACGAGCTTCCGCCCGCGGCAGATAGCGGCTCGGGTCGGCCGCGAAGGCGTCGCGGCTTTCCTCGCGGTTGAACAGGAACAGCCGTTCCTCGACCACGACGAAGAAGCGCGGGTTGCCGGCCACCGTCACGCCGCGAGCCACATCGGTCGGGTCGTAGCCGCCGAATTGCGGGCCGTAGACCTTCGGATGGGCCAGGAAGGAGGCGCGATTGCCCTCGTTGCGAAACCGCCAGACCACCCCACCCTGGGACGCCTCGAAATCCGGCAGTCCCAGCAGGGCCTTGCCATCCACGAAATAGGAAACAGGGTCGAAGCCGTCGATCGCCAGCCCGCTGAAGCGGTCGGAGATGATGCGCTGCGTCGTGGCCGCCGGCGCGCCGACCGGCAGCAGCAGCGCAGCGAGCGCGATAGCGGCAATTACAGGGCGAAACAGCGACTTTGATCCGGTCTGGTTCGGTTGTTGCCGTTGTGCGGTCATAGTTGGTGCCGATAACATGGGAGTCGCAGGGGCATCGCCCCTCGCTCGACAATCGCCCGATGGGGTTGGCGTCAGGTTAAGGCGAGGCTCGGGCAGCCGATAGCAGGGGATTTCCATCGATGAGTTTCGCATCACGCCTTGCCGCCGCCACGCTAGCGGCCGTGCTGGCCATGACCGCGTCGGTCGCCGCGCAGCAGGCGCCCCCGCCTGCTGCGCCGCCCTACCAGGCTGCGCAGCCGTATCAGCAGCCCGCACCGCCGCCGCGCCCTGCGCCGAGCCCGGACAGCTTCAATCCGGACGAGCTCGTCAATGCCGGCCACCGCTTCTTCGGCAACGTCTCGCGCGGCCTCGCCTCGGTCATCGAGCGCGCCGTCAGCCAATGGGGCCTGCCGAACGGCTATATCCTGGGCGAGGAAGGCGCCGGTGCTTTCGTCGCCGGTCTCCGTTACGGCGAGGGCACGCTCTACACCAAGAACGCCGGCGACCTCCGCGTCTACTGGCAGGGCCCCTCGCTCGGCTTCGACTGGGGCGGCGACGGCGCCCGCACCATGACGCTGGTCTACAACCTGCCGGCCACCAGCGCGATCTATCAGCGCTTCGTCGGCATCGACGGCTCGGCCTATATCGTCGGCGGCTTCGGCATGACGGCGCTGACCGCCAACAACATCGTGCTGGTGCCGATCCGATCCGGGATCGGCCTGCGGCTCGGCGCCAATGTCGGCTACCTCAAGTTCACCCCAAGTGCGACCTGGAACCCTTTCTGAGGTCGCCGGCTGGTACCGCTAGGACACGTTCTCCCGCGACGGATCAAGGTTAACACGGCATTGGGCTGGCGTTGAATCAGCCCGCCGTGCATTGTGATTCCGTTAATCATTTTGGACCGGGAGTTGTGCGTCATGGTCGAGCCGATCATGTATTTTGCGATCGGTTTTCTGATCGCCATGCTCTGTGCGCTGATGATCGTGCCGCTGGTGCACAATCGTGCGGTGCGGCTGACGACGCGCCGGCTCGAGGCGGCGACGCCGCTGTCGATGGCCGAGATCCAGGCCGACAAGGACCAGCTGCGCGCGGAGTTCGCGATGTCGGCGCGGCGGCTGGAGATGAGCGTCGACGCGCTCAAGAACAAGGCCACCGGCCAGCTCGCCGACCTCGGCAAGAAGACCGACGCCATCAACCGCATGAAGATCGAGCTCGGCGAGAAGAACGCTGCGATCTTCGCGCTGGAGGCGCGCGAGAAGGCGCTCAAGGACCAGCTCCGCGCCACGGAAGAGGAGTTCGCCGCCAAGACCGAGGCGCTGCGCGCCGCCGAGCAGGCGCTGAAGGAGAAGCAGGCCGAGCTGGTCCGGCTGAGCACCGAGCTGAACGACAAGGCGCTGCTGGCGGACAGCCGCCAGGTCGAGTTGGTGTCGGTCAGGACCCAGGTCGAGGAGCTGCGCAGCCGCGTGGCCGACGCCGAGAAGGAATTCTCCGCGACCCAGACGCGGCTGGCGCTGGAGCGCGACGAATCCGACACCGCGACCAAGGCGCTCAACGACGCCCGCGCGCGGGTCGAGAATCTCAGCCAGCGCGTCACCGAGCTCGACCGCCAGCTGATCGTCCAGGTCAAGGAAGCCGAGATGCTGGCGACCCGCGTCGCCGACCTCGAGAGCCGGCTGTCGACCCAGGGCAAGCTGCTTGCCGAACGTGATTTCGAGAACAACCAGTTGCGCGAGGCCAACGTGGCCGCCGACCGCGCCTTGAAGGAGCTGCGCGAGGAGCTGGCCGGCTTCGGCAGCGGCAAGTCGGCCGCATTCGAGCGGCTCAAATCCGAGAAGGCCGCCCTCGAAGAGCAATTGCAGGCCGCCCGCGACGAGCGCACCAAGCTGCAGCGCGAGATGAACGCGATCCAGCAGCAGGCCGAGAGCACCTGGGCCCAGGAGCGGATGGAGAACGCGCTCTTGCGTGAGCGCATCAACGACATCGCCGCCGAAGTGGCCAAGCTCGCAATGCAGATCGAGGGCCCGAACTCGACCATCGAAGCCATGCTGGCCGCCGAGCCGACCCCCGCCAAGCCGGCCAACGCCAATGGCGTCGCCGCGGCTCCGGCCGCTGCAGCCGGCGCAGGCGGTCCGCAAGGCGGCACCCTGGCCGACCGCATCCGCGCGCTGCAGTCTCATGCCTCGCGAGCACGGCAGCTCGGGGCCTGAGGCCGCCGGATCGGCGCCGAGTGCGGCGGATATCTGCCCCTCGCTTCAGCATGGAGGCCGGCCCGCGAGAGGGCCGGTTTCGGCCCCTATCGAGGACGGGCCACCGCACCCCGGCAGTTTTCCTCGCCAGCGGCGCCGCAAATCCTTGACACCCCCTGCCCGCGCTTCGTAAATCGCGGGCTCCGACGGACTGCTTCGGCAGCTGCCTCTTACGGCCCCACGGCCGGCAGCCACCAGGATCCGGGCGCATAGCTCAGCGGGAGAGCGTTCCCTTCACACGGGAGAGGTCCAAGGTTCGATCCCTTGTGCGCCCACCATTGACCTCTGAATTTGCGCGTCAGTTCCGTGTTTACTACCGTCCATCTGGGGCCCATACCGCCATCGCATGATGACGATCGGGGCACCGCCAGCGGACGCTCGGCGAGCTTGACCTTGCATTGGCCGAGTTCACATTCCGGCAGGCTGAAGCGGCCGATGTCGACCGGTAGTCCGAGCTGCTTCCCTGGCGAGAATGTCGGCGTCCTCGTCGTGAGATCGCGCGATCTCCATGAGAATCCCGGCCGCGACGTCCCGCGGCAGGCAGATATGATCGACCACCCACAGCAGCACCATGGCCGCTTCGCGCTGACAGGTCTGCGCCTTCCGCAACGGCGCGAGCTTCTGCAACGCCTGCTCGCGACGCTCCGCCCGAGCGTCGGCGACTGCATCGCGCGCGAGCGTCTCGATCTCCTCGGAAGAGCGGACCGCGCTCAGGTTGTTCGACATTCCGTTCTCCCCCCATGAAGCCCGAAGCTATTCCATTTGGACCAGAGGCCGACGTCGCAGCAACGGCCGCGGCTACGCATCGAATGTGCATCGAGGCAATTGGATCGCCGCACCCGGCCATTTTGACCTCGTTCGTCCGCGCATGGGCGCCCTGCATCCAGCACATCAGTCACAGAATGCACCTGCTACCTCCGCGGGGACGGCGCAAGGCGGCTTTTGCGGGGCGGAGCTCTCACGTTTTCCTGATTCCTGCGTCAGAACGCCGCGCTCGAATTCGCCTATGGTCCGGCGCGTTTCCAACCCTCGGAGGTTTTCCGCATGCGTAAACTGATCATCGCCACCGCCGCCCTCGCGTTCGTCTCGACGGCCGCTCTTGCCCAGTCCACGGAGAAGCCGATGACGACCACCGGCCAGTCGGCGAAGAGCGGCGACGCCATGGGCGGGGGCGACGACATGAAGATGAGCAAGACGAAGAAGAAGTCGGCGAAGAAGTCGTCCGGCGACGCCATGTCGAAGTAGGGCGTGGGCGCGCCTGTCCGCAGGCTCCACATGCGCGACGAGATCGGGCCGCTCCTCTCCGGGGCGGCCCTTGTTCATTCGCGTCGACCGCGATCGCGCACCTCTTCTGCGAGATGTCTCAGCCGGCGGCGAGTCCCATCTGCTGCAATCGCCCCGCGAACCAGGCCGACAGTCCCGGATCGATCCGGGCGCCGACATAGACCTCCGGCGTGATCACGCTGCGGCGGTCGAGAATCACCAGCACGCCGATCCAATAGGCGAACCACAGATGCGGATCGGTCAGCGCCATCAGCTTGTGGCGGTCATGCGCCAGCGGCTGGTGGTTGCCGGCCTTGCGGACCTCGATCGCCAGCAGATTGTCGGGCACGGCACGCTTGTGCACGACGATGTCCGGGTAGACCGATTTTCCCAGCTCATCGTCGGTCGAGACGATGGTGCCACGCGGCAGCAGCATGGCGCGGTCGCCGAGCCGATTGTAATCGCAATCGACGTCCCACCCCAGGAAGTTGCGTTCGAGATGCACCGCCAGCCGATGCGTCAAGGCGCGCTCGCCGAGATCACGGTCGAGGATGAAGCGCTCGCGCGCATAGAACTCCTGCAGCGCAGAGATCAGCCGGTTCAATTCACTGTGCATGCCGTTCAGATACAGGAGAGAAGGACACCTCACCATCAACACGCGATCGGCGTGAGTCGCCAACCCCATAAATGAGGCGATGCGCCTTCCCTCGGCCCGCGGCCGTTTTGCGGCCGCCAGCGTTGCGGATTTACATCTGCACTTCGATCAGGCGCGGGCCATATTCGGCATTGGCCTCGGCCAGCGCGGCATTGAACTCGTCAGCCGAGGTGACGGCGCGGCCGGGGACGCCCATGCCCTTCGCCATGGCGACGAAGTCGAGCGTCGGACGGTCGATCTTGAGCATGTCCTGGGCGCGCTGGCCCGGCTCGCCGGCGCCGACGCCGTCGAACTCGCCGCGCAGGATCTGATAGATCCTGTTGGCGAACACCACCGTGACGACGTTGAGGTTCTCGCGCGCCTGGGTCCACAGCGACTGGATCGTGTACATCGCGCTGCCGTCGCCCACGAGGCACATGACCTTGCGGTCCGGGCAGGCCACCGCGGCGCCGGTCGCGACCGGGGTCGAGAAGCCGATCGAGCCGCCCATGTTCTGCAGCCAGTCATGCGGCTTGGCGGCCGCCGTCGGCGGGAAGAAGCCGCGGCCCGTGGTGATGGATTCGTCGACCACGATCGCATTCTCGGGGATCGCATAGGCGATCGCCTGGGCGATGGTGGTATGGTTCAGCCCGCCGGTGGGCTTGATCAGCTCGGCGAGCGGCTGCGGCTTGACGTCGGCGGCCTTGGCGCCGAGATGGCCGGCGAGCGCCTCGAGGGCGGCGGCCGAGTTCTCGCCCCAGGCGGTCATGCGGTGCACCTCGGTGCCCTCGGCCTTGAGCATGCTCGGCTTGTTCGGATAGGCGAAGAAGGCGACGGGGTCGTTGGCCTCGACCAGCACGATATGCTTGTAGTTCTTCAGGATCGGCAGCGCCTGCTCGATCACGTAGGGGATGCGGTCGATCGAGAACCGTCCGGCGCCGCGCGCCATGCGCGGGTGATAGGTCTGGCCCATCACGCGGCAGCCGGTCTTGCCGGCGATCTGCTGGGCGAAGGTCAGAGCCTGCTCGGTCAATGCGCCCGCTGTCATCAGCACCAGCGTCTCGGGGCCGTGGGCGTGCAGGATCTTCGCGGCCTTCTCGACCGCGTCAGCCGAATAGCTCGGGCGCTGCGCCTCTCCCGGAACCTGGGCAATGCCGTCGGCCTCGTTCCAGGCGGTGTCGGCGGGCAGGATCAGGGTGGCGATCTGCGGCGGCGCGCTCTTGGCGGCGGCGATCGCGGCGGCGCCGTCGGCGGCCACGGCCTTGGCGCTCGGCGAGGTCCGCACCCAGTCGGACATTGGCCGCGCCAGGCCCTCGATGTCCGAGGTCAGCGGCGCATTGAAGCCGATGTGGTAGGTCGCGTGCTGGCCGACGATGTTGACGATGCCCGAGCGCGCCTTCTTGGCGTTGTGCAAATTGGCAAGGCCGTTGGCGAGGCCGGGGCCGAGATGGAGAAGCGTCGAGGCCGGCGTGCCCTTCATGCGGAAATAGCCGTCGGCGGCGCCGGTCACCACGCCCTCGAACAGGCCGAGCACGCAGCGCATGCCCTCGACCCGATCGAGCGCGGCGACGAAGTGCATTTCGGAGGTGCCCGGATTGGTAAAGCAGACGTCAACGCCCCCTGCGACCAGGGTCCGTACCAGGCTTTCCGCACCGTTCATCATCTTCTCCTGCTGATTCCGCGCGCCATTTGCAATGCCGGGCAGATCAATCATTGTTCGCCCGCGGCGTCAAAGGGGCTGGCCGCATTGCTGCCATCGCCACGGTGCTCATGCGCGGGCTTGGCTAACAGGATGTTGGTCCAGGACGCGCGCGATTGTCCGTGGGATTTGGGTCACGGACCGTCGCCACATACCGGCCTCACGCCGCCGTGGGTTGCGTAGTGCAACCGTTTATGGCCTGTCTGCGAACGGAATTTGATGTTTGCCAGGGGACGGAAATGAAGCGCTGTTTGGCTTTGGGAATTGCTGCGGTCGCGTCGGTGGCAAGCGCCGGGATGGCGCGGGCGGAAATGTTCGACACCAGGGACCTCTTCGGCGGCGGGCCGAACTTCTATCAGAGCGGTGTCAGCCCGATTCCGCGCCAGACCGTGATGTTCCAGAGCCAGTATGCGCCAGGCACCATCGTCGTGAGCACCAGTGAGCGCCGGCTCTATCTGGTCCTGCCGGGCGGCCAGGCGCTGCGCTACGGCATCGGCGTCGGCCGTGACGGGTTCCGCTGGAGCGGCGTGCACCGCATCACCGCCAAGAAGGAATGGCCGGCCTGGACCCCGCCGTCGCAGATGCTGCGGCGCCGGCCCGACCTGCCGCGCCACATGGCCGGCGGCATCGAGAACCCGCTCGGCGCGCGCGCAATGTATCTCGGTTCAACGCTGTACCGAATCCACGGCTCGAACGAGCCCGAGACGATCGGCCAGGCGGTATCGTCGGGCTGCTTCCGCATGACCAATGACGACGTCGCCGACCTCTACGACCGCGTCTCGGTTGGCACGACCGTGATCGTCAAGAACTAGAGCCGCACTCGACCACGACGATGAGGCAATGTCACAGCGCGCATCCTCGCCACGAGCATCCGTGCTCCTGGCGCCCCCTGCGGAGCGCGGTGGCGGCCGCGCTGGCTGCGCTTGTGACCGCGATGGTCCCGCTGCCGGCGTCGACCACCGAAATTCCGGCGATCGCCGCCCGCCAGCGCATCGAGAAGAAGAGCTTCACCGACGCCGAGATCACCGACGGCTTCTTCAAGACCGCGTTCGGCGCCGAGTATCACCTGGCGGGCCGGGTCGACCGCATCCGGAAGTACAGCGCACCGGTGCGGGTGTTCGCCGATGGCCGCCGCGCCGATCGCAAGGCGCAGCTCGCCAAGGTCGTCAGCGACATCGCCGCGCGCATCCGCAACCTCGACATTGCGATGACCGACACCGACGGCGACGCCAATGTCCGCGTCAAGCTGGTGCGCGACCGCGATCTCTACCACACCATCAGCCAATCCTATGGCAGCGAGCGCGCGCGCGAGATCAAGACCTCGCTGGATCCGCAATGCCTGTCCGGCTTCCGCAAGAACGAGGCGTTCGAGATCGAGCATTCCGACGTCATCCTCACCGTCGACAACGGCGATTTCGTCTTTCTCGACTGCGCCTATGAGGAGCTCCTGCAGTCGCTCGGGCCGATCAACGACACTTCGAGCGTGCCCTGGACCATGTTCAACGACAACGTCTCGATGGGCTATTTCGACGTCTACGACCAGTACATCCTCAATCTGCTGTACGATCCGCGCGTCAAGGCCGGCATGACGCTCGCCGAGGTCAAGGCCGTGCTGCCGGACGTGCTGACGGATGTCCGCGCCTGGGTGAGGAAGACGAACAATCTGGCGGAATAGGTGTCGGCGCTGCCATCTCACCAGCAGTACCGTCGCTCACCCCGCATCGAAGCTGACGCGCACCATTCTCACCCCGTCATTGCGAGCGCAGCGAAGCAATCCAGAATCTTGCCGCCGCGGACCTCTGGATTGCTTCGCTGCGCTCGCAATGACGGATGAGAGAGGGTCGATCGTCCCGACCAGCCGTGCGTGAGGCGCCGGATCGCCGGCGGCTACTTGCAAATCCCCTTCAGCGCCCGCCACTCCTCCGCACTCAGCAGCGGCGGGCCGCTCGGCGGCCGGTCCTCGGCGCGCATGCGGGCGAGACGGTCCTCGCTGAGCGGATGGCTGGCCCACAGCGACGGGCGCTTGCCGTCCTCCTTGCCGGTGATGCGAAACAGCAATTCGCCCATCGGGCGCGTCGGCCGTCCGAGCTTGTGCATCACGTCGATCGCGAAACCGTCCGCCGCCGCCTCCGCCTCGCGCGAATAGGACGCATTGATCATGGCCCGCGAGGCGAAGATCGCCGCGCCCGCGCCGGTGACGTCGCCGAACAGCAGGCCGATCAGGAATGAGCTGCCGCCATTGTGGATCAGCTGCCGCAGGTTGTCGCGGTGCTTGAGGTGGCCGAGCTCATGCGCCAGCACACCGGCGACCTCGTCGGGGTCATTGGCCTTGTCGAGCAGCCCCCTGAACAGGAAGAATTGCCCGCCCGGCAACGCGAAGGCGTTGGGGATCGGCGTATCCAGCACCTGCGACGCGATGCTGTCGTCGAGGCCGGCGGGGCGGCGCAGCGCCGACACCAGCTTGGCGAACGCGGCCTGCCCGGCCGCCTCGCCGCAAAGCTTGTCACCGAACACGGTCTGGATCTGCACCACGGCGGCCTCGCCGAGATGCCGCTCCATGGTCGGCGGCACCAGGGGCGTCAGCCGATCGGATGCGAACGGAATCACCACCAGCACGACGGCGACGATCGAGGCGACGGCGGCCAGCGACCAGCCGACGATGCGCGCGATGGCGCCGCGGGTCATCCTGTTCTGGTCGATATGGCTGCAGCGCGCGATCAGCTCGGCCGACAACGCCGCGTCGCGGATCTCCAGCCGTGCCAGCGGCGATGCCGACAGGCAGCTCACGCGCAGCGTGCCGCTCGGGCCGTCGACGCGGCGGATGTCGGCATAGGGCCAGGAGACGAAATTGTCGGCGCTGCGCATCACGAGCTGATTGGCGAAGCCGATCGTGACCGTCTGCCGCCGGTTGGACAGGCCGTCGAAATAGACCGCAGGGCCGCCGAGCGGAGCGGCCGGCTCGACCGGCGTGGCGGCGGCCGGCGCAGCAGCGGCCACCTGCCCGGGATCAGAATCCGGCGACGTCGAGTCCATCGGCAAATCCTTCGCCGAGCGCGCTGGCCAGATCGCCCCTGGCGGCGACATTGGCCATGGCCTCGATGCCATGCACTTGAACCGACTGCAGCACGGTCGCCCACATGTCGCGCACCAGATAGAGCCGCATCACGACGTTGAGCGCCAGGATCCAGGCGATGTAGCCCAATCCGACCAGCACCAGCATCGGCACGTTGTCGGACAGCGCCTGCGCCTGAGGCCGGCCGTCACTCCCCGGCCCCAGCAATCTGAGCATCAGCGCGGCGACACCGCCGAAATAGGCGCTGGAGGCGATCGACAGCAGAAACCACCAGCCGATCACCTTCCAATAGAGACCATAGAACGCATTGCCGGGCAGGTCCGATTCCAGACGCACGCCGCCGAAGCGAATGCCCGACAGCCACCAGCGCCACTCGATCGCTTTGAACTGCGCATAGACGAACGGAAACAACGGAAACAGCACGAGCGCAAACGGCGCGATGACCCACAGATACCAGGCGCGCTTGAAGAACTCCCAGCCGCGTCCCTCGAAGTCGCCGCTGAGATCGCCATAGTGCGAATGTCGCATCTTGTAGCGCTCGAGCGCGGCGGCGCGCCACGGCCAGGCCAGCCCGAGCGTGACCACCGTCAACAAGGTCCACAGCATGGCGCGCCCGGCATAGGCCCAGCCCGAACCCGTCATCCAGAACCGAATGCCGCGCCAGACCGTGCGCGTCAGCCGGTAGCGGCGCGCGCGGAAGATGGCGAACTGGCCGAAGGCGTAGAAGGCGATCACCAGCGGCACGCTGGCGAAGCCCTGGTAGCGCTCGGCCTCGACGCCGATGAGGAAATAGGCGAGATAGATCGGGACCAGGATCGCCATCGCGAACAGGAAGCCGATCAGGAGCTCCTTGCCGCGCCCGGTATATTCTGCGGCATCACCGTCGACAGCCGTGTTGACCCAGAGATGCCGGCGGATGTCGGTCGCGAGCCAGAACCGGTAGAAGCCCAGTGTGATCAGTTCGATGGCCGCCCCGCGGCTGACCAGCCGGAAGAACTCGCCACGCGCACCTGAGAAGGTGGCGGTGAGAGGCGGAAGCGGCGGCAGCTGCTCCGGAACGTAACTCATCTGGTTCACGGCTCAGGGCCTCCGACACACGCAAAAGATCTACAATATACCTCGATTGTTCGTCGCCGGGACGACTCCGAGGTTCGACGTATTTTCTACGCAAGTCGGCCGGAAAAAAACACCGGCCTCGACGAGGATGACTAAAATATCTGCATCCGGCCGGTTGGCGAACGCATGTCCCGCATGCGCCAACCGCTTGGTCGGCACCTCAAGACGTCTTGTCGAACAATTCCCGCCCGATCAGCATGCGCCGGATCTCGCTGGTGCCGGCGCCGATCTCGTAGAGCTTGGCGTCGCGCAGCAGCCGCCCGGTCGCATAGTCGTTGATGTAGCCGTTGCCGCCGAGCAGCTGGATCGCATCGAGCGCACATTGCGTCGCCTTTTCGGCGGCGAACAGAATCGCGCCCGCCGCGTCCTCGCGCGTGGTCTCGCCGCGATCGCAGGCCTTGGCCACCGCATAGACATAGGCGCGCGCGGCGTTCATCGTCGTGTACATGTCGGCGACCTTGCCCTGCACGAGCTGGAAGGTGCCGATCGGCTGGCCGAACTGCTTGCGCTCATGCACGTAAGGCAGCACAGCGTCCATGCAGGCCTGCATGATGCCGAGCGGACCTGCGGCGAGCACCGCGCGCTCGTAGTCGAGGCCACTCATCAGCACGTTGACGCCGCGGCCGACCTGCCCCAGCACGTTCTCCTCCGGCACCTCGCAATCCTCGAACACCAGCTCGCAGGTGTCGGAGCCGCGCATTCCGAGCTTGTCGAGCTTCTGCGCGGTCGAGAAGCCCTTCATGCCCTTCTCGATGATGAAGGCAGTGATGCCGCGCGGCCCGCCCTGCGGATCAGTCTTGGCATAGACCACCAGCGTTTCCGCGATCGGACCGTTGGTGATCCACATCTTGTTGCCGTTGAGGACGAAGCGATCACCCTTTTTGTCGGCGCGCGTCTTCATCGACACCACGTCGGAGCCGGCCTGCGGCTCGGACATCGCCAGCGACCCGACATGCTCGCCCGAGATCAGCTTGGGCAGATATTTGCGCTTCTGCGCCTCGTTGCCGTTGCGGCGGATCTGGTTGACGCAGAGATTGGAGTGGGCGCCGTAGGACAGGCCGACCGAGGCCGAGGCGCGCGAGATCTCCTCCATGGCGATGCAGTGCTCGAGATAGCCGAGACCCGCCCCGCCATACTCCTCCTCGACGGTGATGCCGTGCAGGCCGAGCTCGCCGATGCGGGGCCAGAGGTCGCGCGGAAACTGGTTGGAGCGGTCGATCTCGGCGGCGCGCGGCGCGATCTGCTCCTGCGAAAAGCTCGCCACCGTCTCGCGGATTGCGTCCGCAGTCTCGCCGAGATCGAAATTGAACATGCGCTGCGCGTTGGCGATCATGGGGCGGCCTCCTGCTAGTCTTCTGCTTTGCAACAATCGCTCAAAGCCATATTCCGTGACGTGGCGCTTGTCACGCCCGACGTCCGGACAAATACCAGCGTTGCGACGCAAGACCGGCCCGGCGGCCCAAACTCCGCGCTTGCCCCGCGCTCCCGGGCAGGATGTAATCGCGCCCGACATCGCCGGACAGCTAGAATCCGGCCATCAGGGAGACGTCCATGCACGGGACCACCACGACGGCCGAGGCACAGCGACACGCCGCAGCAGGCGAGCGCGTCAACGACGCGGCCGCCAGTCGCGCCGCATCGTTGCCGCTCGCCGAATTCGACCCCGGTCATCCGGAGTTGTTCCGTACCGACACGCACTGGCCCTATTTCGACCGGCTGCGTCGCGAGGATCCGGTGCACTACTGCAAGGAGTCCATGTTCGGCCCCTACTGGTCGATCACCCGCTACGACGACATCATGGAGATCGAGACCAACCACGCGGTGTTCTCCTCGGCGTCCGCGCTCGGCGGCATCACCATTCGCGACGTCGACCCCGACCTGCGCCGTGAGAGCTTCATCGCGATGGATCCGCCGCGCCATGCCGCGCAGCGCAAGACCGTGGCGCCGATGTTCACGCCGACACATCTCGACGAGCTCGCGATCAACATCCGCAAGCGCTCCGCCGAATGCCTGGACAATCTGCCTGTTGGCGAGGTGTTCGACTGGGTCGATCGTGTCTCGATCGAGCTGACCACGCAGATGCTGGCGGTGCTGTTCGACTTCCCCTGGGAGGACCGCCGCAAGCTGACGCGCTGGTCGGATATCGCGACCACCATCCCGGGTCCGGACGGGCTGGTCGCGACCGAGGATGAAAGGCAGGCCGAGCTGATGGACTGCGCGCGCTATTTCGCGCGGCTCTGGCAGGAGCGCGTCAACCAGCCGCCGAAGAGCGACCTGCTGTCGATGATGGCCCACAGCGAGGCGACGCGGAACATGGATCCGAAGAACTTCCTCGGCAATCTCGTGCTCCTGATTGTCGGCGGCAACGACACCACGCGCAACACCATGTCCGGCAGCATCTATGCGCTCAGCCAGAACCCGGATCAGTACCGCAAGCTCAAGGATAACCCCGCGCTGATCGACAGCTTCGTCCCCGAGGTCATCCGCTGGCAGACCCCGCTCGCCCACATGCGCCGCACAGCGCTTTTCGACATCGAGTTCCGTGGCAAGCAGATCAAGAAAGGCGACAAGGTCGTGATGTGGTATGTCTCGGGCAACCGCGACGAGGCCGCCATCGAACGCCCCTACGACTTCATCATCGACCGTATCAGACCGCGTCAGCATCTGTCGTTCGGCTTCGGCATCCACCGCTGCGTTGGCTTGCGATTGGCCGAACTGCAACTCAAGATCATCTGGGAGGAAATCCTGAAGCGATTCGATCATATCGACGTGATGGAGGAGCCAAAGCGGGTCTATTCGAGCTTCGTGAAGGGATATGAGGCATTGCCGGTCAGGATTGCGGCTTAAGTTGTATTGAAGACGAATCGGGTCCGACACGAACGGTCCCGTAGGGTGGGCAAAGGCGGTCGCGCATAGCGCGAACGCTGTGCCCACCATCTTTCGATTGGCGCGAAACGCGGTGGGCACGCTTCGCTTTGCCCACCCTACGCGTCCTGCTCGCGACGACAGGCGAGCAGACTTATGACTTGTCTCGATTGTCGAGCGACTGTTTAGCAAAGGACGCCCCCCATGACCGCCCAGGCCGCGCTTCGCTCCGATAAGGCCGATCTGCTGCGCGACGCGCGCCTCGAGGCCTATTCCACCCCGATCGAGGACTTCCATCCTGGCGCACCACGGCTGTTCCAGAACGACACGATCTGGCCGTGGTTCGAGCGGCTGCGCAAGGAGGCGCCGGTGCACTACTGCACCAAGGCGCCAATCGAGCCCTATTGGTCGGTGACGCGCTATCACGACATCATGCATGTCGACACCAACCACGCGATCTTCTCCTCGGACGTCAGCAATGGCGGGATCATGATCCGAGACGTGCCGCCCGGATACGAATGGCCGAGCTTCATCGCGATGGACGAGCCTGTTCATGGCGAGCAGCGCAAGACGGTGTCGCCGATGTTCACGCCCGACCATCTCGACCAGATGGCGGTGCTGATCCGCGAGCGCTCGGCCAAGGTGCTGGATTCGCTGCCGCGCAACGAGACCTTCAACTGGGTCGAGAAGGTCTCGATCGAGCTGACCACGCAGATGCTGGCGACCCTGTTCGATTTCCCGTTCGAGGAACGCCGCAAGCTGACGCGCTGGTCCGACGTCTCGACCGCGCTGCCCAAAAGCGGCATCGTCTCGTCGGAGGAGGAGCGCCGCCGCGAGCTCGGCGAATGCGCCGAGACCTTCGGCCGGATGTGGAAGGCGCGCCAGGCCGAGCCTGGCCGCGACCTGATCTCGATGATGGCGCATAGCGAGGCGACGCGGCACATGACGCCGGACAATCTGATGGGCAACCTGATCCTGCTCATCGTCGGCGGCAACGACACCACGCGCAACACCATGACGGCATCGGTGCTGGCGCTGAACGAGAACCCGGCCGAGTATCAGAAGCTGCGCGACAATCCGGCGCTGATCGAGACCATGGTGCCTGAGGTGATCCGCTGGCAGACGCCGCTCGCCCACATGCGCCGCACCGCGCTGGTCGATACCGAGCTCGGCGGGAAGACGATCAAGAAGGGCGACCGCGTCGTGATGTGGTACGTCTCGGGCAACCGCGACGGGGAGGTGATCGAGAATCCGGACGCCTTCATCATCGACCGCAAGCGGCCGCGCATCCATTTGTCATTCGGCTTCGGCATCCATCGCTGCGTCGGCATGCGGCTCGCCGAGCTGCAGCTGCGCATCGTCTGGCAGGAGATCCTCAAGCGCTTCGACCGTATCGAGGTCGTGGGCGAGCCGAAGCGGGTCTATTCCAGCTTCGTGCGCGGCTACGAGAGCCTGCCGGTGCGGATTCCCGGGTGAGCTCCAGTCGACCTCTTCCAAATGGACACTCGTTCAGTCGACCGAATTCGGGCCTCATGGTTCGAGACGCCGCTACGCGGCTCCTCACCATGAGGGTGAAGGCCCGCCTGGATGAGCGAGGCTCCAGACCCTCATGGTGAGGAGCGCCGCTTGCGGCGCGTCTCGAACCGTGGGGCCTTAGCTGCCTATAACGGCATGGCTGGGTCCACCGGGATTCAATGGGCTTCGACGGTCGTTTCTGGCTAAATCATCCGCTGCACCACGGGTGCACACGAACCACAGGACGCCATGGCCGCTTCCGATACACCAAGCCCCAGCCCCGACTGGCCGCTCGCCATCTACCAGGCACTGAAGGCGGCTGACGTCCGGCAGCTCTGCTACGTCCCCGATGCCGGCCATTCCCGCCTGATCAGCCTCGCCCATGACGATCCCGCGATCGCCACCACGGTCCTCACCACCGAGGAGGAAGGTATCGCGCTCTCCGCCGGCGCCTGGCTCGGCGGCCAGCGCGCAGTGCTCCTGATGCAGTCGAGCGGCGTCGGCAATTGCGTCAACATGCTGTCGCTGCTGGCGAGCTGCCGCTTCCCGTTCCTCAGCTTCGTGACCATGCGCGGCGAATGGGCCGAGTTCAATCCGTGGCAGGTGCCGATGGGCAAAGCGACGCAGGCGGCTTTCGAGATCATGGGCGTCACGGTGTTCCGGCTCGGGCGTCCCGAGGACGCCGGCGAGATGGCGGCCGCTGCAGCGAGGCTCGCGTTCGACAGCGACCAGCCGATCGCGGTGCTGATCTCCCAGCGCATGATCGGCGCCAAGAAATGGACGGAGAGCAAGTGATGAGCGCACCGCTCGATCGTCGCGCCGCGGTGACGGCCCTGCTCGCTGACCGCGGCGACCTGCTGGTCGTCAGCGGTCTCGGCTCGTCTTCCTACGACGTGTTCGCCGCCGGCGATCATCCGGCGAACTTCTATCTCTGGGGCGCAATGGGCGGCGCCGTCATGATCGGCCTTGGCCTTGCGCTGGCGCAGCCGTCGCGGCCGGTCGTCGTGATCACCGGCGATGGCGAGCAACTGATGGGGCTCGGCAGCCTCGCGACCTCGGCGGCGAAGCAGCCGAAGAACCTCTCGATCGTCGTGCTCGACAACGCCCATTTCGGCGAGACCGGGATGCAGATGAGTCATTCCGGGCTCGGCGCGAAGCTGGAGCTGATTGCCGCGGGCGCCGGCTTTCCCTCGGTGAGCACGATCGAAACGCGTGCCGCACTCGACGCCTTCCGGCCGAAGCTGCGCGATCGGCAGGGTCCGCATTTCGCCCGCGTGACGATCTCGACCGATCATGTCGACCGCGCGTTGCCGCCGCGCGACGGCGTTTTCCTGAAGAACCGCTTTCGCGGCCATCTCGGATTTCCCGTCAGCTAGAACGCCATCGCGGCGCGGGCGCGCCATGCCGCTGTGGCGGGGCCGGACGCGCGCGGCGTGGTCATTCCCTGCTTGCCAAGGCTGGCATGCTTCGTCATAGGCTATGACGAACAAGCATAGGGAGACCGCGGGGCCGCGCGACAGCGGTCCGCGGAGCAGCGCATGACCGAACACCATCCGCACGACGATTATGCCGACATCCGCGACGCGGTGGCAAAGCTCTGCGCCCAGTTCCCCGGTGAGTATTGGCGCAAGCTCGATCGCGAGATGGCCTACCCGTCCGCCTTCGTGGATGCGCTGACACAGGCCGGCTATCTCTCCGTGCTGATCCCCGAGGAATATGGCGGCGCCGGCCTGAAGCTGTCGGCGGCGGCGGCGATCCTCGAAGAGATCCAGCGCGCCGGCTGCAATGGCGGCGGCTGTCATGCCCAGATGTACACGATGGGCACGGTGCTGCGTCATGGCAATGCCGAGCAGAAGGCCAAGTGGCTGCCAAAAGTCGCGAGCGGCGAATTGCGGCTGCAGGCGTTCGGCGTGACCGAGCCGACCTCGGGCACCGACACATCGTCGCTGAAGACCTTCGCCAGGCGCGACGGCGACAGCTACGTCGTCAACGGCCAGAAGATCTGGACCAGCCGCGCCGAATATTCCGACCTGATGATCCTCTTGGCGCGCACCACGCCGAAGGACCAGGCGCAGAAGCGCACCGACGGCCTCTCCGTCTTCATCGTCGACATGCGCGAGGCCAAGAAGGCCGGGCTCGCCATCCGCCCCATCCGGACCATGATGAACCACGCCACGACGGAAGTCTTCTTCACCGACATGCGGGTGCCGGCGGAGAACCTGATCGGCGAGGAAGGCAAGGGCTTCCGCTACATCCTCTCCGGCATGAACGCCGAGCGCATCCTGATCGCGGCCGAATGCGTCGGCGATGCCAAATGGTTCATCGCCAAGGCCACCGCCTATGCCAAGGAGCGCGTCGTGTTCGGCCGCCCGATCGGCCAGAACCAGGGCATCCAGTTCCCGATCGCCAAGGCCTATGCGTCGATGCGCGCGGCCGAGCTGATGGTCAAGGAAGCGACCCGCAAATACGAGGCGGGGCTCGATTGCGGCGCCGAGGCCAATATGGCCAAGATGCTGGCGGCCGATGCGTCGTTCGAGGCGGCCAATGCCTGCATCCAGACCCATGGCGGCTTCGGCTTCGCCGAGGAATACGACGTGGAGCGCAAATTCCGCGAGACGCGGCTATATCAGGTGGCGCCGATCTCGACCAACCTCATCCTGTCCTACGTCGCCGAGCACGTGCTCGGCATGCCCAGGTCGTATTGAGGTCCTGCCATGCTGCCGCTTGAAGGGATCATTGTCGTCGCCGTCGAGCAGGCGGTGGCCGCGCCGTTCTGCTCGTCGCGCCTCGCCGATGCCGGCGCCCATGTCATCAAGATCGAACGGCCCGAGGGCGATTTCGCCCGAGGCTACGACGCCGCCGCCAAGGGCCAGAGCAGCTACTTCGTCTGGCTCAACCGCGGCAAGGACTCCGTCATCGTCGACCTTTCAAAACCGGAAGGTCGCGCCGAGCTGGAGAAGCTGATCGCCGGCGCCGACGTTCTCTTGCAGAACCTCAAGCCCGGCTCGATGGACAGAATGGGCTTCGCCCGCGAGCGGCTGCGCCAGGACTATCCGAAGCTGATCTGCTGCACCATCACCGGCTACGGCGACTCCGGTCCCTATGCCGACCGCAAGGCCTATGACCTGCTGATCCAGGCCGAGAGCGGACTGGCCTCGATCACCGGCGGCCCCGACGGTCCGTCGCGGGTCGGCATGTCGATCGTCGACGTCGCGACCGGCGCGACGGCGCATGCCGCGATCCTGGAGGCGCTGATCAGGCGCGGCCGCACCAATGAGGGCGCCGATATCAGGATCTCGATGTTCGACGTGATGGCCGACTGGCTCACCGTGCCGCTGCTCAACGCGGAAGCCGGCAACGCGCCGAAGCGCATCGGCCTCGCCCATCCCTCGATCGCGCCCTATGGCGTGTTCACCTCGAAAGACGGCAAGGACATCCTGATCTCGATCCAGAGCGAGCGCGAGTGGAAGACGCTGTGCGCCAAGGTGCTGGACCAGCCGGCCCTGCCCGACGACCCGCGCTTCGCCAACATGGTCGAACGCGTGCGCAATCGTGCGCTGACCGACGGCATCGTCGCCGAGCGCTTCGCGGCATTGTCGCGCGACGCGCTGCTGGCCAAGCTCGCCGCGGCCGACATCGCCTTCGCCGAGGTCAATAGCATGGCGGATCTCTCGGTCCATCCGCATCTGCGGCGCATCGAGGTGAACACGCCGAACGGCGTCGTCAGCTATCCCGCGCCGGCGGCGATCGTGGTCGGCGAGGACAGGCATTACGGCGCCGTGCCCGCGATCGGCGAGGCCGCTTCGCCCCATCAGCGCAAGGGATGATCATGACGGACACGCTCGATCTCGACCATCTCCGGCAATGGGTCGGCCGCAGCGCCGAGGCGACCGACATCGTCACCGCGCAGCTCACCAAGGGCCTGCGCGCGACGCTGTTCCAGGACATCGGCGAGCCGACAACCGGCGACATCGCGCCCTACACGGTGCATTGGTGCCTGGGCCAGCCCGTGTTTCCGCACGATCAGCTCGGCCCCGACGGCCATCCCACCCGCGGCGGCTTCCTGCCGCCGGTACCCTTGCCGCGCCGCATGTGGGCGGGCGGCGAGGTGCAGTTCATCGATCCCTTGCGCGTCGGCGATGTCGCCACCCGCGTCTCGACGATCTCAGACGTCACCCTGAAGAGCGGTTCGACCGGCCAGCTCTGCTTCGTCGCCGTCGAGCACGTCGTGACCACGCCGCGCGGCGTCGCGATCCGCGAGCGCCAGGACATCGTCTATCGCGACATGGGCGGCGCGCAGGCTGCGCCGGCAAAAGCGCCGCCGCCTCCACCGGTCGCGCAGCACAGCGAGACGCGTATCTCCGATGCCGTGCTGCTGTTTCGCTATTCCGCCCTGACCTTCAACGGCCATCGCATCCATTACGACCGCGACTACGTCACCAGGGTCGAAGGCTATCCGGGCCTGATCTTCCACGGACCTTTGCAGGCCGCGCTGCTGGTCGAGTTCGCCGCTAGGCTCAAGGGCAAGCCGCCGGCCAAGTTCGCCTATCGCGGCGTGCAGCCTTTGTTCGAGGGCAGCGCGTTCTCGGTGAATGCGAATGACAAGGATGGCGGCCTGGAGCTGTGGACCGCCAACGCCGAGCGCCAGCCGACGATGAAGGGCACCGCGAATTGGTGAAGTCGGTCTCGTCATTGCGAGCGAAGCGACGCAATCCAGAGTTCCACCCGCGACTCTGGATTGCTTCGTCGCTTCGCTCCTCGCAATGACGGTCATTCGAGGAAACGCCGTGCCAAAAACCACAAGAACAACAACCAAACCCGTCACCGTCAAGCAGGCCACGTTCGAACTGCTGCGCGCGTTCGGCATCAAAAAAGTCTTCGGCAATCCCGGCTCGACCGAGCTGCCCTTCCTCAGCGACTGGCCCGACGACATCGACTACGTGCTCGGCCTGCAGGAGGCCTCGGTGGTCGGCATGGCCGACGGCTATGCCCAGGCGACGCGCAATGCCGGCTTCGTCAATCTGCATTCGGCGGCCGGCGTCGGCAACGCGCTCGGCAACATCTACACCGCGCATCGCAACCAGACGCCGCTGGTGATCACCGCCGGCCAGCAGGCGCGCGCGATCCTGCCGCTGCAGGCCTTTCTCTATGCCGAGCGTCCGTCCGAATTCCCGCGCCCCTACGTCAAATACAGCGTCGAGCCGGCGCGGCCGCAGGACGTGCCCGCTGCGATCGCCCGCGCCTACTACACCGCGATGCAGCCGCCCTGCGGGCCGACCTTCGTCTCGATCCCGATCGACGACTGGATGCATCCGGCGCAGCCCGTTGCCGCGCGCAAGGTCAGCCGTGAGCTCGGCCCCGATCGCGCCGCGATGGACGAACTGGCGGGCGCGCTCGCCGCCGCGAAGAATCCCGCGCTCGTGGTCGGCCCCGGCATCGACCGCGCCGGCTGCGTCGAACTGATGGTCGAGGTCGCCGAGAAGGCCAAGGCCGCGGTCTGGGTCAGCCCGTTCTCGGCGCGCTGCGCGTTTCCCGAGCGCCATCCGCAATTCCAGGGCTTTCTGCACGCCTCGCCCGGACAATTGTCCGACGCCCTGAAGCCGCACGACCTCGTCGTCGTGATCGGCGCCCCGGTGTTCACCTTCCATGTCGAGGGCCATGCCGCGATCTTCGACGGCGCCACCACGCTCTATCAGGTCACCGACGATGCCGAAGGCGCCGCCGTGCCGCCGATCGGCACCAGCATCATTGCCACCATGCGGCCGGCGCTGGAGCTGTTGCTGGAGTTGCTGCCGGAGACCAGGCGCGCGGCGCCGAAGGGCCGCGTGCTGCCGGCCGCGCCGAAGCGGGCCGATCCGATCCCGGTCGACTATCTCCTGCATACGCTGGCGCAGGCGCTTCCGGCGGGCAGCGCCGTGGTCGAGGAGATCCCCTCGCATCGGCCGCTGATGCACAATTACATGCCGATGCCCGGCGCGGATTCGTTCTACACGATGGCGAGCGGCGGGCTCGGCTACAGCCTGCCGGCGGCGGTCGGTATGGCGCTGGGGCGCACCGCGGGCCGCACGGTGTGCCTGATCGGCGACGGCTCGGCGATGTATTCGCTGCAGGCGCTGTGGACCGCCACGCAGCGCAGGCTGCCGCTGACGGTCGTCGTCATCAACAATTCCGGCTATGGCGCGATGCGCTCGTTCAGCCAGGTCATGCAGGTGCGCAACGTGCCCGGGCTCGAGCTGCCCGGCCTCGATTTCGTCAAGCTCGCGGAAGGCATGGGCTGCGATGCAGTGCGCGTGAGCAATGCCGCCGAGCTCGCCAGTGCGCTGACGCGAGCCCTCGCACATGCCGGCACGAGCCTCGTCGAGGTGATGGTCGACGCCGCGGTCCCGCTGCTCTACGCCCGGAAGGGCTGATCCGACGTTCGCACAGCGGACGACTTGTCAATCATGACATATGCGACAATGCGTCGCATCTTCAATGGCGGCAGCATGGCTCGCCGCGAAATGCTCATCGGCCCGCCGCAACCGTGCAACCGGCGTACCGACGGCAACCGCTTGTTTCAAAAGCTTTCTGTTCCCCTGCGCCATCTCGTCGCGGCCGGCTCGCCGCAAACATCGCGAAATCCTGCCGTCAGCTTGCAGGCGGACGCCTTGCTGCTTGCAAGGTCCGACCATGCTGCAAGCCAAAATCATTTTCAAAAGGTTCCATCATCCAATCCAGCGTACCAAGGGAGTTGAGCTGATGGCGGACAAGAAGAACCTTCAAACCGCAGCGTCGAGGACCGATCTCTATCGCCATGTCAGCGTGCTGGCCCTGATGACCGCCCTGACGATGATGGCGCTGCCGCATCAGGCCAATGCGCAGGCCATGACCACCGCCCTTGCCACTTCGGCCACCACGAACGCCGCCGCGAAGGCGGCGCAGGATGCGGCGGCGAAGGCCGCAGCCGCTGCCGCCGCCAAGGCGGCGCAGGACGCCGCTGCCAAGGCTGCGGCGAAGGCGGCGAGCGATGCCGCTGCAAAGGCGGCAGCTAACGCCGCTGCAAAGGCTGCAACCAACGCCGCCGCCAAGGCCGCAGCCGACGCCGCTTCAAAGGCCGCCGCCAACGCCGCCGCAAAGGCCGCGACCAGCGCCGCCGCCAAGGCGGCCACCACGGCCGCAGCAACGGCAGCCGCCACCGCAGCGAGCACGGCAGCCAAGACCGCCGCCGCAACCCCGACGGCCACGGTTGCAACGGCCAGCACCGCGGCCAAGCCCGTCGCGGCCACCACTACGGCGGCCAGCACAGCCAAGCCCGCCGCGGCCGCCACCGCGGCAACGACGACGACTGGCACGGCCAAGACTGCAACCGCGACCACCACGGGCACGAGCACGAGCGCTGCCAAGCCGGCCGCGGCCGCCGCAGCGGCGGCAACCACCACTGTCGCCCTCGCAAAGGCCACCGCCACGCCTGCCGCCGCAGCAACCCCGGCCAAGGCGGCTGCCGCGGCGTCGAGCAGCACCGATGCCGTCGCCAAGGCCAACGCGGCGGCCGCGGCCGCCGCGCAGACCGCCGCCGCCGCCGAGGCGCAGGTCGCCGCCGACCGCAAGGCGATCGATGTCGCGCGTCAGGCCGAGCAGAACGCACGAGGCGCCGCGATCGAGGCCCAGGAGCAGGCCGAGAAGAACCCAACCGCGGCCAACCAGGCGGCGGCGACGGCGAATGCCGCGAAGCTGACGGCCGCCTCGGCCGCGCTGCAGGCGGCCTTCCAGAAGCTCGACAAGGACATCGACGTCTCCAACGAGGCCAAGGAAGCCGCCAACGCCGCCAAGGACACGGCGCGCGAGACCGCCGAGGCCGCCGCGAAGGCGGCCCAGCAGGCCGGCCAGGCCGCCGGAAACGCCAACAATGGTGGCAACGCCAACAATGGCGGCAATGCCAACAATGGCGGAGCGGCGGCCGGCAACGGCGGCAACAACAACAATAACAACAACCAGCAGAACCAGGCGGCCCAGGAAGCCGCCGAGCAGGCCGCGCTGCAGGCGGCGTTGAAGACCGGCGAGCAGGCCCGCGCGGTCGCCCAGCAGAAGACCCAGGCCGCGCAGGCGGCTGCGACCCAGAACCAGAAGACGGTCGAGGCCGCGCTGAACCAGAAGATCGGCACGATCGATGCGACGGTGGAAGCGGCCGAGCAGAAGGTGAATGCCGACCGGCAGGCCCTGGAGCAGGCGCGTCAGGCGGCACAGCAGGCCAAGCAGGATGCGCAGGAGGCCGCCGAGGTCCTCGAGCGTGCCAACAATGCGGCCAACCAGGCCGCGCTGGCGGCGGCCCAGGCCAAGGCGCAGACCACCGCCAACGCCTTCAACCAGGCCAATGCGACGCTGAACGCCGACAACCAGGCCCTGACCCAGGCGCGCGAAACCGGCGAGCAGCAGGAGGGGGCGCTGCGCGCGACGGCTCAACAGCAGATCCAGGCCGGCTACACCGCCGCTCAGCAGGCGACCCAGGCCGCCTGGGCCGAGGCGCAGCAGATCGGCAACGCTGCGCTGGCCGCGCTCGAGCAGTAACGCGATTGCGGTCCGCGTCGCCGACCGGCAGCGCGGACCCGCTCATAACAACAAGACCATCACCAGCCACATGCCGAACCGATCGGGGACGGCGCACGCGTCGGCGACCTGACCTCACCCCGCCGCGTGAGACGCGCCCCGGTCCCCCCCACCGCCCGGCATGCCGTGCCTTGAGCCCCGCCCCCCTGCGGGGCTTTTTTTGTGCGCGACCGAGCGATCATGTCGCGGCCATCCTTCGAGCGCCGGTATCGGAGCCAGACCTCATGGTAAGGAGCGCCGCTCTTCGGCGCGTTCAGGCGATGCTCTGCATCGCCCTGAGAACCATGAGGCCCGGGACGGCGCCGCCATGGGAAGGCCATCTGCAATAGCCCTGTGGGTCGGCGGTGGTGTTGGCGACGACGGTCAGCCAAACGACCCCCATCACACGCTCAGTACTGGACACGCACGCCGACGACGCCGACCACCGCCATGAAGTTGTTGAGCGCGATGTTGGAGCGGGTCCATTCGGTGCGGACCTCGCTCTTCAGCTGAACGTTGCGGCTCATCTTGTAGGTGCCGCCGGCGGCGACGAACATGCGCTGGTCGACGCGGCCGATGCCGACGAACTGATCCTGGCCATAGCCGCCGCGCAGCGTTCCGATCAGCCACGGCTCGAACTGATGATCCATCTGCAGGATCACGTCGCGGGACAGGATGCCCGAGACGTTCATCGCCGGCGTCTCCGAGGCCTGCGAGCGCGCCACCAGCACGAAGGTCGTGGTGTCGGTCGCGGCCCATGCGAGCGTCGCATCCGCGATCACGCCGCTGACGTTCGGCATCAGCGGCGAGTCCATGCGGCGCGTGAGATAGCCGACCGAGGCTTCGCCGGTCAGCGATCCCATGTTGACGACGGCGCCGCCACGCGCGGTGATGCCGCTGGAATCGCGGCGCTGGCCGTTGAAGTCGACCTGCAGATCGTGGTTGCGCCGATCGAAGCTCATGTCGACGAACGGCGAGATGTTCGGCGTCAGCACATAGGTGACGCGGACCTGCGCGCCCGGCTGGGTGTAGTTGCGGTCCTGCGTCCGCAGCGGCACGTTGGCCGTGATGACAGCATCGTTGAAGACGACCCGGTCGGCCGATCCCTTGAACGCGATCTCGGCGGGACCGATCTTCTGCAGCACGCCGGCGCTGCCGCCGAAGCTGGTGGCCCGCGGCAGCTTGAGCGCGCCCGGAAGCGTCAAGGCGTCGTTGACGAAACGCGCCTCGCCGGTGACGGCCGTGCCCTCGGTGACGTCGTAACGCCCTTGCGCCCGCGCCTCGAAGGTCGGATGGCTGATGGAGCGGACGTTGGTGTCCTCGGTATAGGCGCCGCGGAAATCGGCGTTGAGCTGATGCCGCTCCCATTGCGAGCGGACCGCGACCTCCGTCGCCACGATCGCGACCGGCGAGCCCTGCCCACCGTTTCGCCGGGTGGGATTGGTGTCATAGCCGGCCTGGATCTCGACGGCCGGCTTCACCAGGAACGACCCGACCGTCATCCCCGTCGGATCGTAGGGCTTCGCATCGGCGGTCACCGGTTGCGGCTTCACCGTGTTCAGATTGCGATCGGGAAGAACGTCGCGGTTGCGCAGCACGGCCGCGGGCTGGGCGGCTGCCACGGTCTCGTCCGGCTTGGCCGGCGGCGCCTCGGCGGCTGCAGCGGGCTTTGCCGCGATCTGCCGTGCGGCCGGTTGCGGCGCGGCGCGTTGAGCGTCTCGCGCCGGCTCGGCCGTGGCCACGAGCCTGCCACGGGCTGGCTGAACCGCCGCGAATCCAAATCCGAAGCTGCCGACCGGAGCGCCGGGCTTGCCTGGCGCGGCCAGCGACGGCGCGCCGGCCTCCCGCACCGGACGCAACAATGCGCTCACGCCACGCGGGTCCTGGCGCATCATCAGCGTCCGGCTGTCGTTGGTGATCCGCGGAACGTTGTAGTAGATGCTGCGCGCCGTCACGTGACGGAAGAACAGCCGATCGGCGCGTCCCGGGACGACGTCCGTCGGCTTGGCCTTGATGGTCTGCTGTCCGGACGCGGCATCCACCACCATCACGGTCAAGAGCAGCACCTCGACGAGCGCGAGCGTGACCCCGCGGTGGGATCGCGTCACCATGAGCCGCTTGGTCCGCACCGCGAACGCGCCGGTCTTTTGTCGTGAATGAGCCTGCAAAGCAATGCCGGAGAGTATGCCAATATCACGCGACGACGTCAGGTCGGGGCGCCGCCGCAACGACTACGCAGCGCATGCTCGCGACGAGCTCCCCTTGCCTTGCAGATAGCCGGCAAACGTCGGCGGAAGTTTTGCCGAGCTGGGACGATTTCAGGCGAGATTGAGAGGTGTTCGCAATGAACCGCCGCGAAGCGGCGCCGCGGCATCTCCGCGTTCGCAGACAGCACTAATTAGTTGAAACGAGGACGATCGTTGCGCGGCTTCGCCAAAGTCGGCGAAATTCGGACTTCGGCATGATGTCGTTTCGACGATCATTCGCCCGAGACCGGCTTCGGCGATCGCGGGTCTTGCGCCGTTGCCGCCGTTCAGGAAGCCAAGAAGCCGCCATCGGCCGCCAGAACGTGGCCTACGACGTAGGACGACGCGTCCGACAACAACCACAGCACGGCCTCGGCGATGTCCTCAGGCTGCCCCATCCGGCGCAGCGGCAGGCCGGCGGCGACGGTCGCGACGTCGCCGACACCGGCGCGCAGCATCATGTCGGTGACGACACGTCCGGGCGCAATCGCGTTGATCCGGACGCCGCGCGGTGCCGCCTCCATCGCGGCCGATCGCGTCAGCGAAATGACGGCGGCTTTCGAGGCCGAATAGAGCGCAAGCCCCGCATTCGGATTGCGCACGCCGCTCACGGAGGCGTTGACCACGATGCATCCCCGGCCGCGCGCGTACATGATCGGCAACTGCGCGCGCAGGCACAGAAACACCGAGCGCACATTGGCGTCGAACACGTCCGCATAGACGCCGTTGCCCTGCTGCTCGATCGGCGCCCGGCGCTCCTGGACACCGGCATTGTTGAAGGCCGCATCCAGCCGGCCGTAGCGCTCCAGCACTGCCTGTACCAGGCTCGCCACGTCGTCCTCGCGCGTGACGTCGGCTTTCACCGCGAGGGCCTCGGCCCCGAGCGCCCGGCATCGTGCCGCCGTATCGGCCAGCTCGGCCTCGCGCCGCCCGGCGACGACGACCGCCTCCGCGCCGTCGGCGGCGAGCTTCAAGGCGGCGGCGCGGCCGATGCCGGAGCCGCCCCCGGTGACGAGGCAGACCTGCCCCTGCATGCGCGACGCCGCGGTCAAGCGTGCCTCGGCCGTGAGCTGCGTATCACCCATCTCCGACCCTCCGGCGATATGGCGTCGTCGATGCCACGTTGCATCGGCTATTTGTTGTATGATACAACTATATGGCAGGAGTCAAGATGCCGGATCCCGATCTCACGCTCGTCGACGACATCCGCGCCGCCTCGCGCCTGATGGTGCGCGAGCTCGGCTTCATGGAATCGACGCTGGCCGCCACCGACCTTCCGCCGTCGGCGGTCCACACCATCCTGGAGATCGGCCTGCGCGGCCCGCTGACCGCGATGCAGCTCGGCACGATCCTGCATCTCGAGAAATCCAGCATCAGCCGCATGGTCCGCAAGCTGATCGACAGCGGCGAGTTGCAGGAGACAATCGATTCCGGCGACGCCCGCATCAAGCCGCTCTGCCTCACCGCGAAGGGACGGAAGACGCTCGGCACGTTGCACGCCTTCGGCCGCCAACAGGTTCGCGGCGCCCTGTCGTCGCTGTCGAAAGCCGAGCAGCGCACGGTGTGCGAGGGCCTGTTGCTGTACGCCCGCGCGCTCGAAGCCTGGCGCGCGGCAGAGCAGGACATGCAGCCGTCGGAGCCATGAGCGCGCCCGACGGGCAGATTGCGCATACGCACCATGACGAAACTGCCCGTCGTGTTGAAATGCCGCAGCATGCGGCCTTGCGTCGTCGGGCAAATCAGGACGATCTTTCCGCGCATCCCGCCTCACCACGGAGGGGCGTTGCGCGCGATCGTCACGACACGCGAGGCGGGATGCGATGGCCGTGGCCATGCCGCAGCGTAGCTTGCTACGCGGACGAACGGCGTGGCCGCGGACGTGAAGTCGCAGCGTCCTGACACCCCGATGCTGGTGTTACGTTCGCGATGGCGCTGATGCGCCGCGCGGACAATGGTGGCCAACAGCCCGGCGCACCAGGGAGACTGCGTATAAGCGTGAAGACCATCGCGCAGGGAATGCCGGTGATCGGCTGCACCTGTGGTACCTGCCGCCTGCATTTTTTGCTGCAGGCGGGCCATGGGTGAGGCCTTCACCCGGCATTCCCTGCGCCCTCCCATGTGTTGGAGGGTCGTGTCGACCGAACCACTCGGGCGTGATCCGCCGCGAGGCCGTAAGGTCGTGTCAGAAGCTGTTTGAGATGTGAATCGGGCGAGCCTGAGCGACACTGCCGTAGGGTGGGCAAAGCAGCCGCCCGCAGGGCGGTCGCGTGCCCAGCGTCGATCTCCGCACGCGGAGCAAATGGTGGGCACGGCGCGCGAGGGAGCGCGGCATGATGCACACAGTATCGCCCGCGCGCCTTTGCCCACCCTACACGCTTAGAATTCGCAAGCTTATGCGCGGTGCAAGTGAATGCGCCCTCTCCCCTTGGACCTACTTAAATTCCTCGCGCATCTTCGCCTGGATCTTGGCCATGCCGCCGAGCCAGCGGTCGTAGTTCTCGGTCTTCTTGCGCATGTAGCCGAGCACCTGCGGATGCGGCAGGATCAGGAAGCTCTCCTCGGCAAGGCCCTTCAGCACGTCCTGCGCGACCTGCTCCGGCGTCAGATCGCCGTCGCCGGATTGCGGGCCCTTCGGGATCGCGCGCAGCATGTCGGTGTCGACGCCCTGCGGACACAGGATCGAGACCTTGATGTTGTCAGCCTTGTGCGAGATCGCGAGGTTCTCGGCAAATCCCACCGCGGCATGCTTGGTGGTGGAGTAAGGCGCGCTGCCGACCTGCGACAACAGGCCGGCCGCCGAGATCGTGTTGAGGAAATAGCCGCCGCCGCGCGCCTTGTAGCGCGGGATCAGATGCCGCGCCGCATAGACATGAGCCATCACGTGGATGGCCCAACTGCGCGCCCACGGCTCGTCGGAGGTGCCGCCGGCATTCACCGACAACGGGTCGAAGCCGCCGCCGATGCCGGCATTGGAGCAGAACAGCGCAATGGGTCCGAACTGCCGCTCGGTCTCCTCGATCACGTGCCGGATGTCGGCTTCCTGGGAGACGTCGCATCTGAAGGCTGCGCCGCCGATGCCATCAGCGACGGCCTTGGCTCCGGCTTCGTCGAGATCGGCCACGATCACCTTGGCGGCACCGGCCTTCGCAAAGGCCTCGCACAGCGCCTTGCCGATGCCGCGGGCTCCGCCGGTGACCACAACAATCTTGCCGGTCACCTGCATGCAAAGCCCTCCTCGTGGAATTTTCTAGGTCAAGACCAGATCGAGCACCGCGGTATAGTGAAAGCCGGCGCCCAGCAACACGAAACCATGCCAGATCGCGTTCTGGAAGCGCAAGCGCCGCCACGAGTGGAAGATGACGCCGAGGCTGTAGAGGATGCCGCCGGTGAGCACGCAGGCCAGGACCGAGGCCGGCATCACCGAGATCACCCGGTCGTACATCATCACGCCGCTCCAGCCGAGCGCGAGATACAGGCCGATCGAGAGCGCATCGAAGCGCCCGGGCCAACGCAGCTTCAGCACGATGCCGAAGATGGCGACGCCCCAGACACCGAGCAGCAGCGCCGCAGAGAATACCGTATCCTTCAGGGCGGCGATGAACGGCGTATAGGTGGCTGCGATCAGGACGTAGATGGCGGAGTGGTCGAAGCGGCGCAGCACCCATTTGGTCGGCGACACCGGCCACAGATTATAGGTTGCCGACAGCGTCAGCATCGAGAGCAGTCCCGCGACGTAGATCGACACCACCACGATGTCGACGGCGCTGGCATAGATCGAGGTCAGCACGACGAGCACGGTTGCGGCGACCAGCCCGGCGGCGATGCCGACGACGTGGACGACGCCGTCCGCGATCATCTCGACCCTGTCGTAGTTCCAGCGCATTGCGCCGGTGGCGGCATGGACGGAGGTCGAGGCGAACTGCTTCAGTTGAAATACGGTCATGTCAGAACCTGGTGCCGGTTTTCCGGGACAATTGTGCCGGAAGGATTATGGTTTCCAGTGGTCAACGTTCCGTTCAAAGTCTGGTTCTATCCGGAAACGGGCCGGAATTGTGAGCTTGAATCCGGCGTTTTGCATCGCCACCTGTCAAAAATCGCTCACGCCCTTTTCAACTGCGAATTCCCCCTCCTCCCATGGTGACCTTTTCCGAACTCGTCGAGGAAGCGCGGCTCTCGGCCCGTGCCCTGCTCGATTATGGCGAGAGCTTCCTCAACCCGACCATCCGCCTCGGCGTCACCGGGCTGTCACGGGCCGGCAAGACCGTGTTCATCACGGCGCTGATCCACGACCTCGTTCGCGGCGGGCGCATGCCGGTGTTCGAGGCCTTGGCATCGGGCCGCATCGCCCGCGCCTATCTGACGCCGCAACCCGACGACGGCGTGCCGCGCTTTGCCTATGAGAGTCATTTGCGGGCGCTGGTCGCCGAGCGGCGCTGGCCGAGTTCGACCGTCGACATCAGCGAGCTCAGGCTGGTGATCGAATTCCAGCGCGCCAACGGCGCCGAGCGGACGCTCACGCTCGACATCGTCGACTATCCCGGCGAATGGCTGCTCGACCTGCCGCTGCTGAACAAGAGCTATGAGCAGTGGGCGCAAGAAAGCCTCGCGCTGTCGCGCAGCGAGCCGCGCGCGCATGTCGCCAAGGACTGGCACGCGCATCTGGCGACGCTCGCCCCCGAAGGCCAGGAGGACGAGCCGGCGACGCTGGAGGCGGCGCGGCTGTTCACCGAATATCTGCGCACCTGCCGCGACGAGCGCTTCGCCATGAGCCTGCTGCCGCCCGGCCGCTTCCTGATGCCGGGCAATCTCGCGGGCTCGCCGGCGCTCACCTTCGCGCCCCTCGACGTGCCGGCCGAAGGCCAGGCGCCGAGCGGATCGCTGTGGGCGATGATGGCGCGGCGCTACGAGTCCTACAAGGACATCGTTGTCAGGCCGTTCTTCCGCGACCACTTCGCCCGGCTCGACCGCCAGATCGTGCTGGTCGACGCGCTGGCGGCGTTCAATGCCGGCCCCGAGGCGCTGCATGATCTCGAAGCCGCGCTGACCGGCATTCTCGATTGCTTCCGCGTCGGGCGCGGAAACATGCTGACGGCGCTGTTCCGGCCGCGCATCGACCGCATCCTGTTCGCGGCGACCAAGGCCGACCATCTGCATCACACCAGCCACGACCGGCTCGAAGCGGTGCTGCGGCGTGCCGTCAACCATGCCGTCGCGCGCGCCGAGAGCACGGGCGCTGCGATCGACGTCGTGGCGCTGGCCGCGGTCAGGGCGACGCGCGAGGCGCTGGTCGCCCGCGGCCGCGACAAGCTCCCCTCGCTGCTCGGCACCCCCGCCGCCGGCGAGAGCGCCAATGGCGAGATCTTCGACGGCAACACCGAGGTCGCCACTTTTCCGGGCGAGCTGCCGGCCGATCCGGAGGAGCTGTTCAAGGGGGGCGCCTATCGCGGCCTGTCGAGCGCCGCCGCCGACGGGACCGATTTCCGCTTTCTTCGCTTCCGCCCGCCTTTGCTGACCCCAGATGCTGGCGCCGAGCCCGCTTTGCCCCATATCCGCATGGACCGCGCCCTTCAGTTCCTGATCGGAGACCGGCTGCAATGAGCGAACGCGCCAAGCCACGTCGTCCCCAGACCTTCCGGCTCGACGATCCCGACGTCGTCGTGGTCGATGCCGAAGAGGCCACCCGGCCGGGCCGCGGCACCATCCAGATCACGCCGGAGGCCGATCCGGCGCAATTGCCGGTGCCGGTCGAGACCGTCCTGCCGGCGCGGCGCGGCTTCGGCTGGGGCGCGCTTTTTTGGGGCTCGGTCGCCGGCCTCGTCCTGCTCGGACTCGGCCTCGGCGTCGTCAGACTGATCGAGGATCTGTTCGCCCGCAGCGAAGCCCTCGGCTATGTCGGCGCGGGGTTCGCGGCCGCAGCCGCGATTGCATTGGCGGCCGTCGTTGCCCGTGAGACCTACGGGCTGGTGCGTCTCGCCACCATCGAGAAGCTGCATCAGCGCGCGGCCGCGGTGCTGCTGTCCGACGATCGCGCCGAGAGCCGCGAGGTGGTCGCCGAGCTGCTGCGGATCGCACATGCCAATCCCCGGCTGGCGCGTCCGCGTGCCGCGCTTGCCGGCCACGCCGACGACATCATCGACGGCGGTGACATGATCAAGCTCGCCGAGCGCGAGCTGATGGCGCCGCTCGACATCGAGGCACGGCGGCTGGTGTCGGTCGCGGCGCAACGGGTTTCCGTGGTCACGGCCGTGAGCCCGCGCGCGCTGATCGACGTGCTGTTCGTCTTCGTGGCAAGCTTGCGGATGATCCGTCAGCTGGCGCGGCTCTATGGCGGCCGTCCCGGCGCGCTCGGCATGATCAGCCTGTTGCGCCACGTCGTCGCGCATCTCGCCATCACCGGCGGCATGGCCGCGAGCGACAGCCTGATCCAGCAGGTGCTGGGGCATGGCATCGCGGCCAAACTGTCGCAGCGGCTCGGCGAAGGCGTGCTCAACGGACTGCTCACGGCGCGGCTCGGCCTCGCGGCCATCGACGTGACGCGGCCGATGCCGTTCGCCGCGCTGCCGCGGCCGGCGCTGGCGGATCTCGCCAAGGATCTCCTGCGCAAGCAGGAGGACCAGGCATGAAGCTCAGGCCCGCGGCGTGTGATCGGGGTCACCGGCGAGCCAGCGCCATGGGTACAATGGCGAGTCCGGTGGCGGCGCCAGCTCCGGCGTCCAGCCCGTCAGCTTGCCGAACGCGTAAGTGTCCATGACGTGGCCGCGCCAGCTCCGCTCGACATGTCCGAGCGGCTCGCGGTGCGCGGTCGTGTCCGCCAGCAGCGGGCCGGCATTGTCCGGCTCGCGCACGACATAGAGGCCGGCATGTCCTGCGATCAGGTCCATGCCGGGATCACGGAAGCCGATGAAGCGGGCACGCTCGTTGATCTGGACCACCGGCACGCGGCCTCTGAAGAACCACCGCATCATTGCGTAGGTGCGGTAGTCGGAGGTTGCGATCCAGGTGGCGCCGGTGTTTGCCAGTTCCTGCTCAACGCGCGCCGCAACCTGCTGATAGCCCGCCTCGGCGCCGATCGGATCGGCTCGTCCGAGGAAATTCCAGGGCGCTGCGACGTAGTAGAGGAAGATCAGGACCACCATGGCAATGCCGCTGACGACGGCGATGCGCGCCCAGCGCATCGTCGATCGGACGAACCAGGCGGGCGCGCCGTCCTGCGGCATCTTGACGATGTTGATCGCGACCGCCGCAAACCCGATCGGCCACATGAACATCGGCCAGGTGTCACCGATCCGCAAAGTGAGCGACTTCCAGAGGAAGTAGAGGAACGGCACCAGCACCGCCGTCGACAGCAGAATCGCGACCGGCTCACGCGTGCGACAGCCGCGCCAGGCCTTGAGCGTCAGCGCCGACAGCGTGACCGGCAGCAGGACGAAGCCGACCTGTCCGAATTGCAGTCCGATGTAATCGCCCAGCGTCCGCAACGAAAAATCATGCGGCGCCGTGGCGCGAACGAACTGGAAGCGGAACGAGGCCCAGTCGTGCTGAACGTTCCAGATCAGCACCGGCGAGAACACGGCGAGCGCGATCAGCGCCCCGCACCATGGATAGGGACTGAGAAGCCAACGGCTGCGCCAGGCCGGAACGAGCAGGAACGCCGCCACGCCCGGCAGCAGCATGACCACCGTGAATTTGGACAACAGCGCCAGTCCACCGAACAGTCCGGCGGCGAGCCACCAGCGGCCATCGTCGCTCTCGGCGAGGCGAACCAGCGCCCAGATCATCGCGAGCGCAAACGGGATCGCCGCGACATCCGGCGCCACCTTGGCCATCAGCAGGCCATAGTAGAGCGCCGCCTCGGGCAGCAGCACCGCGAGGATCACGGCCCGCATATCGTGAGTGGTACGGCGAACGATGTCGGCGAGCAGGAGCTGCGTCACCCCCATCGCGAGGATGCCGGCAAAGCGAACACCGAGATTGGTATCGCCGAACAGGGCAGTGCCCAGCCGGATGAACCAGGCGATCATGGGCGGATGATCGAGGAAGCAGAGCTGCAGCTCCTTCGACCAGGTCCAGTAATAGGCCTCGTCGGTGCGCAGATCGAGCGTCCCGGCATAGACGATGCGGATGATCGTCATGCTTGCGATCACGGCCGCAGCCATCAGCCACGCAGCGCGCGTGGACCGAGACTCTGGGCTGTCGATGCCTGGGGAAATGGCCGTCACGCGGTGCTTTTCCCCGACTCCGCCGGGCGAGTCAACGTTCCCGCGCACAGCTCGCGCCGCCGGATGACCGCCGTCACCAGCCCTCTAGGACAACAGGGAATAAATCTCTAGCATTGCCGCTCCAGATCATACGGACCACATGACCATTTCGATTTACCATCGTTTGCAGTCCGCCTGTCGCGGCATCGGTGTGCGGCAGGTGCGGCTGATCTGCGGCTTCATACTCTTCAGCTACCTGCTCAGTCACTTTCTCAACCATGCGCTCGGCAACATCTCGCTGCAGGCGCTCGCCGAGGGCGTGTCCTATCATGTGGCGTTCTGGCAGTTTCTTCCGATCGCCGTGCTGTTCTATGCGGCCGTTCTTACCCATGGCGGGCTCGGCGTGTGGGCGCTTTATCAGCGCCGGCAATTCAGCCGCAGCACGATGGAGCCGCTGCAACTGCTGCTCGGCCTGAGCATTCCGGCGCTGATCTTCAGCCACATCGCCGGCGTCCGCATCGGGCAGACCCTGTACGGACAGGAGAAGCTGTACCCGCAGGTCCTGTACTCGTATTGGACCGGCCCGTCCTGGCGGATCTGGTTGATGTCGGCAGCCCTGCTGACGTCATGGGCGCATGGCTGCATCGGGCTGCACTTCTGGCTGCGGCTCAAGCCGTTCTACAAGCGCGCGGCGCCGTGGCTGCTCGCCTGCGCCGTGCTGCTCCCGGCGCTGGCGCTGCTCGGCTTCTACCGTGGAGGCCGAGACGTCATCGCCGCCAACGCAACACCGCAGTGGCGTGCCGAAAATCTTTCATTGAAGCAGACCGGCACGCCATCTGAACAGGCGGCGCTGGAGACCATCATGAACGGCTTTCTGGTCGGCTATGGCGGCCTGATCGGCTTGGCGCTCGCCGCGCGCGGCGTGCGAGCGGTCCATGAGCGACGTGGCGGCATGGTCACGCTGTCCTACAACAATGGCCGCTCCATCCGGGTGCCAAAGGGTTTGTCCGTGCTCGAGGCCAGTCTGCGCAACAACGTACCGCATGCCAGCATGTGCGGCGGCCGCGCGCGCTGCTCGACCTGCCGCATCAGGGTGATCGGAGATCCCGGCGCGCTGCCGCCCCCCTCGCCTCGCGAGGCCTTCGTGCTCGCGCAGATCGGCGCGGCGGACCCGTCGGTCAGGCTGGCCTGTCAGTTGCGCCCCACCGACGATCTTTCATTCTTTCAACTGTTCATGCCGAACCCGACACCCGGCGAGCGCGGCAGCTCGCGTGCCGGAATCGGGCAGGAGCGCTACCTCGTCAGCCTGTTCGTCGACATGCGCGGATCGACCGGCCTCGCTGAGAAACGGCTGCCGTTCGACGTGGTGTTCATCGTCAACCGCTTCCTCAGCGCCGTCTCCCAGGCCGTGCTGGCGAATGGCGGGCAGCCCAATCAGTTCGTCGGCGACGGTATGCTCGCGCTGTTCGGACTAGCCGCCGATTCACATGTCGCCTGCGGCCAGGCGATCCAGGCGGCGCGTGACATCGCGGCCAACATCGCCGAGCTGAACGCGTTCCTCAGCCATGATCTGCATGAGCCGATCCGCTTCGGCATCGGCATTCACGGCGGCGAGGTGATCGTCGGCGAGATCGGCTATCGCGACCACATGGTGTTCACCGCGCTGGGCGACGCCGTCAACGTCGCATCACGACTGCAGGACATGACGAAGACCCTCGGCTGCCAGGTGATCATCTCGGACGAGGTCTACGCGCGGGCGCGACTCGCCTCCGACATGCTGCCGCAGCGCGAGGTCGAGATTCGCGGCCGCGCTGAGCCGATGCGCGTCAGGACGGCCGTGGATGCCGCCGAACTCGCTATGCTCTCGGACGAGGGGGCCGCGGCATGACGCGTTGCGTTGAACCTGTTTGCAGCCTGCGCTGTCATACCGAGAACGGTTGCAGCGGGTCCGCGGTGACTGGCGGAACGGTGGCGCTACGGTCAAAAGCCGCAAAGCCGCCACGATATCGATCATTTCGGGCCAAAACCGCCCGCTGTTTGCGCTATCACGCCTGTCGCAACCGCAGTAGTCTTGAATTTCGGGCCTGACGGTTTGCGGGGACCGCCGGCTCGTACTCGGATTGGTCCCGCGGAGGCGACGTATGGCTAAAGGTACGGTCAAGTGGTTCAACCCGACCAAGGGCTATGGCTTCATCCAGCCCGCGGCCGGGGGCAAGGACATTTTCGTTCACATCTCCGCAGTGCAGAAGGCCGGGCTGACGACCCTCAACGAGGGCCAGACGATCGAGTACGACGAGATTGCCAACCGCGGCAGGAGTTCGGCCGAGAACCTGAAAGTGTAGCGGACCAATTGGCGCGCCATTCCGCCTCGCGGCTTTTCGGCGCGATCGTTTCCCTCACCAAGCCAGCATGATTGTCGACACGTCGAAATAGACAGGAGCGGTGCCCGCTCCTGATCACATCTTTACGTTTGTTTGTAGTTTCGGCTCCCTCCCCGCCATTGCCTCGCTCGCCCGACCTGGGTCAAATGCGCCTCGAACCGCGCCGTCAGCAGAATTCCAGCGCGCGGAAACAAGCGACGGGAGCGACGCATCATGGACGACAAGGGCATTTTCCATGGCCTGAAGGTGCTGGACTGCGCGAGCTTCATCGCAGCCCCTGCAGCCGCCACCGTCCTTTCCGATTTCGGCGCTGACGTCATCAAGATCGAGCCGCCCGGCGCCGGCGATCCCTACCGCAACCTGCCGAACCTGCCGGGCTATCCGCGCAGCGAGCATAACTACGCGTGGTATCTCGAAGCCCGCAACAAGCGGAGCCTCGCGCTCGATCTTTCGAAATCCGAAGCTCAAGCCGTGCTGCAGCGGCTGGTGAGTGAAGCCGATGTCTTCATCACCAACTTCCCGCCGTCGGTCCGCGCCAAGCTCGGCCTCACCCACGAAAAGCTGGCGCCGCTCAATCCGCGGCTGATCTATGCGTCGTTCACCGGGTATGGCGAGAAGGGCGAGGAAGCCGACAAACCCGGCTTCGACAGCAATGCCTATTGGGCGCGCTCCGGACTGATGGACCTGGTCCGCGCCGACGAGAGCACGACACCCGCCCGCTCCGTCGCCGGGATGGGCGACCACCCCTGCGCGATGGCGTTCTATGGCGCGATCGTCACGGCGCTTTACCAGCGCGAGAAGACCGGCAAGGGCTGCCATGTCGCCTCCAACCTGATGGCGAATGGTGTCTGGGCGGCCTCCGTGCTTGCTCAGGCCAAGCTTTGCGGCGCGACCTTCGTCGAGCGGCGGCCACGCGAACGCGCGCTGAACGCGGTCGCCAATCACTACAAGTGCCAGGACGGCCGCTGGATCATGCTGTCGCTCCTCAATGAGGAGAAGCAGTGGCCGATCCTCGCCCGTTGCCTCGGCCGGGAGGAGCTGATCGATGATCCGCGCTTCGTCACCAAGGCCGATCGCCACGCCCGCTCGGTCGAGCTGATCCACGAATTCGACGTGGTGTTCGCGACCAGACCGTTGGCCGAATGGCGCCGGGTCCTCGACGGCAGCGGGCTCGTGTTCGGGGTGGTCGGAATTCTCGACGACATTCCAAACGACAGGCAGATGATCGAGAACGAGGTGCTGGTGCCGTTCGAGAACGACACCATGCTGACCGTCAACAGCCCGATCTTCATCGACGGCCAGCGCAAGGTCACCCCGCGCAAGCCGCCCGGCATAGGCCAACACAGCGACGAGATCCTGCGCAGCGCCGGCTTCGACGACGAGACCATCCGCGACCTGCGCGCGCGCGGCGCGGTGGCCTGAGCTAGCGGGTCGCGATGAAGCACATGCCGAACCGCGTCGCCGGGCCGGTCTGACAGGACAGGTTCGCGGCGCAGGTCCAGGTCGAGAAGCTCTTGTCGTTGTCCGCGGCAGCGGCGTGGCTCGCGTAGCAATGCCCGCCCCAGCCGTCATTGTAGACCGTGCCGGCGAGCTCATCGCTGCCGCGCAATTGCGGGCGGCTGGCGAAGCCGCGCGAGAAATCCGGAGTCCGCCCCTCGGCAAAGGCGTTGAGGATGTCGCGCCGGCGGACCTGGTCGCCAAAGAAGTGCGGCGAGCCCGGCACCACGACGGTGTTGGACGGCTTCTCCGCCATCCAGTCGACGCCGGGAAAGTGAAAGCCGCCGATGCCGCGGGTCTGATGGCAGCCGCCGCAGCTCGAATCGTTGAGGCGGCGCTCGAAGCCCGCGACCGACCGGATGTTCTGCAGCACGATGCCCTGCGCGGCCGCCTTCTCCAGCGCACCGACCACGTCGGCCTCGGTGAACACCGCGCCCTGCCCGGCCGCGCTCCCCTGCACCAGCCCGTAGGCCGGCAGCAGATCGGAATTGACGAATCCGACCGGGGTCGGCGCCACCGCAACCTTGGCCAGGAACTGCTCGGGGATCACCGCGGTGCCGCGGTCGAGCTCGCCGAGATGGACCGGGTCGAGCAGCCAGGCCTTGAACTCGCGCGCCAGCGCGGCATCCGCCAGCAGCCGGTCGCGATCGACCTGATCCTCCAGCACCGCCTCCTCGAACGTCCCGCTCGCGGCCTGATAGTCGAACACCTTCATCATGTAGTCGGTGCGGAAATCGCGGATCGCCGATTTCGGCGCATGCGCGATCTGCAGGTTGGTCTCGATGCGGTGGATGTTCTCCGGCCGGATCAGCGGCAGCGGGCCATCGGGAGCCATCAGCCTCGCTGCGAGCTCGGTGCCGGTCAGCTGCAGATCTGATGTCGCCAGCCAGCGCTTGGCGATCTCGGCGCAGCTCGGTGAATTGCGCTTGGCCTCATCGTCGCTGCGCGCCTTGAGCACGATGTTGAGCGTCATCGGCAGCCGCGGCGAGGCGACCTCGCCATCTTTGGCCTCGGGCGGCGTGGTCCGCGTCAGGCGGTACAGCAGCCGCACCTCGCCGCAATGGTCGGGATCGACGAAGGCGCGATCCATGCGATTGACAACGCCGGCCAGCACGAAGCGGGCATCGGGCGAATCGAGCACGGTGCGGTCGAACAGCTGGAACGCGTAGGACGTGCCGACGCCGATGCTCTCGTTCGGCAGCGTGGTCTTGTGCTTGTCGACATAGCGGTCGAACTCCGCGTCGAGCGCCTTGCGCACGGGAATCATCGACGGCAGCGCAAACAATGCCGCGTCGGTCAGCGGCGCATCGCTCGCGCGCGCAAGCATCTTCCCGAGGCCGAACGCGCCGTTATCGAGCTCACGCAGCGCGAACGGCTCGAGGATGGCGGCGCCGCGCTCGATCGGCGCGCTCTCGTCCGCATGAGCGAGCGAGCCGCAGCACAGCATGACAAGGCCCAATACCGACAGTCGCAAGACGCGCCTCCTTGCTTCCACGAACACGCAATTGACGGCCTGCTAGCCCTCGAAGATAGCCGAAAGGCGGGCGGCTTCGGACAATTGTGCGACGAGGCGCCTCACGTCGCGGTGAGGCGCCTCGTCAGATTCGTCTCCAAAAACAGATGGTCCGTCAGCGCGCGACGACAAGCCCCTTGGTGGTGACGACCACCCAGCGACCGTCCTGCTTGCGGATCGCGTCGACCTTGCCGAGGCCCGGCACGGGATCGCCGGCATAGACCTCGTAGAGGCCACCGCGGCCCTCGATCAGCGCGCCACCACGACCGACGTCGCGCAGCACCCAGCCCTCGACGACCTTGGGCTTGGTGGCCTCCGCGCGGCTCGGCTCGGGGCGAGCGGTCTCCGCCCTCGCCCGCTCGGCCCGGCTCGCCTCTGCCCTTGCTGCTTCGGTCCTGGCTGCCTCGGTGGTCCCCGCGTCGGCCCGGCTCGCCACGCCCGCGGGCGGCGCCGCCGCATTGATCGCGCCCACCGCCTGCGGCACGGACGCGGCGCTGTCTCGCGCGGGGGCCTGCGCGGTCGCGGACGCCTGCGCGGCGCGCAGCCGGTCCACGGCCTCGCTCAGACGCTGCAGCTCGCTCGGCTTGGCCGACGATTTCGTCGACAGGTCACCCAGGATCTTCTCGAGCCGGTCGAGACGCTCGGCGGACTTGTTGAGCTCGACGAGGCTGGTCTGATTGGTCTGGTCGAGGCTCGCCTTCAGCGCGGCGACATCATTGTCGATCCGCGCCACGGTCGCGCCAAGCGTGGAGTCTGTAGCCTCGCCTGCCGCCGCATCGGCCACGTCACCGCCGCCGGAGCGCGTGACGAACTTGGCCGTGACCAGACCACCGGCAACGCCGCCGACAATCATCGACAGCAGCAGGATCGCAGCCATGGCCGGCAGGCCGAGCCTGCCGTTTACGGCATGCGGCGGCGGGGTCTGGCCCGGCTGCGGAGGTGGCGGCGTCGCTCCGGCAGCGGTCTTGCTGGCCGCCGTTGCGGCAGCGGCCGCCGGCTTGGACGCCGCATTGAACTTGAAGGGCTCGGTCTTGAACTTCGCTTTGGCCCAGGCCGCGGCCTTGTCGACCGCGGCAAAAGCACCCGCCCTGGTCGCCGGTCCGGCATCCGCCTGGACTGGCGTGACCGGGCGCGTCGCGGACACCTCGGGTTTGGCCGCGGATGCCTGCTTGGCAACGGGCTCCGACTTGGCGACAGTCTCTGGCCTGGCAACAGTCTCCGGCTTGGCAGCCGGCTCTGGCCGGACGACGGCTTCTGTCTTGCTGGCAGCCACGGACTTGATCGGCGCGTCCGGCTTGATGGCCGTCTCCGGCTTCGGCGCAGCCGCCGCCATCGGGCCGACTTTCGGCGCATTGGCCGCGAGCATCGACAGCTTCGGTGTCTCGACCTTGAGGAGCTCATCGGCCGCAGCCGTCTTGATCGGCTCCGACTTGACCGGCTCCGTCCTGATCAGATCCAGGATCGTCGAGGGAGATTTCGCAGTACTCGAGCTCGCTGCGGCTTCGACTTTGCCCGTCGCCGCAAGGTTGCCCCCCGCCGCCTGGGCCTTGGTCAGCTCGGGCTTGACCTTGTCGGATTTGCCCTTGTCGGACTTGACCAGGTCGAGCCGCGCGGGCTCTGGTTTGGCTCGCTCCGGCTTCGCCGCTTGGATCTTGGCGGGCTCGATCTTTTCCGGCTCGGCCGTAAGGGCTTCGACCTTGACCTGTTCGGGCTTGACCGGCTTGACGCTGATCGTCCCAATCTCGGTGTCGGCCGTCATCTCGGTCTTGATCTCAGACTTGTTGGCCTCGGCCTGCGGCTCGGGCGCGGTCACCGCTTCCACGATCGCCGCCTTAGGGTCAATGCCCGGACGGTCAGCCGCAGGCGCTTCGTGATCCGGCGCGATCATGGGCGGGGCGACGGTCGCGATCGCAGGCACGGCCAGGTCGACTGCATCGGGGAACGCGGATGTCTTCGGCATCAGGTCGACACTCGCACTGGCCATGCCAGTCGTATCGGCCACGCCAAGGCTGGCCCGTTCGGGCTTTTGGTCGCTCACGTTCAGAGTCTCCGCATGACGTTGAGCACTTGGTAACCTTAGTTAGCGTTCGATTGATTGCCAAAATCTTACTTTTGGAAGGCTTACCTGAGTTTTAGGGATTCATACTGGGCGGATTTGCGCCAACAAAGTGGAGCAGATGTGGCGGGCGGTGCCCGAATATTCAGCTCTGGGCGGCATCGCCCGGTGTCAGCAGGCTCCGATCGGCTCGCGGCGCAGCGCGGTCGACGCGGAGACGAACGGAGCCGCTCTCGCGGCGCGATTGCGCCCGAGCTTTGACGATCATTCCCTCCTCATTAGTCGGAGGGCGCAGGGAAGGCCGGGTGCCGACTGGCTGACCTTGCCCCCAAGTTTTATCCAGATCTGAGTTCGTTCGGGCGGTTGGATGTGCCCATCCGGGCGGT
>NZ_JAUHJF010000019.1:0-122643 GCF_032380995.1 Bradyrhizobium sp. SZCCHNR2028 | reverse complement strand
GCCAGCCAGCCAGCCAGCCAGCCAGCCAGCCAGCCAGCCAGCCAGCCAGCCAGCCAGCCAGCCAGCCAGCCAGGGCTGGCGGGAGCCCGCACCCACGATCGTGATCGCACGAGCGCCCCTGGGCCGGCGATGAGAGGCGTGAGCGTCCCGCCGTCACTGGGCAACGGGGCGTGTGTCGCGCGGAAGCTCGGCCACCGGGCTTTTCCGGAGGGTCGTTTGTGCCGCCGTGACGCCGCTGCCGCGCCGATGGGCGAATCATGCCGGGCCTCTGCCTTGCTCGTGGCGCCATCGCCATGTCCGGAACCAGCGTTCGGCCATTTTCGGTGGTAGCGACTCATTGGTGCAGCGGGCTTGCAACACTCGCGGTGAATTTGGCTTTCGTCACCGCGCTGTCCTGGACAAAAACACGATCTCGAAACACGCTGCATTTGCGATTTGGATTTGGCTTTCGCGTTCCGGTTCTGCGGATGGGCTCGTGGTCGCAAGGTCCCGCCGCAGTCCAAGCATCACAAGAAGCGCATCACAAGACGCGTACCAAAGTCGGTCAGATCGGTTTCGCCGGGTTGAACTGGGGCTCGACATGAAATTCTGGACGGGGTTGCTTGCGGTCGTTCTGTTGCTGTCGGGGCTCGGCGCCAGCCAGGCCGTGGTCCGGATCGCCGATGACCGCGGCGGCCGGATCGGAACCTATGTCGACAAGTACCAGGGCCTGCGATCCTCCGGTGAGTATGTGATCATCGACGGGCTCTGCGCCTCGGCCTGCACCATCGTGCTCGGGGCGATCCCCCACGAGAAGATCTGCGTCACCTCGCATGCCAATCTCGGATTCCACGCCGCCTGGGATTTCGGCGCCAACGGCCGCGCCGTCACCAACCCCGAGGCGACCCAGATGCTGTACTCGATGTACCCGTCGCCGATCCGCCGCTGGATCACCCAGCGCGGCGGCCTGACGCCCCGGATGATCTTCCTGAAGGGCAAGGAGCTGCAGGCAATGTACAAGCCCTGCTATATGGATGCCCAGGCATCCTCTCCGGCCTCCTCGCATGTTGCGCCCAATGCGCCGGCCATCTCGCCGGCCGCGGCCAAGGCCTCCGCCTCCCATTAATGACGCCGGCCACCGGCCGTTTCGGGTGATCGGCTGCCCGTCCGCGGCGCTTGCCTGGACCGGCCGCGGGGCTTATCTGAAGCGCGAGGGGCGGGCCGCTCGGGCCAGCACCCGCCCGATGAGTATGCCATCATGCAGCCTCTTTCAGCGCCGCAAGAGATACCGTCCGCGTCGGGTGACCGGCGTTCGGCCTCCGCTTCGGCCATCGTGGCTGGGGTTGCGGCGATCGGGCTCGTCGCCGGCGCCGTGACGATGTGGGTGCAGTACGGGACCGCGGTGTTCTTCGAGACGATCGCGGCCGGCTGGCAAGCCTGCTTCTGAGACAGTGAAGGAGCGCGCAATGCCATCCAATGCCACCCGCCCCCTGGTGATCGTCGGAGCCTTTGCCGCCAGCCTGGTGGTCGGGCTGTCGCTGATGTTCCTCATCATGGGCGGCGGCCGAAACATCGCGGCGCCGGCCGCGATCGGCGGACCGTTCCAGCTGACCGACCAGAGCGGGGCCGTCGTCACCGAGAAGAGCCTCGAAGGCCGTCCGACCCTGATCTTCTTCGGCTTCACCCATTGCCCGGACGTCTGTCCGACCTCGCTGTTCGAGATCTCCGAGGTGCTGCGCGCGATGGGCAAGGACGCCGACGGCGTCAACGCCTATTTCGTCTCGGTCGACCCCGAGCGCGACAATCCGGCCGCGATGAAGGACTACCTCTCCAGCTTCGACCCGCATCTGAAGGGTCTGACCGGCGATCCCGAGGTCCTGGCGAAGGTTCTCACCGAGTACCGGGTCTATGCCAAGAAGGTCCCGCTGAAGGACGGTGATTACACCATGGACCACACCGCTTTGGTGTATCTGATGGACCGCAACGGCCGGTTCGTCGCGCCGTTCAACCTGAAGCGGACGCCCGAGGAAGCGGCGGCGGATCTCAAGAAATACCTCTGAGCGCGTTGACGCTCCAGCCGGGCGGCCGCCTCCGGGCCGAATCCAGCCTCGAATTTGCGCCGGGATGGTCTATAAGGCGCTGACCATCGGGACCGCTGATGCAGACCGTCTTATCAAAGCCCGTGAAATCCGCGCCTGCGGCCCGCGCCGCCATCGTCAGCGCGCTGCTCTGCTTCGGTCTCGCCGCAGCCGGCTCGGAGGCGCGCGCCCAGGCGCCCGTGCGGCCCGCCGTCGAGGCGGCGCCGCAGGCCGTCCCCGGCTTCTGGGACCCGCGACGCCGGCCCGACCGGCCCGATCTGTCGCGCCTCACCGTGATTCGTTTCCTGACCGAGACCGACTATCCGCCGTTCAACTTCACCGGTCCGGACGGCAATCCGGCCGGCTTCAACGTCGATCTGGCACGGGCGATCTGCGACGAGATCAAGGTCACCTGCACCGTCCAGATGCGCCGGTTCGAAACCCTGCTCGATGCGCTGTCCTCGAACCGGGGCGATGCGATCATCGCCTCGATCGCGGTGACGCCGCAGATGCGGGCGCGGGCCGACTTCTCCGATCCGTATTACCGGGCGCCCGCTCGCTTCGTGTCCCGCCGCGATGCCGTCATGACCGAGATCCGCCCCGAATTTCTCGAGGGCAAGAAGATCGGCGCCGTCGCCGGCACCGCGCACGAGGCCTACCTCAAGGCGATGTTCACCGACGCCGAGATCAAGACCTATCCGAACGACGAGGCGCTGCGGCAGGCGCTGCGCCGGGCCGAGGTCGACCTGATCTTCGGCGACGGCATCTCGCTGGCGTTCTGGGTCAATGGCACCGATTCCGGCGATTGCTGCGCCTTTTCCGGTGGACCTTTCGTCGAAAGCCGCTATTTCGGCGAGGGCGTCGGCATCGCCGTGCGCAAGGGCAACGACCTCTTGCGCCAGGCGCTGAACTGGGCGCTGTTCCGGGTCTGGGAAAAAGGCCGCTACACCGACCTGTGGCTGCGCTACTTCTCGATCAGCCCGTTCTAGCGCTTGCCGTCGTTCCGGGCGCGTCGAAGACGCGAACCCGGAACCTCGAGATTCCGGGTTCGATGCTTCGCATCGTCCCGGAATGACGGGTATCATGACCGCTGTTTTGCACTGACGTCTTCGGAGAAGTCTTTTTCACGATGTCCACGATCGATCTCGTCCCAACCAGCCCGAGCGACTTGCGCACGCTCGCCGAACAATCCAACGCCTGGCCGTTCGAGCAGGCGAAAGCGATCGTCAACCGGCTGAAGAAGAACCCCAAGGACGAGGTGCTGTTCGAGACCGGCTACGGCCCGTCCGGCCTGCCGCATATCGGCACCTTCGGCGAGGTCGCGCGCACTACGATGGTCCGCCACGCCTTCCGCGTGCTGACCGAGGACAAGATCAAGACCCGCCTGATCGCGTTCTCGGACGACATGGACGGCCTGCGCAAGGTGCCGGACAACGTGCCGAACAAGGACATGCTGGCCACGCATCTGGGCAAGCCGCTGTCGCGCATCCCGGACCCGTTCTCCAACGAATATCCGTCGTTCGCCGCTCACAACAATGCGCGGCTGCGCGCCTTCCTCGACCGGTTCGGCTTCGACTACGAGTTCGCCTCCGCGACCGACTACTACACCTCCGGCAAGTTCGACGCGGCTCTGCTGCGCATGCTGGAGCGGCTCGAGAAGGTGATGGCGATCATGCTGCCGAGCTTGCGCGAGGAGCGCGCGGCGAGCTACTCGCCGTTCCTGCCGATCTGCCCGCGCACCGGCCTCGTGCTGTACGTGCCGATCGTCGAGCACGACGCCAAGGCCGGCACCATCTCCTACGACGATCCGGAGACCAAGGAGCGCATGACCGTTCCGGTGACCGGCGGCCATTGCAAGCTGCAATGGAAGCCGGACTGGGCGATGCGCTGGCATGCGCTGGGCGTCGACTATGAAATGGCCGGCAAGGACCTGATCGATTCGGTGAAGCTGTCGGGCAAGATCTGCGCGGCGCTCGGCGGCACCCCGCCTGAGGGCTTCAACTACGAGCTGTTCCTCGACGAGAAGGGCCAGAAGATCTCGAAGTCGAAGGGCAACGGGCTGACCATCGACGAATGGCTGCGCTACGCCTCGCCGGAATCGCTGTCGCTGTTCATGTATCGCGAGCCGAAGGCGGCGAAGCGGCTGTATTTCGACGTCATCCCGCGCAACGTCGACGACTATCAGCAGTTCCTCGATGGTTTTCGGAAGCAGGATGCCAAGCAGCAGCTCGGCAATCCGGTCTGGCACATTCATTCCGGAAAGCCGCCGAAGGCCGACATGCCCGTCACCTTCCAACTGCTGCTGACCTTGGTGTCGTCGTCGAACGCGGAGAATGCCGAGACGCTGTGGGGCTTCATCGGCCGCTACCGGCCCGGCGTGACGCCGCAGACGCATCCCAAGCTCGACGCGATGGTCGGCTACGCCATCAACTACTATCGCGACTTCGTCGCGCCGACCAAGACCTTCCGCGAGCCGACCGAGGGCGAGCGCGTGGCGCTGCAGGATCTGCGCGATGCGCTGTCCAATCTTCCGGCGGAGGCCACGGCCGAGGACATCCAGAACGTGGTCTACGAGATCGGCCGCCGCGAGCCGTTCCTCGACCACGCCAAGAAGGGCAAGGACGGCCGCCCCGGCGTGTCGCTGGACTGGTTCAACATGCTCTACCAGGTGCTGCTCGGCCAGGAGAAGGGCCCCCGTTTCGGCTCCTTCGTCGCGGTCTACGGCGTGAACAATGCGGTGGCGATGATCGACGGCGCGCTGGCGCGGAGCGCGTGAGGGGCTCGCTCGTCGTCACACAAAAAGGTGTCGTCCCGGCCCTGAGCCGGGATCCATAGCCACGAGCCGAGGTGAGGTGACGGATATCCGCCACCTCGCAAGACAACTGAGATTCCGCGGTATGGGTCCCGGCGTTCGCCGGGACGACAGCGGAGAACTCGGCGGCCGCGTCAGTCCGAAGCGGCCATTCGAACTACACCCCGTGCAGCACGAAGCGGCGGTCGAGCTTCTGCACCGGGCGCGCGTTCATCGGATACAGCTTGGCGAATTTCGCGACGTCCGCTTCCGCGACCGAGACCGGCTCGCTCAGCAGCAGCCATTCGACCACCTCTGAGCAGGGCGGCGTCGTCAGCGAGCCGGCATAGCGATAATAGGAGCGGCGTGCCGGCAGCATCATGTTGGGGTTGATGCGCGGATCGGCCTTGACCGCGGGACCCTCCTTGTCCGGCATCGTCGCCACGATCTGCGCGAAGGCGGGATTGGGCCGGCCGGTGGTCATGAGAACGCCGACCACGGCGAGCCCGCCCGACGCGGCGCGGTGGACGAAATGCGCCTCCATCGGATAGTTCTTGCCACCGATCTGATGCTCGCTCGGGCGATGGAAATGCACCTGCAGCAGCTTGTAGGTGGTGCCGTCGAGCTTCAGGGTGCTGCTGCCGTCGGCAAAGTTGAGCTGGATGGTGTGACCATTGTTGACGATGGTGTCGGCGGTCCTGGCCCAGCTCAGCTTGAAGTTGGGCAGTTGGGCCCGGGTCGAGTGCTCGATGTCGATGGGCGATTGCTGGGTGCCGACGCCGCAGACCTTGTTGGCCGCATCGAGATCCCCCCAATTGGCCGGTCCGGTCGCGCCCTCATAGCTCCAATGCGGGGCGCCCTCGGCGGCGAAGCCCGGGGTCGCGCAGGCGGGGCAGAGGGCGAGCCCCGCAAGAGCCTTCAAGACGTGGCGGCGGTCCATGGCAATCTCCAAAAGGTTCAAGCGTGGGCATGATCGGTTGCGAATCGCGCGCAACAGGAAAACCGAATCAGGTTAACCCTTGCTGAGGAACCGGCTGCGTCCTCGCGAACTCGCAGTCATTCGGGTGCAGCCTGAGCGGGGCGGCCGCCGGGCTGTCCCGGGCAAACGATGCTTGAGTTCGCCGCCCCCTGCCGATACGGTCGGCCGCTCCGAAAACATCAGCAAACTCAAGCTCGAGCCAGGACCGCGCGAAGGTGCCCAAAATCTACAAAATCTGCTCAGCTTCGGCCTGGCGCGAGGCGGAGCGGCTGGGCGTGTACCGCGGTAGCGCCGACGATCTGCGCGACGGGTTCATCCATTTTTCGACCGCCCCCCAGGTGCCGGAGACGGCCCGGAAGCACTTTTTCGGGCAGAGCGCGCTGTTCCTGGTCGAGGTCGAGGCGGATGCACTGGGTGGAGGCTTGCGCTGGGAGCGCTCGCGCAACGACGAGCTGTTCCCGCATCTGTATGGCGAACTCGATCTCGGCGCCGTGACCGCCGTTCACCAGTTGCACAGCCGTGCCGATGGCGGCCACGACATTCCGGACCTGAAGCCGTGATCCGCGCTTTCGACCAGCTCTCGCTGCCGCTGCTCCGCTGGCTCGACGCCGAGGATGCGCACCGGCTCGCCATCCAGGGCCTGAAGCTCTTGCCGGCGATCAAGCCGCGGCCGGACGATGCGAAGCTCGCGGTGCGCGCCTTCGGGCTCAACTTCCCGAATCCGGTCGGCATGGCCGCCGGCTTCGACAAGAACGCCGAGGTGCCGGACGCGCTGCTGCGGCTCGGCTTCGGCTTCGTCGAGATCGGTTCGGTCACGCCGCGGCCGCAGAGCGGAAATCCGCGCCCGCGGCTGTTTCGGCTGGAGCGCGACGAGGCGGTGATCAACCGCATGGGCTTCAACAATGACGGCGCCGAGATCGTGTTGCGGCGGCTTGCCGGCCGCGCCCATCAGGGCGGCATCGTCGGCGTCAATGTCGGGGCCAACAAGGATTCGGCCGACCGCGTCGCCGACTACGTCCGGCTGATCGAGACCTTCGCGCCGGTGGCGAGCTACTTCACCGTCAACATCTCCTCGCCCAACACGCCGGGCCTGCGCAACCTGCAGCAGGCTTCTCAGCTCGACGAGCTGCTATCCAAGGTGCTGGAGGCGCGCGACCGTATCCGCCGCAAGGCCGGCGACACCCCGGTGCTGCTCAAGATCGCGCCGGATCTCAGCCTCGCCGAGCTCGATGACGTCGTCCATGTCGCGCGCTCGCGCGGCGTCGACGGCATGATCGTGTCGAACACGACGCTCGCTCGGCCCAGCTCGCTGCGCGAGCAGTTGCGCGCCAAGGAGCAGGGCGGCCTGTCCGGGCGGCCGCTGTTCCGGCTGTCGACCCGGATGGTGGCCGAGACCTTCGTGCGCGTCGAAGGCGCGTTCCCGTTGATCGGCGTCGGCGGCATCGACACGGGCGGCGCCGCGCTCACCAAGATCCGCGCCGGGGCCAGCCTGATCCAGTTGTATTCCTCGCTGGTCTACAAGGGCCTCGGCCTGGTCGAGAGCATCAAGGCCGACCTGACCTCGACGCTGCTGCGCACGGGGCGTGACTCCCTGGCGGAGATCGTCGGCGCCGATGCCGCGACGATCACGGCCGAGGATTGGCCGGTTTAGTTGCAGCCGAGCTGTCGCATCATTCACGCACGGCTGTCATCCCCGCCTTCGGACGATGACAGCTTACATTGTCGGTCGAGTCGGGCTCTTCCCGAACGACGCCCGCAGCAGCGCCGGATAGCGTGCGGCCTGGAAGCCGCCGCGGGCGGCGTAGAAGCCGAGCATCGCGATCCACAGGCCCGTATTGCCGAAGCCGCGCAGCGCCAGCCAGATGCCGAGGAAGACGATCAGCGCCGCCACCATGAGATTGCGCATGTCGCGCGCCCAGGTGGCACCGATATAGACGCCATCGAACGCGAAGGCGAACACCGACAGCAGCGGCGACGCCACCACGAACGGCAGATAGTCGCGCGCCGCGCGGCGCACCGCATCGTTTGCCGTCATCACGTCGATCAGCACCGGACCGAACAGCGCGAAGATCACGGCGACGGCGAGCGCGAAGCCTAAGCCCCAGGCGAGCACCAGCCTTGTGGCGCCGGAAAAGGCGTCGCGGTTGCGCGCGCCGAACGCATAGCCGCAGAGCTGCTCGGCGGCGTTGGCGAGCCCGTCGAGGAAAAACGCGGCCACCAGCAGGAAATTGTTCAGCACCGCGTTGGCCGCCAGCGTCGTGTCGCCGGCACGCGCGCCTTGTGAGGTGAAGAACAAGAAGGCGACGATCATCGCCGCGGTGCGGATCATGATGTCGCGGTTCACCGCCATCATGTGCATCAGCTTGGCGCGGTCGAGCAGTGCAGCGCGCGATATCCGGGCGTCGGCTTTGACCAAGCGGCGTGCCAGCACGAGGCCGATCGCGACACCGACCGTCTCAGCGATCACGGCGGCAATCGCCGCGCCGGCGATACCGGCCTGCAGCATCTGGACGAACAGGATGGTCGCGGCCATGTTGATCAGGTTGATCGCGACCTGAACGGCCAGCGCCAGCCGTGCGCGGGCCAGTCCGACGAGCCAGCCGAGCAGCACGTAGTTGGCGAGCGCCAGCGGCGCCGACCATATCCGGACGATGAAATAGCTGCGGGCCGCGCTCAACACGGCGTCGCTGCCGCCCATGATGTCGAAGATGATCGCGCCCAGCGGCAGTTGCAGCGCGATCAGGGTGACGCCGATCAGCGCGGCCAGCGCCAGGCCGCGGATCAGGACCATCAGGATCTCGTCGCTCTCGCCGGCGCCGAGCGATTGCGCGGTGAAGGCGAGTGTGCTGGCGCGGAGGAAGGCGAACAGCCAGAACAGGCAATCGAAGATCACCGAGGCCATGGCGACGCCGCCGAGCATGGCCGCTTCGCCGAGCCGGCCGATCGCCGTGGTCGAGACGATGCCGATCAGCGGCGTGGTCAGGTTGGCGATCATCGCGGGACCCGCGATGTCGAACACCTGCGCTGTCGTGATTTTTGCTGAAGCGGTCAAGAACGTCTCGCGGATTGGCAAAGCGCGCGGCACGCGCGTCTCTCCTGGTCTTAGCGGCCTTTCGCGTCTCTCAGCTAGAGGTCGATGCTCATGCCGTCATGCGCGGCCACATGGCCGATGCGGTCCAGCCGGCCCAGCATGTCGTCGCTCATATGGGTGAGCACCAGCCGCTTCGGCCCGATCTCGCCGAGATGCGCCTCCAGCGCCGCGAGGCTGAGATGGTTCTTCACCGCCTTGTCGTAGGTGTAGGCCTCGGCGATCAACAGGTCGGCGTCGCGGCCGAGCGGGATCAGGCTGTCGGTCCACTCGGTATCGGCGGTGTAGGCGACGATCTTTCCCTCGGCCTCGATCCGGTAGCCGAGAAACGGTCCGCCCGAATTGCCGTGGACGACTGGAAACGGCGTCACGCAGACCGCGCCGAAGCGCGTTGGCTGCTCAGGCGCGAGCTCGATCACCGACAGTTCGAATTTCCGCGGCGTGCGCGACGAATGCTCGAACAGCGCTTCCATCACCTGCGTCAGCCGCGCCTCGATGCCGGCCGGGCCGACGATCACCAGCGGCTGCGTCCGGCGCGAAAACTGCGCATCGAGCAGCAGGAACGGCAGGCCGGCGAAATGATCGCCATGGAAATGCGTGATCAGGATCAGTTCGATATCGTTGCAGGCGATGCCGAGCCGCCTCAGCGCCGGTAACGACGAGGCGCCGCAGTCGATCAGGAGATTGGTGCGCAAGCCGGTCAGATGGAAGCAGGTGTTGGACCTGCCGCCCGAGCCGAACGCGTCACCGCAGCCGACGAAGCGGAGCTGCATCGGCTGCGTCTCTCTACCGGCCGCGCGGGGCGAACAGCCGCGACAGGAACCAGATCGGGATCACGATCACGGCGCCGAGCAGGAAGTAGCGCCAGAGCCAGTTGAAGGCGTCGAAGCCGAGCTCGTACAGCCGGATGAACAGCAGCCGGATGCTGTGCAGGATGTTCAAGGGATCGAAGCCGATCGCCGACAGCACCACGCCGACCAGGATCGACAGCAGGACCAGCCGGAACGCCACCGACAGCGGCGAGCCGCCGAGAAAGCGATACAGGCCATCCGAGCTGCGGGCGCGGGCCGGATAGTCCCTGATGTCGTTCGACATGTCATCGTCTCCAGGCGGGTTCGTCGGATTCGCGAGCCCGATTATAAAGCACGGCAGGGCAGGTGGGGAACCCGGCTCGCCGCCGCAAGCTGGTTACTGGCATTTAATGTTCCCGCGCTGTCACGCCGGGGTCTCGCTCTTCAGCATGCGCTCCAGCGTCTCCAGCCGGTCGGCGTCGCGCGGTGGCTTGTCCCAGCGCAACCGGTTGATGCGCGGAAAGCGCATCGCGATGCCGGATTTGTGCCGCGGCGAGCGCTGCAGGCCCTCGAACGCCACTTCGAGCACCAGCCCCTGCCCGGGCTCGTGCAGGACGTGGCGGACGGGACCGAACTTCTCCGTGGTGTTGCGGCGGACGAAGCGGTCGATCTGCAGCAGCTCCTCGTCGGTGAAGCCGAAATAGGCCTTGCCGACGGGCACCAGCTGATCGCCGCCGTCTCCCGCCGTCCAGACGCCGAACGTGTAGTCGGAGTAATAGGACGAGCGCTTGCCGTGGCCGCGCTGCGCATACATCAGCACGGCGTCGATGATGTGCGGATCGTGCTTCCACTTCCACCACTGCCCCTTGGGACGCCCCGGCAGATACAGCGCGTCGCGCCGCTTCAGCATCACGCCTTCCACGGCCTCGGCATCGTCGCCGGCCCCGGCCGAGGCGGGATTGGCGCGCGCAGCCTTCAACGCATCCCAGCTCGCGAACGCAATCGTCGGTGACAGGTCGACGCGCGGATCGTCCAGGCGCTTGATGAACGCCTCCAGCTTCGCGCGGCGCTCGGCGAACGGCAGCTCGCGCAGGTCATTGTCCTCATCGCCGAGCAGGTCGTAGGCCCGCAGGTGGATCGGGTACTCCTTCATCAGCTTCGGCGACACCGTCTTGCGATTCAGCCGCTGCTGCAGCACGTTGAAGCTCTGTACGCGCTGATCGCGCACCACCAGCAGCTCGCCGTCGAGCGCGCCGGGCAGATGCAGCGATGGCAGCAGGTCCGGAAAGCTTCCCGTGATGTCCTCGCCGCTGCGCGAATACAGCCGTGTGACGACGCGGCCGTCGGCCTCGCGGCCGCTCACCGCCTGCACGCGGATGCCGTCCCATTTCCATTCCGCGATGTAGTCGGCCGCGTTCATGCCGGCGAAGTCGTCGTCCTCGACCGCATGCGCCAGCATCACAGGGCGGAACGGCGCGGGATCGCGGTTGACCGGCTTGTCGCCGCGGCCCTCGAGCCAGGCGAACAGGTCGAGATAGGGCGGCGCGAGCCCCGGCCAGATCAGCTCGACCTCGTGCGGGTCCTTGTCGCCGAGCGCGGCTGCTGCGGTCTTGGCAAGCCGCGCGGAGATGCCGATGCGCAAGCCCCCGGTGACCAGCTTCAGCAGTGCCCAGCGCCCGGTCTCGTCGAGCTCATCCAGCCATTGCGCGAGTTGCCGCGGCATCTCGGTCTTGCCGAGGGTGCGCAGGGTGGTGACGACCTCGGTCAGCGTCGGCGGTGGCGGGTTGTTGTGGCCGGATGCTCTCGTAAGACCACTTGTGTGGCACCCCCCTCCCTGACCCTCCCCCACAAGGGGGGAGGGAACGGAGAGAGCGGTGCTCGGAAGGGCGAGCTCGCTTGTTGAGCCCGCTTTGGATGTTGTCCGAGATGAGAGCTCCGAGTCCAGCTCTGCTCCCTCCCCCCTTGTGGGGGAGGGTTGGGGAGGGGGGTACCCGGAAACGCGCAGCTGATTGGAAGCGGCCTTCGGCCACATCAGCGCGACGGTCTCCGAGAGATCCCCCACATAATCATACGACAGCGCGAACAGCACCGGATCGGTGCGCGCGGCGATGAGGTCGCGGATCAGCGCCGGCTTGGCGTGCTTGAACGACAGCGCGCCCGTCAGCGCGCCCAGCGCGTAGCCGCGATCGGGATCCTCGACCTCGCGGAAGTACGACGTCAGCAGGCGCAGCTTGTTGTTGCGGCCGGGCTCATAGGCGAGGCGGTCGAGCAGCTCGGCGAAGCGGTTCATGCCTCCGCGTCCTCCGTCGCCACCACCTCGCTCTCCTCCTCGTCGCCATAGCCGACCAGGTCGAGCGGCCGGGCCGCCAGGCCCTTGCTCCGGCACCAATGCACCAGCGCGTCCTCCTGGCCGTGGGTGACCCACACCTCGCTTGCGCCGGTCGCCGCGATGGTGGCGGTCAGCCCGTCCCAGTCGGCATGGTCCGAGATCACCAGCGGCAGCTCGACGCCGCGTTGCCGGGCGCGGGCGCGCACCCGCATCCAGCCCGAGGCGAAGGCCGTGACGGGATCGGGAAAGCGCCGCGTCCACAGGTCGGAGGTCGCGCTCGGCGGCGCCAGCGTGATCGTGCCGGCGAGCTCGGCCTTCTTGACGCCCTTCACAGGCCTCAGCTCGCCCAGCGCGATTCCCTTGTCCCGATAGTAGCGCGTGATCCTCTCCATCGCGCCATGCAGGTAGATCGGCTGCTCATAGCCGGCCTCGCGGATCAGCGCGATCACGCGCTGCGCCTTGCCGAGGGAATACGCGCCGACCAGATGCGCGCGGTCGGGAAACAGCGCCACCGAGGCCAGCAGCTTGTTCACTTCCAGCGCTGCGTCGCCGTGACGGAACACAGGTAGGCCGAACGTCGCCTCGGTGATGAAGACGTCGCATTGTACCAGCTCGAACGGCGCGCAGGTCGGATCGCGCGCATCCTTGTAGTCGCCGGATGCGACGATGCAGGTCCCGCCACAGGACACCTTGATCTGCGCCGAGCCGAGCACGTGACCGGCGGGATGAAAGCTCGCGGTGACGTCGCCGAGCCTGATCTCCTCGCCATAGCCGATCGCCTGGATCGAGCCCGCAAAATTCTCGCCATAGCGCAGCCGCATGATGTCGAGCGTCTCCTGCGTCGCCAGCACGGCGCCGTGGCCGGCACGGGCATGATCGGAATGGCCGTGGGTGATCAGCGCCCGCTCGACCGGGCGCACGGGATCGATGTGAAAGCCGCCGGCCTTGCAGCACAGGCCGGAGGGAACGGGCAGCAGGATGTCTTGCGGGCGCATGCCGGTCATATAGGTCACGCAAGACGCGTTTTCAGGTCGTGCCAGTTTCCATCTCGTCATGCGCGGGCTTGACCCGCGCATCCATCTCCTCGATGAGAAGCCCGCATTGACGACGATGGTTCCCATGCCCAACCGCCTGTTCCTGTCCTCCGGCGATCTGATCGCCGACCGCCGCTACGAGTTCGCCCGCGACCTGCAATTGAAGGGCGACCTGGTCGCGGCCGCCGAGGTGATGGAGCAGGCCATCGAGGTCGCCCCCAGCTTCGCCTCGGCCTGGTTCGAACTCGGCAAGATCAGGATCGCGCTCGGTGAAACCGACAAGGCAATCTCTGCCTTCCGGAACGCCTGCGTCGCCGATCCGGATGACCGCCACGGTGCCGCTGTGCGTCTGATGCAGCTCGGCGCCGCGCCGCTCTCGGACATGCCGAAGGCCTATGTGCAGTCGCTGTTCGACCAGTACGCGCCGCGTTTCGAGACCGAGCTGATCGAGCGGCTGCACTACCGCGCGCCCGCGATCCTGTTCAAGGCGGTGATCGCGGTGCGCGCGGCCGAGCGCAAGCCGGCCTATTTCAAGCGCGCGATCGATCTCGGCTGCGGCACCGGGCTGGGTGCAGCGGCGTTCGCCAGCAACGTCGACAGCTTCATCGGCATCGACCTGTCGGCCGGCATGATCGCGGAGGCGCGCGCCACCGGGCTCTATGCCGGGCTCGAGGTCGACGACATGACCGCAGGGCTGCAGCGCCAGGACGTTGCGTCTGCTGATCTCATTCTCGCAGCCGATGCGATGGTCTATGTCGGCGACCTCGGCCCGGTGTTGCGCGAGGCGCAACGTGTGCTGACGCCGGACGGGCTGCTGACCTTTACCGTTGAGACCCATGACGGCGACGGTGTGATCATGGGGAAGGGGCTGCGTTATGCCCATGGAGCGGAATATGTCCGTGGCGTGATCGCGGCCGCGGGATTGAAGCTGGCCCATCTCGAGCCGGCGTCGCCACGCACCGAGGAGCAGCTGCCGGTGCGCGGGCTGGCCGTGGTCGCCGTCAGGACTTGAGTCTACACGCTATTGAATGCGCTGCACGCAGCGTCCAATGCGGCAACTTCGCTCTTGCCGCAGCTCTCCCGATGCCAAAAAATGTCGGTAGTCTAGGGAGAGACAAAAATGAAAAAACATCTGACGCGGCGCGATTTCTGCGCCACCGCGCTTGCGACCATCGGCGCTTCGACCATCGCCTCGCCTTACGTCTGGGCTGCCGAGAAGAAATATGATGCCGGCGCCAGCGACACCGAGATCAAGATCGGTCAGACCATTCCGCATTCCGGTCCCGGTTCGCTGTACGGCGTGCTCGGCCGGGTGGGTGAAGCCTATTTCCAGATGCTCAACGAGCAGGGCGGCATCAACGGGCGCAAGGTCAAGTTCTTGACCATGGACGATGCCTATAGCGCACCGAAATGCGTCGAGGCGACGCGGCGGCTGGTCGAGCAGGACGAAGTGCTGGCGCTGTACGGCTCGCTCGGCACCGCGCCGCAGACCGCCGTGCACAAATACCTCAATTCCAAGGGCGTGCCGCAGCTGCTGCTCAACACCGGCGCCTCGAAGTGGAATGATCCGAAGAACTACAAATGGACCATGGCGGGGCTGCCGCTCTATCCGACCGAGGCGCGCATTCTCGCCAAGCACGTGTTGAGCGTGAAGCCGGAAGCCAAGATCGGCATCCTCTATCAGAACGACGATTTCGGCCGCGACTTCCTGGGACCGTTCAAGAAGGTGCTGGCCGACGCCGGCGGCAAGGCGCAGGTGATCATGGAGCAGACCTATGATCTCACCGAGCCGACGGTGGACTCGCAGCTGATCAATTTGTCGAAGTCCGGCGCCGACGTGTTCTACAACATCAGCACGGGAAAGGCCTCGTCGCAGTCGATCCGCAAGGTGGCCGAGCTCGGCTGGAAGCCGCTGCAGCTGCTGTCGGCGGGCTCGACCGGCCGTTCGATCCTGTCCGCCGCCGGCCTCGAGAATGCCAAGGGCATCGTCGCGATCCGCTATTCCAAGGACGCCGGCGTGCCGCAGTGGAAGGACGATCCGGACGTGAAGGGCTTCGAGGCGCTGCGCGCCAAGTACCTGCCCAGTATCGATCCCGACAACACCATCGCCTATGCCGGCTACGGCCAGGCGGTGTCGATGGGCGAGATCCTGCGCCGCTGCGGCGATACGCTGACGCGCGAGAACGTGCTGAAGCACGCCACGACACTCGCCGGCTTCCACTCGCCGTTCTTCCTCGATGGAGTCAATTACGCCTACACGCCGGACGACTACACGCCGATGAAGACGCTCTACATCTCGATCTTCGACGGCAAGGACTGGAGCATCTCCGAGAAGCCGATGACGGAGTAGGGGGCAGCGGTCTCATTCTTCATTGCGAGCGAAGCGACGCAATCCAGAGTTCCTCCGCGGACGCAGTCTAGATCGCTTCGTCGCTTCGCTCCTCGCAATGACGATGTGGCGAGGGATGCAGCCTCAAACTCCGCTGTCGTCCCTGCCTAGTGCGCAATTGCGCACGCGGCGCAGGGATCCATAACCACCGGCTTTGTTGGGACGATGACTGGCAGTAAGCGTCTCACCGATGGATTCCGCGGTATGGGTCCCTGTGTTCGCGGGGACGACGGCGGAGCGTGGCGAGGCGCTGGTGCGCTTCAGGATAGGCTGGCACGGCAGCCGTGAAGGCTAAGGCGCCTATCCGCCCCTCGACGAACCGCGGGCGACTGCCTACCTTCCCCCGGTGCCGCCCCGCGTCTCACCAGTCCCGCCTGACGACAGCGCCGCCTTGCCCGACCATTTCACCGAATGGTTCGCGGCGCGCGGCTGGGCGCCGCGCGCGCATCAGCTGGCGCTGCTGGAGAAGGCGCGCGCGCAACGCTCGGCGCTGCTGATCGCCCCGACCGGCGCCGGCAAGACGCTCGCCGGGTTCCTGCCGACCTTGGTGGAGCTCGGCTCCGCCGTCGCGCCGAAGCATCGTTCTGTTCCTGCCAAGCCATCCGCTCTCTCCACTCCCTCCCCCCTTGTGGGGGAGGGGCGGGGAGGGGGGCCTCCGGCGGCGGTGTCGATGGTGGCACCCGGCACCGAGCCGAATGCACTGGTCGAACTCGCGAACACGGAAAAGAGCAAGCAGACGGCGAACCGCATCCCGCGACCCGCCGGCCTGCACACGCTCTATATCTCCCCGCTGAAGGCGCTCGCGGTCGACATCGCCCGCAACCTCGAGGCGCCGATCTCGGAGATGGGCCTGCCGATCAAGGTCGAGACCCGCACCGGCGATACGCCGGTGTCGCGTCGGCAGCGCCAGCGCCGCTATCCGCCGGACATTTTGCTGACGACGCCCGAACAGATGGCGCTGCTGCTGTCGTCCGACGATGCGCCGTTTCTGTTTTCCTCACTGAAGCGCGTGGTCTTCGACGAGCTGCATGCACTGGTGACCTCCAAGCGCGGCGATCTCTTGTCGCTCGCGCTGGCGCGGCTGTGGCGGCTTGCGCCGGACATGCGCATGATCGGCCTGTCGGCGACCGTCGCCGAGCCCGAGCAGCTCGCGCGCTTCCTGGTGCCGCAGCCGAGCGGTGGCATAGCCGCGGCCGATGTCGTGGTCGCCGGCGGCGCCGCGCCGCCGGTGGTCGAGATGCTCGACACGCAGGAGCGGCTGCCGTGGGCCGGCCACAGCGCGCGCCATGCGCTGGCCGAGATGTACGAGCTGATCAAGCGAAACAAGACCACGCTCGTGTTCGTCAACACCCGCAGCCAGGCCGAGATGCTGTTCCAGGAGTTCTGGCGCATCAATGACGACAATCTCGCCATCGCCCTGCATCACGGCTCGCTCGACGTCGCGCAGCGCCGCAAGGTCGAGGAGGCCATGTCGGCAGGCAGGCTGCGCGGCGTCGTCTGCACCTCCTCGCTCGATCTCGGCGTCGACTGGGGCGACGTCGATCTCGTCATCAATGTCGGCGCGCCCAAGGGCTGTTCGCGGCTGATGCAGCGCATCGGCCGTGCCAATCACCGGCTCGACGAGGCTTCGCGGGCGGTGCTGGTGCCGGCCAACCGCTTCGAGGTGCTGGAATGCTCGGTCGCGATCGATGCCATAGCCGACAATGCGCAGGACACGCCGCCTTTGCGCACCGGCGCGCTCGACGTGCTGGCGCAGCACGTGCTCGGCTGCGCCTGCGCCGAGCCGTTCCTCAGCGACGAGCTCTATGTGGAGATCATCACTGCGGCCCCCTATGCGTCGCTGTCGCGCGCCGATTTCGACGATGTCATCGACTTCGTCGCCACCGGCGGCTACGCGCTGAAGACCTATGAGCGCTTCGCGCGCATCAAGCAGGATGCAAAAGGACGCTGGCGCGTCGCCAATCCCAAGGTGCGGCAGAGTTATCGCTTGAACGTCGGCACCATCGTCGAGGAGGCGATGCTGAAGGTGCGGCTGGTGCGCTCGCGCGGCGGCGGCGCCGGTTCGACCGGCGCGATCGCGCGCGGCGGCAGGCTGCTGGGCGAGATCGAGGAGGCGTTCATCGAAGGGCTCACGCTCGGCGACACGTTCGTGTTCAGTGGCGAGATCGTGCGCTATGAGGCGCTGGCCGAGGACCAGGTGTATGTGTCGCGCGCCAACGATGCCGATCCCAAGGTGCCGTCCTACATGGGCGGCAAGTTTCCGTTGTCGACCTATCTCGCCGATCGCGTCCGCGGCTTGCTGGATGATCGCCGCGCATGGTCGGCCTTGCCGGAGCAGGTGCGCGACTGGCTGTTGCTGCAGAAGGACGTGTCGCGCGTGCCGGCGCGCCGCGAGCTCCTGGTCGAGACCTTCCCGCGCTCCGACAAGCATTATCTCGTCTGCTATCCGTTCGAGGGCCGGCTCGCGCATCAGACGCTGGGCATGCTGTTGACGCGAAGGCTGGAGCGGGCGCGCGTCCGGCCGCTCGGCTTCGTCGCCAATGAATATGCGCTCGCGGTGTGGGGGTTGGGCGACATGTCGTTGATGGTCAGCCAAGGCCGGCTCGATCTCGCCGCCTTGTTCGATCCGGACATGCTGGGCGACGACCTCGAAGCGTGGCTGGCCGAATCGGCGCTGATGAAACGCACGTTCCGGTCCTGTGCGATCATCTCCGGCCTGATCGCGCGGCGTTCGACGACCGAAGAGAAGACCCGCCGCCAGGTGCTGTTCTCGACCGATCTGGTCTACGACGTGCTGCGCCGGCATCAGCCCGATCACATGCTGTTGCGCGCCGCGCGCGCCGATGCCGCCACCGGCCTGCTCGATCTGAAGCGGCTCGGTGATATGCTCCAGCGCATCGAGGGACGAATCACCCATCGGGAACTCGATCGCGTCTCGCCGCTGGCGGTGCCGGTGATGCTGGAAATCGGCCGCGAATCCGTCTATGGCGAGGCCGCCGACGAGCTCCTGGCGGAAGCTGCCGAGGAACTCGTGAAGGAAGCGATGGGGTAGATCGAGAAGCGAGGCGGCTTTGCGGGGGACTGTCTGCGCATCGGGAATGATGGACGTCGCCAGCATCGCGCTGCGCGCCGATCTCTCCGGCGCGCTGGTGTGGGACGAGCAGCGCCTGCTCATCGTTTCCGACCTGCATCTGGAAAAAGGCTCGAGCTACGCGTCACGCGGCACGCTGCTGCCGCCGTTCGACACCGCCGCGACCTTGCACCGGCTGGCCGCCGTGGTCGCGAACTACAATCCGCGCGCCGTGATCGCGCTCGGTGACAGCTTTCACGATCGCGACGCGCATATGCGCCTGACCGGTGACGATCGCGCCTGCATTGCCAACCTCCAGGTCGGCCGCGACTGGATCTGGATCACGGGCAACCACGATCCGGCCCCGCGCGGCATCGGCGGCGAGGTGGTCAACGAGATCACGGTCGGCGCGATCAGCTTCCGTCACGAGCCGACCGGCGCGCGTGGAGAGATCGCCGGCCATCTGCACCCCAAAGCGCGGGTGGCGACGCGGGCGCGCACTTTGGAGCGACGCTGCTTCGTCTCCGACGGCGAGCGCGCCGTGATGCCGGCGTTCGGCGCCTATGCCGGCGGCCTGAGCGTGCGCGACGCGGCCTTCGCCAAGCTGTTTCCGAAGCGCGCCTTCATTGCGCATGTGCTGGGAGATAGGCGCCTGCACAGCATCGCCGCGGCGCGGTGCTATTAGTCGGATGATGGAAATTCATTAGTTGGATCAGTGATCAGAGGTCGAACGGATCATTCGAAGCTGGACTGGATCATGCCCGCTGCGCGCACCGCTGCGCCCTCTCCCCCGCTTGCGGGGGAGAGTTGGAGAGGGGGCGCCAAGCGCACCGCTGTTGGAGCGGCCCCCTCCCTAGCCCTCCCCGCAAGCGGGGGAGGGAATGCACTTTGCTCGTGGCGCCATGGTCGCAGGAGCCGCGGACGAATGCCCGTCAGGCCGCCTTCGCCTGCACCTTCTCGCAGAACTCGGCCAGCCGGTCGGCCAGGCGCAACGTCGCCGGGCTCGCGTCGGGCGAGGCGACCAGTGCAACCTCCGTGCGCTCGATCGGCGCAAAGCCCTCGCGCGCCGTCAGCACGCGGTGCTCCGACTGCACCGACATCTCGGACAGAATGCTCAGCCCCATCCCGGCCGCGACCGCGGCCTGAATGCCGGCGAGGCTCGACGATGTGTAGGCCATGTGCCAGGCGCGCCCTCTGCTCTCCAGCGCATGGATCGCCCGGGTCCGATAGAGGCAGCCGAGCGGGAAGCCGATCAGCGGCAGCGAGCGGGCGTCGAGGTCGACGGGATGGGCCTTGCTGGTCACCCAATAGACCTGCTCCGGCCACGCCGCGATCGCTGCCCTGGTGTCGTCGACGCCGCGCTTGAGCAGCGCCAGATCGAGATCGCCGCGCTCGATGTCGCGCTTCAGGTTGAGGCTCTGGTCGGCGCGCACGTCGAGCCGCAGATCGGGGTGGGCGCGCGAGAACGCGGCGAGCAGCTTGGCGAGCCGGTAGGCCGCGAAATCCTCGGGGATGCCGAGCTTCACCGCGCCGTCGGGTCCGGGCCGCGCCACGACATCGCGGGCCTCCTCGGCGAGTGCCAGCAGGCGGCGGGCATAGGACAGCAGCCGCTCGCCGGCCTCGGTCGGCGTGACCTCGCGGCCGTCACGGTTGAGCAGCGTCTGGCCCAGATCCTCCTCGAGCCGCCGGATCTGCTGGCTGATCGTTGATTGCGTGCGGTGGACGCGCTCGCCGGCGCGGGTGAAGCCGCCGGCCTCGACCACCGACACGAAGCTGCGCAACAGGTCCAGATCGAGCACGCGGGACCTCCATTCGGAAAACCACTGAGTGTCAGTCTAACATTTAATTTCCAAATGGGAAAGAACAGCCCTACACCGGCGACGAAGGAGAGCTCCGATGTCGTCCGTTTCCTCGGTTGCCGTGACCCCGATGAAGTCGAACCTGCTGCCGCTCGAAATCGGTCTGTTCTGCTTGCTGTGGAGCTTCGCCTTCGTCGCCGGCAAGGTCGGCGTGACCTATTGTCCGCCGCTGCTGCTGCTCGCGGCGCGGTTCTCGCTCGCCGGCGTCCTCATTGTCGTGGTGTCGGCCGTCCGGGGCGAGCTGCGCATGAGCTGGCGCGATGCGGCCGTGTTCGCGATCATCGGCATCGCCAACAACGCGCTCTATCTCGGCCTCGGCTACACCGGGCTGCAGACGGTGTCGGCGGGGCTCGGCGGCCTGATCGTCTCGGCCAATCCCGTGTTCACGGCGGTGTTCGCGGCGCTGCTGCTGGGCGAGCCGCTGACCCTGCGCAAAATCTCGGGCCTCGCGCTCGGCACCATCGGCGTCGCCATGATCGTCTGGCACCGCATGTCCGTCGGGACCGACCAGCTCGAAGGTATTCTCTATACGCTGGCGGCGCTGGCCTCGATCGTGACCGGCACCATCCTGTTCAAGCAGCTCGCCCCGAAGGGCAGCCTGTGGGTCGGCAACGGCATCCAGAACCTCTCGGCCGGGCTGGTGCTGTGGCCGGTCGCGCTCGGCGTGTCGCACGTGGGCGAGATCGTGCCGAATGCGCAACTGATCGGCGCGTTCGCCTTCCTCGTGCTCGGCGGCTCGATCCTGGCCTATGTGCTCTGGTTCCATCTCTTGAAAGTCTGCGGCGCGACCGCCGCCAGCGCCTATCATTTCGTGATGCCGCCGCTGGCGATGATCTTCGCCTTCCTGGTGCTCGGCGAGCACGTGGCGCTGCAGGACCTGCTCGGCGTCGTTCCCGTCGCGCTCGGGATCTATCTGGTCACGCGGGCGCCGGCCCGAACCGTTGGAGCATCATCATGAGCGTTGCGATCACCCTGATCGGCGGCCCGACCGCCCTGATCGAAATCGATGGCTTCCGCCTGCTGACCGATCCCACATTCGATGCTCCCGGCCGCTATGAATTGCCGCATGTCGTGCTGGAGAAGCTCACTGGACCGGCGATGACCGCGGAGGCGATCGGCGAGGTCGATGCGGTGCTGCTGAGCCATGACCAGCATTCCGACAATCTCGACCACGGCGGCCGCGCCTTCCTGACACGTGCACCGCGCGTGCTCACGACGGAAGTCGGCGCAGGCAGGCTCGGTGCGCCGGCGGAAGGATTGGCGCCGTGGCAGACGACGCAGCTCAGCAAGGGCGGCAGGACATTGACGGTCGCGGCGACGCCGGCGCGCCATGGTCCCGCCGGCATCGAGCCGCTCGCGGGCGATGTGATCGGCTTCGTCCTCATCCCGCAGCAGGGCGCGACCGTCTATGTCAGTGGCGACACGGTGTTCTATGACGGCGTGGCGGAGGTGGCGCGGCGTTTCAAGCCTAGCGTCGTGATGCCCTTTGCCGGAGCGGCGCAGACACGCGGGCCGTTCCATCTCACCATGGATACCAACGACACGGTCGAGACCGCGCGCGTGTTTGCCGAGGCCGCCATCGTTCCGGTTCACACGGACGGCTGGGCCCATTTCCGCCAGGACGCGCAGGATCTGCGCAAGACCTTCGATGCGCTCGGGTTCGGTGCGCGGCTGAAGCTTCTGGAGCCCGGTGTGAGGACGGTGATCGCCTCGTCGCCCAGCTCCTCGCAATGAGGCGGAAAAGATCAATCCCGACGGAACACGATCGAGGCCATCCATCCCGTCATCAGTGCCATCGCGGCGGTGACGAGACCATAGACGAAGCCGTTCTGCCGCGCTGAGTTCGCGACGAACTGCTCGAAGCCGACCTTGACGATCTCGAACGCGGTCTCGGTCTTGGTGACCAGCGCGCCGTCGGCGAGCAGCTTGATCTCGACCTCATAGGTGCCGATCGGCACCGCAGCGGGCAGAGGGATGCCGGTACGGAACAGGGTCGGCGTCAGGAGGGTCACCGCGGACGTGTCCTCGCGATACAGGCCGTGCTGCGACTGCAGTCGCACGAAGGCGCTGCGGAACGCGTCGTTCGGGACCACGTCGGCATAGTCGGGACCGACGCGCTGGGTCAACAATACGTTGTTGAGTCCGAGCTGCTGCCGGCGCAGCACCTCGGGCGCGGCCATCGTGTCGAACGGGCGGTTGGCGAACAGCGCCAGATAGCCGGGCACTTTGAGGAACTGGCGCGAGTCGGTGTTGATCCAGATGCCGAACTTGCGCTCCTTGCGCCGCGTCACCATGTCCGCGCGCGGCCCGCGGACGGTGACGACGAGGTCATAGGCGGTGCGGCCCGGTGGGGTCTGGACGTCCTTCTCGACCGAGCCGAACAGCACCAGCTCCTCGCCGGAATAGTTCGGCGTCACCGTCACGCGATGGTTGGAGACCGAGACAATCAGCCGCTCGGCGCGCGCCGATGCGGCGCCGGCAAGCAGCAGCATGAAGGTGAGGCTGGCGAGGCGGAGCGGCGTCATCTGCTGATCTCGGTCTCGCGGATCGTGAACAGGTCGTCGGGCTTGATCACGAGCTCGATCGCGAACCGGATGCCGACGGCGAGGATCAGCAGGCCGAGCAGCAGCCGCAGCTGCTCGCCGCGGATCATCTGGCCGGCGCGGGCCCCGAACTGCGCGCCGGTGACGCCGCCGACCATCAGGATCAGCGCCAGCACGGCGTCGACCAGATGATTGCTCATCGCGTGCAGCATGGTCGCGATCATCATGGTCGCGAGCGTCAGGACCATCGAGGTGCCGATGACGGTCGAGGTCGGCACGCGCAGCAGATAGATCAGCAGGGGCACCAGAATGAAGCCGCCGCCGATGCCCATCACGGCGCCGAGGAAGCCGATGATGAGGCCGATGGCGATCACCGGAATGACGGAGACATAGATCTTCGAGCGCTTGAAGCGCATCTTCAGCGGCAGGCCATGGATCCAGACATGGCTGCCCGGACGCCGCACGGTCGCGACCGCGCCCTGGCGCGCGCGCATCATCGCCCGCAGACCCTCCCAGAACATCGTGCCGCCGACGCTCGTCAGCAGGGCGACATAGGACAGCGCGATCATCAGATCGAGCTGGCCGAGCGAACGCAACAGGGTGAAGGTGGCGACGCCGAGCCCGGTGCCGAGCGCGCCGCCGATCATCAACACCGAGGCCAGCGAGGGATCGATCGCGCGCCGCCGCCAATAGGACAGCGCGCCGGAGAACGAGGAGGCGGCGATGTGGCTGGAGACCGAGGCGACCGCGACCGCGGGCGTGATGCCGACGAAGATCAGAAGAGGCGTCATCAGGAACCCGCCGCCGATGCCGAACATGCCGGAGACGAAGCCGACGGCCGCGCCCATCGCCAGCAACAGGAAGATGTTGACCGGGATGTCGGCGATCGGAAGATAAATCTGCATCGGCGCGGCCTCTGCGAACCTTCGAGCGAGCATCCCGCGCATGCGAAGCAGGACGCCGGGCTCCTGCATAACCGAAAATGGGAGCGAAGGGATCAGTCATTCCCGCCCAAAGTGACATCCACCGGCGCCGAGCGTGGGGGTCTGGGCGCTCCGTCAGAGGGCCTTGAGCGGCGCGGTCACCAGCCTCATGGCCTCGGCATCGCTCGGATCGAGCCAGCGGATCTCGCGGGTCTGCGACATCGCCTCGATGACCTGCGACGATACGCCCATGCGTGTCATATAGCCGAGGATGGCGCCGGTCACGCGCTGGGTGTCGGCGACCGCGTCGGCGCCACGGGCCTCCGACGTGAAGCGGTGCACGCCGAGCGCCGAGCCATCGAGGCCATAGCGGGTCTGCCCGCCGGCAAAGGCGAACACGCAGGCGCTGGCGCAGAAGCCCGGACGGATGCGGCCGGAATTGTCGGCCACGCCGACGGCGGTGGCGAGTCCGTGAGCGCGGATGATCTCGCCCATCAGCACTCCCTGGTCGAGGTTGCCGCCGGGCGAGGACAGCAGGATCAGGTCGCCCGGCTTGAGATGGGCCTCGCTGATCCGTTCGCGCAGCCAGCCGGCCGCCGCGGGTCCGATGTGGCCGCTGACGGCGAGCACGGCGCGCCTGTCGCCCAGCCCGGCAAGCACGGGGTCGGCGACCAGCGCCGCCGAAAGACTCGGCGAGATGTACTGATCCTTCCAGAACGACCAGGCGTCGGGTCGCGACAGGTCGCGGTAGGCGCGAATGCCCCCGCCGAGTAGGATTGCAACGAAGAAAATGACGGAAGCCAGCCGACGCCATCGGAACGCCGCAGGATAGCCGTCGGTCACTTGCTGGATTGGTTGGCGAGGAGGCGGAGCGGGGGCGACGTTCGCCGTGGTCCGCGGCGGCACGCGGGGGCCCGTCGGCGACTGCAGGAAGCGCGCGCCGTCGTTTTGTTCGTTCCCCGCTGACACGCGTCGATGCTCCCTCGCGGCGCTCGTGATGATCCGCCGCGACAACCTATATCGATCGACCGCGCGACACTATGGCGGCGCGATCGCAAGCCGGGAGGATTTTGCAGGCCGCGCGCGAGCGCTCGTCAGCCTGCCCAGAGAAATGCCCTCGTCAGCGCAGCGCCGTCGCAGCCGCGCGCTTCGCCAGCGCCGCCTTGGCCGCGGCTGCCTTGGCGATCGCCTGCGTGCCATCCCAGCCGCCGGCGGGTGCCGGCACATTCACGGCGTCGTCGGGCTGCGGTTCGACCGTGAAGGTCTGGATCGCGAGCTTGGCCGCGGCGAGCGACTGGACATCGAGCCGTTTGGCGACATCGTCGCGCTTGCGCCCGGCATCGACGTCACCCTGCGCTGCGGCCAGGGTGAACCATTTGTAGGACTCGGCGAGGTTCTGTTCGACGCCGATGCCACGGGCATAGAGAATGCCGAGGTTGAACTGGCTGTCGGCGACGCCGCGCTCGGCGGCCTTGCGGAACCATTGCGAGGCGCTCTTGTAGTTCGCGCCCTTGCCGCCGCCGTCGGCATCCAGCACGGCGAGGTTGTGCATCGCCTTGGCGCTGCCGCGCTCGGCGGCGACGACGTAGTAGCGGCGGGCGATGTCGGCGTCCTTCTTCACGCCGAGACCCTTCTCGTAGAAGGTGCCGAGACGGAAGACCGCCGGGATCAGCCCCGCCTGTGCCGCGCGGTCATACCACTTCGCGGCTTCCTCATAGTTCGCCGCGACACCCTTGCCCTCGGCAAAGCGCACGCCGACCTCGTAGGCGGCGGTCGGATCGCCCTTCAGAGCGGCGTTGCGCAGCGCCAGTCCGCCGATGGCATCAGGCAGCTTCTCGGAGGCGGGCACCTGCACCAGACCGAGCTTCTGGCCGTTGGCGGCGGTTGGGATCGTGCCGGTGACATCAGTGGGGACGGCAGCGGGTACCGTGGCCGGCTTTTCGACGTCCTGCGGGATCGCGAGCATCGCGATCGTCTCCGCTTCGCTCGGCATGGCCCGGTTGTAGGACTGACGGTCGATCGGCGTCGGCGACGTCAACGACGGCACGCTCTGGTCGGGCGTCGTCGGCCGCGGCGACAGGCCCGGCGAGGCCGACGGCATTTGCGCCCGCGGCGCCTCGCCCTGGGTTTCCATCGGCGAGATCGGCGGCGGCGTGCTGCCGCTGTCGAGCAGCGACATCGCAAATTTGAAGGTGCCGAGCACGATCACCACGACGCTGGCACCGACCAGCAGCGAACGGATCTTCGACCCGATGGTCGAGACCTCCTCGTCACCCTCAGCTGTGAGAGCGAACGTCGGCTTGTCCTTGGGTTTGGCCTTGGGCTTGGCGACGTCGCTGGCGACTTCCTTGACGACGTCCTTGGGCGGCTCCTTGGCCTTCTCCTTCGGCTTGTCCTTCTTCGCCTTCTTGGCGTCAGCGGGCTGTGCGGCCGCCGCGGCCTGCGCCGCGCGGCGCGCAGCCGCGATGAAGCTCGACGTCGAGACCGGCTCCCGCTTACCGGCGGGAAGCTCACTCAGGGCATCCTCGGACGCGGCGATCCGCTCCGCGGGCGATGCGGTCCGGCCAGGGGGACGGGTGCCCGGTTCGAGCGGATGATCCGGTGGCAGCTCGGGGACGATGACGGTCGCGCGGGGCGCCTGTGCCGCGTGCGGCTCCAGGATGTCGGCGATCGCTTTCGGCGGAATCGGCGGCGGCATGGTAGCCGCCGGCGCCTGAGCGGCGTGGAAGTCGCGCGAGGCGGCCGCGAACGCCTGTTGACCCGCGGCCGGAGCGACAATCTGTCCCGCTGGCTGCTCGGCCGCCGGATTGGGCAGCTCCGGCCGGTAGGCAGGCTCTGGCCTGGCCGGCTCGGCAAAGGCCTGGGGCGCCGGCGCGCGTGCAGCCGGCATCGGCGACTCGATTGGCGGTGCCAGCGGCGGCAGCGCGGCCGGCGGGCCCGCGGTGGCGCGCACATTGCGCAGGTCGCCCTCGATCATGGCGAGGCGGTCGACGACGTGCCCCAGCGTGTTGTGGACGGCCTCGAGCGAGTCCTGGGTGTTGCGGTCGGTCTCGGTCTGGCTGAAGCGGATGTCGGACAGCTCGCGCTTGACCATGTCGATCAGGCCGCCGTCCTGCGACGTTTCGCGCTGCGACCGGCTCTCCGCCAGCGCTGCGAATGTCGCCTGCTGCCGTTCGAGATAGCGCAGGATGTCCTGCAGGCCGTCCTCGACGCGGGTCATGTTGCCGCCGCGCGGGTCGTTGGCGGCCTCGAGCCGCTCCAGCAGATAGCTGATCCGCTGTTCGAGATGGGTGATCGCCGATGAGCCGTCGTTGCCGACCTGCAGGCGGTCGATGCGGTCGGACAGGCCGCGCAGCGCGTCCTCGATCTGGGCGGTGTTGTCGCGCGCTGCCGACGGCGGCTCGCGGCTCTCCAGCGTCGAGGTCAGCGCGGCGATGCGCTGTTCGAGCGCCGCAAAGGAGTCGTGGAACGACTCGTGATTGTCGCGCGCCTGCGTGACCTGGTCGACCTTCGACGACAGCTGCCGAAGATCGTCCGACAGCCGTTCCAGGGCGTCGTTGGAGGCGACATTGGCGACGATCGCACGCAGCGCCGCGATGGCGCTTTCGAGCTGCTGCACGGTGCCGGGGTCGTCATTGGCGCGCAGGATCAGGTCGAGCTTGGCGCCGAGATTGCGGATCGCCTCGTCATAGACGGCGAGCTGCTCGGCAGGCTTCAGCGAGCCGACGACCTCGCGGATGTCGGTCAGCGCGCGCTCGATCCCGGCCAGTGCCTGGCCGTCGACACCGGTGTTGCGGTTCTCGTCGATGCGGCGCGACAGCGAGCGAATCTCGTTCTCGATCGACTCGATCGCCCGGCGCGGCATCGCCTCGGTGATGGCGTGACGAATCTCGGAGAGCTCGTTGCGGAAGCCGGCGATCGACTGCTCGATGCCGTCGTCGGGGCGATGCAGCGCCTCGATCTGGCTCGTGATCTTCAGCAGATGGCGTTCGAGCAGCGAAAAATCGGGCGTGGGGGCGGCCGGTTGCGGCGGCGTCAGCGGCGCGCTGATCGGGGTCATCAACGGCGCTGCTGCGGATGCCATGGCGGGCGCGGTCGGCGGCGCCTGGTGCGGCGGCAGCGGGCGCGCATTGTCGAGCTCGCTCTGGCGGGCGCTGATCTCCGCGACGGCCACGTCGAACGAACCCGCGCTGAGCGGCTGGGCGGGCCGGTAGAGCTGCGCAGCGGCGCGCTCGACGCCGTCAGGACCACGATAGCGGTCTTCGGTGTCCGGCTTGCGCAGCGGCGTCGAGATCTGTGACAGGCGGGCGTCGAGCCGCGAGATCGCATCGTTCAGCTGACGCGCGACGCCCTGCTCGTCGCGTGGCGCATCCTTGCGCGCGACGGGGCGCGACATCTGCTCGATCTGCCGTGCGATGGAGTCGAGCCGCTGGTGGATGTCGGTCACCTCGCGGGCATCGCGGCTGACGGTCGGCGTGCTGCGCGGCGCGTGGCTGCCACGGAAGTCGGGCGGGGTAGATGCGCCGAGCGTGGAGTTGATCCAGTCGTTCAGCGTCATGCCGGCGCGTTGCGCCGCGGCCTCGGCCCTTTCACGGACGGACGGGTCGATGCCTTCATTACTCCACGGTACGCGCGAATTCATGTCTCGTCCGGTTCCGCTTCCAGCGCTCCACCAAGCGCCTCCAGCCTCTCCACGCGTCCCGGACATGAACATGAACGGGTCCGCGCAGATCGTCTGCTCCAGGTCCCGACTTTTGACTTTTACGGTAAATAACGGGTTAAGTTTACCGCCGGCGCGGTCAGAAGTTTTGCCCTATCGAACGGCGGGTATCAGCCGGCATTTTCACGCGATGATGGATCGAGCGATCGTGCGCTGCTGGCGCCGGATATCGTCGACAGCGCGGTGATCGCTTCCTCGCACCATTCGGCCACCATGCGTTCGTGGCGCAGGCCGAGACGCAGGTTGAGGAGCTTGCCCATATCGGCCGGGGCCACGTTGCCGTCCGCATAATGCTTCTTGAGGATGCGATCGTAGCGCTCGGCGCGGTCGCGATGATGCTCGAGCCGCGCCATCAGGTCGGCCCGGATCGGCCCGATGTCGGCGGCGCCCAGTGCATAGAGCCGGACGAGAAGATCGTCCTTCGTCGAGGCCGGCGTGCTCGGCCGCGCCGCCCAGCTGCGAAACGCCGCGCGGCCCTCCGCGGTCAATGTGTAGACCAGCTTGTTGGGCTTGCCGGTCTGCACCACCTCGCGACCCTGGATGTAGCCGCGGTCGCGCAGCCGCGACAGCTCGCGGTAGATCTGCTGGTGGTCCGTCTTCCAGAAGAAGCCGATCGAGGAATCGAACGTCTTGGCGAGCTCGTAGCCCGTCATCGGATGTTCGGTGAGGCAGGCGAGGATGGCGTCGCCAAGGGCCATGGCCGGAAATTGCTCCCGTTTTTCTGATCGTGTTCTGCCCCGCTCCACGCTTGACATTATGCACATTAGCGCATATGCGTCAATGTGCATATGGGGTGGTTGTGGTGCTGGCCTGTTCCGCCCCGAGGAGACGCCCAATGACAATGACCGGCCTCGATGGATGGTACGGCTATATGAGGTCTCACGATCTCGGCGCGCTGCGGGAGCTGCTGCACCCCGACGCCGTGTTCGAGAGTCCCGTCGTGCATACGCCGCAGCGCGGCCGCGACATCACCTTCAAATATCTCGCGAGTGCTGAGAAAGTCTTAGGCGGTCCCGGATTCAAATATGTCGGGGAGTGGCGTAACGCCACGGGCGCCGTGCTCGAATTCGAGAACGAGATCGAAGGCATCAAGCTCAATGGCGTCGACATCATCACTTTCGATGACGCCGGTCGGATTACTCACTTCAAGGTGATGGTGCGCCCGCTCAAGGCGATCAATTTGCTGCACCGCCTGATGGGCGAACAGCTGGCCGCGATGAGCAAGCCGTCGTGATGTGACCGACAGCCGCAAACGAATGGCTGCCGCAAGCTCTTAGAAATCGCTACAGTCCGCGGCCAGCATTGCCTGCCGCGTCCGCACAATTTCAGTCTGAAACTTCAGCCTTCCTGCCGGAGACGCCGATGCCGATCTACAAAGCCCCCGTGGAAGATGTCACCTTCCTGCTCAACGACGTGTTCCAGATCGACCGCTACGACAATCTGCCGGGCTTCTCCGATGCCTCGGCCGATGTCCGCGAGGCGATCCTCGGCGAGGCCGCCAAGCTCGCCGAAGAGGTGCTGCACCCCCTGAATCGCGTGGGCGATCTCGAAGGCTGCAAGCGCCATGACGACGGCAGCGTGACCACGCCGAAGGGCTTCAAGGAGGCCTACAAGCAGATCGTCGAGGGCGGCTGGCTCGGCCTGTCGGCGCCGACCGAATATGGCGGGCAGGGCCTGCCGGTGACATTGAGCCAGACCGTCAACGAATTCCAGTGCTCTGCCAACATGGCGTTCTCGATGTATGGCGGCCTCACCATGGGCGCCACCGCCGCGCTGATCGTGCATGGCAACGAGGAGCAGAAGAAGACCTACGTGCCGAAGATGGTGGCGGGCGAGTGGACCGGCACCATGAACCTCACCGAGCCGCATTGCGGCACCGATCTCGGTCTCTTGCGCACCAAGGCGGTGCGCCAGCCCGACGGTAGCTTCAAGATCTCCGGCACCAAGATCTTCATCTCGGCCGGCGAGCACGACTTGGCCTCCAACATCATCCATCTCGTGCTCGCCCGCATCGAGGGCGCGCCCGCCGGCATCAAGGGCGTGTCGCTGTTCGTTGTGCCGAAATTCATGGTCAATCCGGACGGCACCGTCGGCGCGCGCAACGGAGTGACCTGCGGATCGATCGAGCACAAGATGGGCATCCACGGCAACTCGACCTGTGTGATGAACTACGACAACGCCACCGGCTGGCTGATCGGCGAAGAGAACAAGGGCATGCAGGGCATGTTCGTGATGATGAACGAGGCCCGGCTCGGCGTCGCCGTGCAGGGGCTCGCGCAGTCCGAGGTCGCCTATCAGAACGCGGTCGCCTATGCCCGCGAGCGCATCCAGGGCCGTTCGCTGACCGGTGCCAAGGCGCCGGACAAGGCGGCCGATCCGATCATCGTGCATCCCGACGTGCGTCGCACCCTGCTGTCGATCCGCGCCTTCAACGAGGCCGCGCGCGCCATGGTGGTGTGGACCTCGCTGAAGAGCGACGTCGCGCACCGCTCGCAGGACCCGAAGGACCGCCAGGCCGCCGACGACCACATGGGCCTGATGACCCCGGTCATGAAGGGCTACATGACCGACATGGGCTTCGCCAACGCGGTGCAGGCGCAGCAGATGTATGGAGGCCACGGCTACATCGCCGAGCACGGCATGGAGCAGTTCGTGCGCGATGCCCGCATCGCGATGATCTACGAGGGCGCCAACGGCATCCAGGCGCTGGATCTCGTCGGCCGCAAGCTGCCGCGCGACGGCGGCCGCGCCGTGATGGCGTTCTTCGCCGAGGTCGGCTCGTTCGCCAAGGAGCAGGGCGGCAATGATGCGATGAAGCCGTTCGTCGCCCCGTTGTCGACCGCGCTCGGCCATCTGCAGCAGGCCACGACGTGGCTGATGCAGAACGCGATGACCAAGCCGGACAATGCCGGCGCCGCCGCGACCGACTACATGCATCTCTTCGCGCTGGTCACCTTCGGCTACATGTGGGCGAAGATGGCCAAGGTCGCGCAGGACAAGATTGCGGCCGGCGACAGATCGACCTATCTGACCACGAAGCTGGTCACGGGCCGATTCTTCATGGAGCGCGTGATCCCTGAGACGGCCGCGCATCTCGCCCGCCTGCAGGCCGGCTGTGCGACCGTGATGGAGCTGCCGGCGGAAGCCTTCTGATGCTGCGGCGGGAGCCGGTGCGCTGCTCGCGCGCCGGCTACCGTCGAACACCAACAACAACGAATCCGATCAGATGAGGAGGGCGTGATGCCTGAGGCCTTTATCTACGACCACGTGCGTACCCCCCGCGGCCGCGGCAAATCCGATGGCAGCCTGCATGAGGTGACCGCGCTCGCGCTCGCCACGGTGCCTTTGAAGGCGCTCAAGGACCGCAACAACATTCCCGAGGACGCGGTCGATGACGTCGTGCTCGGCGTGGTCGATCCGGTCGGCGAGGCCGGCTCGGACATCGCGCGTTTCGCCGCGCTGAATGCGGGTCTCGGCGACGCCGTCCCGGGCATTCAGATCAGCCGCTTCTGCGCCTCCGGCCTCGACGCCGTGAATTTCGCCGCCGCGCAGATCATGAGCGGCCAGCATGAGCTGGTCATCGGCGGCGGCGCGGAGTCGATGAGCCGCGTCGGCATCGGCGCCTCCGGCGGCGCCTGGCCGATGGACCCGTCGATGGCGGTGCCGGCCTACTTCATGCCGCAGGGTGTCTCCGCCGATCTGATCGCGACGAAGTACGGCTTCTCGCGCGACGACGTCGACGCCTACGCGGTGCAGAGCCAGCAGCGCGCGGCGAAGTCCTGGGAGGAAGGCCGCTTCGACAAGTCTGTCGTTCCGGTCAAGGACATCAACGGCCTGACCATCCTCGCCAAGGACGAGCACATGCGCCCGTCGACGACGATGCAGTCGCTGGCGCAGCTGCAGCCGTCATTCGCGGCGATGGCGCAGATGGGCGGCTTCGATGCAGTGGCGATCCAGTCGCATCCGGAGATCGAGCGCGTCAACTACGTGCATCACGCCGGCAACTCCTCGGGCATCGTCGACGGCGCCGGCGCGGTGCTGCTCGGCAGCAAGGAGGCCGGGGCGAAGTATGGCATGAAGCCGCGCGCGAAAATCCGCGCCTTCGCCAATATCGGCTCGGAGCCCGCGATGATGCTGACCGGCCCGGTCGACGTCACCGAGAAGCTGTTCGAGCGCTCCGGCATGAAGACCTCGGACATCGACCTGTTCGAGCTCAACGAGGCGTTCGCCTCGGTCGTGCTGCGCTACATGCAGGCGTTCGAGATCGACAAGGACAGGATCAACGTCAATGGCGGCGCCATCGCGCTCGGCCATCCGCTCGGCGCCACTGGCGCGATGATCCTGGGCACCGTGCTCGACGAATTGGAGCGCACCGATAAGGCCACCGCCCTGGTCACGCTGTGCATCGGTGGCGGCATGGGCACCGCGACCATCATTGAGCGGGTGTGACGAACTCCTAACGTAGGGTGGGCAAAGCGAAGCGTGCCCACCATCGTCTTCATCGACACCGTCGGTGGGCACGGCGCAAGGGCGCCTTTGCCCACCCTACGATTTCAGGACAACGCCGCGCCGACCGGCTGCTGGCACCGAGGGAGATCAATATGGCCTTCAAGAACTTCAAACTCGAAACCGATGCCGACGGCATTGCGCTGATCACCTGGGACATTCCGGGACGTTCGATGAACGTGCTGGACGAGACCTCGGCGATCGAACTCGAGACCATCGTCAAGGAGACCACTGCTGACGCCGCCATCAAGGGCGTCGTCATCACCTCGGCCAAGGAGGCGTTCTGCGCCGGCGCCGACCTGTCCATGCTCGAGGGCATGAACCGCACCTATGCCGAGGTGCTGAAGGGCAAGGGCGAGGAAGCCGCCAACCAGATGCTGTTCGACAACAGCCGGCGCTTCTCGCAGATCTACCGGGCTATGGAAACGTCGGGCAAACCGTGGGTCGCCGCGATCAACGGCCTCGCGCTCGGCGGCGGCTTCGAGCTGACCTTGGCCTGCCATCACCGCGTCGCGGCCGAGAACCCGAAGACCCGTCTCGGCCTGCCCGAGATCAAGGTCGGCCTGTTCCCCGGCGCCGGCGGCACCCAGCGCGTGCCGCGCATCGTGCAGCCGCAGGACGCGATGAACCTGCTGTTGAAGGGCGAGGCGCTGACGCTCGACAAGGCCAAGGCCTTGAAGCTGGTCGACGCCATCGTTCCGGCGGCTGACCTCATCAAGGCCGCCAAGGACTGGATCAAGGGCGGCGGCAAGGCCGTTCAGCCGTGGGACGAGAAGGGCTTCAAGCTGCCGGGCGGCCCGGTGTTCTCGAAGAACGGCATGATGATGTTCCCGGCCGGCAACGCCATCTACCGCCGCGAGACCTACGACAACTATCCGGCCGCGCGCGCGATCATGAGCTGCGTCTATGAGGGCCTGCAGTTGCCGATCGACGCCGCGCTGCGCGTCGAGTCGCGCTACTTCGCCCACATCCTGCGCTCCAAGGAAGCCGCAGCGATGATCCGCAGCCTGTTCCTGTCGATGCAGGAGTTGAACAAGGGCGCGCGTCGTCCGGCCGACGTGCCGCCAAGCAAGCTGAAGAAGATCGCCGTGATCGGCGCCGGCTTCATGGGCGCATCCGTCGGCTACGTCTCGGCGCGCGGTGGCCTCGAGGTCGTGCTGATCGACCGCGACCAGGAGAGCGCCGACAAGGGCAAGGCGCATGCCCAGAGCGTGGTCGATGGTCTGGTCAAGAAGGGCCGCGCCAAGCCGGGCGAGGCGGAGGCGATCATGGGCCGCATCACCGCGACCGCCGACTACGCCGCGCTGAAGGATTGCGACCTGGTCATCGAGGCCGTGTTCGAGGACCGCAAGGTCAAGGCCGAGACCTACGCCAAGGCGCAGCAGCATCTGAAGGACGGCGCGATCTTCGCCTCCAACACCTCGACCTTGCCGATCACCTCGCTGGCCGAGGAGTTCAAGGACCAGGGCCGCTTCATCGGCATCCACTTCTTCTCGCCGGTCGAGAAGATGATGCTGGTCGAGATCATCATGGGCAAGGCCACCGGCGACGTCGCGCTGGCGACCGCGCTCGACTATGTCCGCACCATCGGCAAGACGCCCATCGTGGTCAACGACTCCCGCGGCTTCTTCGCCAACCGCTGCGTGATGCGCTACATCGCCGAGGGCAACGAGATGTTCCTCGAAGGCGTGCCGCCGGCGATGATCGAGAACGCGGCCAAGATGGCCGGCATGCCGGTTGGCCCGCTGTCGCTGTCGGACGAGGTCGCGCTCGATCTCGGCCTCAAGATCATGAAGGCGACCGAGCACGATCTCGGACCCAACGCGATCAACCAGGACCACAAGAAGCTGATGGTCGAGCTGGTCGAGAAGCAGGGTCGCTTCGGCCGCAAGAACGCCAAAGGCTTTTACGACTATCCCGAGAAGGGCAAGGGTCAGAAGAGCCTGTGGCCGGATCTCGCCAAGCTGCAGCCCAAGCATCTCGATCCCGACACGCTAGACGTCGAGGAGCTGAAGCAGCGCTTCCTGGTGGTGCAGGCGGTGGAGGCTGCGCGCACCGTCGAGGACCACGTCATCACCGACGTGCGCGAGGCCGATGTCGGCTCCATCCTCGGTTTCGGCTTCGCGCCGTTCACCGGCGGCACGCTGTCCTACATCGACTTCATGGGCACGAAGAAGTTCGTCGAGCTGTGCCACAAGTTCACAGAGAAGTACGGCTCGCGCTTCGCCCCGCCGAAGCTGCTGGAAGAGATGGCCGCCAAGGGCGAAACCTTCTACGGCCGCTTTCCGCCGAAGAAGGCGGCGGCTTGACGATTGCGGGCTGCCTGATGAGTCTCGATAGCACCGCATCGACGGTGCGCTCCCCTCCCCGTTGCGGGGAGGGGTCGGGGGTGGGGGTCTCAGGAAAAGGTCTCACAGTCCTGGAGACATCCCTCGCCGCGCCGGCCTTTTTATCACGAGCGTAGTCTGCAGAGGGGATAGCGTCCGTCCTGCGTTCTCGCGGTCGCGATGGAGCACGCAGGTCGGTGGACTCAGCGGGAGTCATCGTGTGGACCCCCACCCCCGACCCCTCCCCGCAAGGGGGAGGGGAGCTCACCGGCTTCGTGGCGTCGCAATCGCTTCGTAAGAAGCAAACCCTCACCCCGCCTTCATCAGCCCTTCCTTCGTCAGCGCCTCCTGCACCTTCGGCCGCGCGGCGACGCGGTTCTTGTAGGCCACCAGATTCGGCATCGCCGACAGGTCGAACTTCATCCGGTCCGCCCAGGTCAGGATGGTGAACAGATAGCCGTCGGCGACCGTGAACTGCTGGCCCATCAGATAGTCGTGGCCGGCAAGCTGGCCGTCGATATATTTGAACTTGCCCATCACGCGGTCCTTGAAGAACGCCTTGGCGTCGTCGGAGAGCACCGGCGAGAACATCGGGCTGAAATTCTTGTGCAGCTCCGAGGTGATGAAGTTCAGCCACTCCAAGAGCTTGTAGCGCTCGCCGCTGTCGCGCGCCGGGGCGAGGTTCTTGGTCGCCGCCCGGTCGGCGATCATCTGGACGATGACCGGGCCTTCGGTCACGATCTCGCCGCTCGGCAACCCGAGCGCCGGCACCTGGCCCTTCGGATTGACCTTGAGGTAATCGTCGCCATTTTCCAGGGTCTTGGCGCGCAGGTCGACCTTGACGAGATCGTAGGGCAGGCCGGCCTCGAGCAGGGCGATGTGGGGCGAGAGCGAGCAGGCGCCGGGTGAATAATAAAGCTTCATTGGGTATTCCCTCCGTGAGACCATCGTCGTGGTTGGAACCGATCGCGGCGTCACACCCGCCCTTACATGCACTTGCATGGAATAGTCAAGATTGATGCAGGTGCATCGAATGCGCTAGAACGAGGACCTGAAGGATACGAGCCGGCCCATGAAACGCAAACCATCGACCGAGGCGACCGCCGCCTGGATCCGCCTGATGCGGGTCCAGAGCCGGGTGCTGGACTGCGTCGAGCAGGAGCTGAAGAAGGCCGGTTTTCCGCCGCTCGCCTGGTATGATGCGCTGCTGGAGCTGTCCCGGGCGCCCGCGGGCGAGCTGCGCCCGGTCGAGCTCGAGCGGCAGATGCTGATCCCGCAATATTCCACTTCCCGGCTGATCGACCGGCTGGTCGAAGAAGGTCTGGTCGTCCGGCGCGAATGCAAGATGGACAAGCGCGGCCAGTTCGTCGAGATCACCGAGGCCGGACGCGAACTGCAGAAGCGGATGTGGTCGGCCTATTCCGCCGCGATCGAGAAGCATGTCGGCTCCAAGCTGTCGGATACCGACGCCGCCAAGCTTTGCATGCTGCTGGATCGGCTTGGCTGCTCCTGTGGTCAGGCCGCTCCGTTGGCGGCTGGAGAGGGCGCGGCGAGCCGATGAAGCATCCGTTCCCATTCACATCCGCGGCCCCCTGGGGTCCGCGGCCTTTCCTGTCACCACGCGCGACCCTCGAAGCGCTTCTGAACCGAGACTCCCATGGCGCGTGACCAGATCGATATGACCCCGCTGCAGTCGCGCGACGAGCTGGTGGCGTGGCTCGCGGCCGGCGTGAAGCCGCCGTCCGCCTTCCGCATCGGGACCGAGCACGAGAAGACGCCGTTCACGCTCGACGGTCACCGCCCGGTCCCTTACGAGGGTGCGCGCGGCATCGGCGCGCTGCTCGAAGGCATGAAGCTCCTGCTCGGCTGGGAGCCGATCATGGAGCGCGGCAACATCATCGGGCTCTATGACGTCACCGGCGGCGGTGCCATCTCGCTGGAGCCCGGCGGCCAGTTCGAATTGTCGGGCGCGCCGGTCGAGACCGTGCATCAGACGCATGCGGAGCTGATGGCGCATCTGGCGCAGGTACGCGAGATCGCAACTCCGCTCGGCATCGGCTTTCTCGGCTTGGGCATGACGCCGTCCTGGTCGCGCGCCGAAATTCCTCTGATGCCCAAGGGCCGCTACAAGATCATGACCAGCTACATGCCGAAGGTCGGCCGTTACGGCCTCGACATGATGTACCGGACCTGCACCGTGCAGACCAATCTCGACTTCTCCTCCGAAGCCGACATGGTCAAGAAGCTCAGGGTCTCGGTGGCGCTGCAGCCGATCGCGACCGCGCTGTTCGCCAATTCGCCATTCACCGAAGGCAAGCCGAACGGCTTCCTGTCGTTCCGCTCCGAGATCTGGCGCGACACTGACAATCAGCGCTCGGGCATGATCCCGTGGGCGTTCGAGGACGGCATGGGCTTCGAGCGCTGGGTCGACTACGCGCTCGATGTTCCCATGTATTTCGTGAAACGCGAGGAGACCTATATCGACGTCTCCGGCACCTCGTTCCGCGACTTCTTCGAAGGCAAGAACCCGGCGATGCCGGGCGAGCGTCCGACGCTGTCGGATTGGGCCAATCACCTCTCGACGATCTTCCCGGAGGTGCGCCTGAAGCGCTATCTGGAAATGCGCGGTGCCGACGGTGTGCCGTGGGGCCGGCTGCCGGCGCTGCCGGCGTTCTGGGGCGGCCTGCTCTACGACGACGTCAGCCTCGACGCGGCCTGGGACCTGGTCAAGACCTGGACCGCGTTCGAGCGCCAGAACCTGCGCGACGACGTGCCGCGCCTCGGCTTCAAGGCGCGTATTCGCAATCGCTACGTGTTCGAGATCGCCAAGGAATGCCTCACCCTGGCGCATCTCGGCCTGCGCCGGCGCGGCCGCATCGACCATCTCGGCCGCGACGAGAGCCGCTATCTCGAGCCGCTCGACCAGATCATCGATTCCGGCCGCTCGCCGGCCGAGGAGATGCTGGAGAAGTTCGACGGCCCGTGGGGTGGCTCGGTCGAGCCGGCCTACGACGAATATGCGTTCTGATCGGAACGGCTGAGCCTGCGACCGTCGCAGGTTCGCTGCGCCGTCTGCTCCACGTTGAGGCGGCTGGCGGCTTGGGTCCGCTGTTTTTTGTTGCGATTTGTGTCCCAGGTTCGATTCAGCGCCTGGGCGCCGCTGCGTTGCCTTCCGCTGCTCCCACCGGTCCGAGCCGTTCATCCGCCATACAGGTTCATGGCGATCAAATGACTGCCTAAAAACTCGCAAGAAAACTCGAACATTAACAATGGGTCGGATGGTTCAGCGGCGGCGCGTGGGGCGCTTCATCGGGGCATGGCTGAGGGCACTGGCGTGCCTGTTCGCGGCTGTGTGCCTGACGCCGGCTTCAGCCCAGACCTATTCCGATCGCCCCGGCGGCGACTATATGAGCGCGCCGATCACCTCCGGCGACCCGGCCGATTGCGCGCTGCTGTGCGAGCACGACCGGCGGTGCCGCGCCTGGAGCTTCAACTATCCGACCGTGATGGAAGCGGGTGCGGTGTGCTGGCTCAAGAACAGCGTGCCGGCGCGCGTGCCGGACAATTGCTGCGTTTCCGGCGTGCGTGGCGCGGGCGTCGTCGAGATCCGCAACGATGCGGTCGAGACGTCGATCGACCGTCCCGGCGGCGACTACCGCAGCTTCGACATCAAGACCACCGATCTGAAGGGCGGCGACAAGGCCGAGAAGGCCGCCGACAAGGGCGACAAGAGCAGCGGTGACAAGGCGGCGGACAAGAAGGAAGAGAAGGCCGCCGACGCCGAGGAGATCTGCAAGGCTGCTTGCACAGGCGACAACAAATGCCGGGCCTGGACCTTCGCGCGGCCCGGCTATGCCGGCAAGGAGGCGCATTGCTTCCTGAAGAAGGAGATCAAGCCGCCGCGGCGCCGCGCGGGGTTCACGTCAGGCGTGGTGCGATAGCGCGGGGCGACGAGGGCCGCTATTTTGCGGGCCGGCTATAGGACGGCAAACGAAGATGCCTGCGTCCCTGTCGTTTCACGTGTTGGTCCAACAATGTTAGTCTTCCGCGACGATCACGGTGATCTCAGGCCACAGTGCCTTCCAACGTTCCGCCTTGGCGATGTAGTTCGTCGCCGAGAAATTGGCCGTGTGGTTCGGCCGCACGATCATCTGCGCGATGTCACCGAGGCCCTTGGGCGCATAGAGCTCATATCCATCGGCGGCGGGGCGGAGCCCGACCTGCGTGTTGACGGTGAGAAACCGGTCGATTCCATCGGTTGATCGCGACACGGCGGAGTAGGGACGACCGTGCTTGGCGGGATACCAGAGATGGACGCGGGCCTGGTTGCGCACCTCCACCTTGGCTTCGATGTCATGGAGGCAGGATGTGATGCGCCGGATGACGGCGTCCTCAGCATCCCACGACGTATCCGGATCGAAATAGAAGATGTCGTAGTCGTTGATGCCGTGATCGATCGGACGGCCGGTCCGCACGTTCCAGACGCTCTGAGTCAGGCAGCCGGCGACGACCCAGGCATCGGGCACGGCCGTTTCACGCAGCACGCGCATGATCGCGGTGTTGACGGGGTTGCGCAGCGCGGCTGCGATGAAATCGTCTTTGGTCATGATGGTCGAAGGCATCAGAACATGGGTGCCGTCGACACGTTCAATACACGAGATGGAGAACGGCGTGCAGCCCGTTTCAGCCGCGATCGAACACGGCTACGGCTCTCCTTGACGCCAGGGCCCGCCACTGCCGGCGCAACAGCGGCTCTGCGTCGGCGCGCTTCGCCTTCGACAGGCGCAGCAACACGATCGGATAGTCGCGGTAGTGATCGGTGAAATAGAACAGCTTTGGGCGCGTCTCGACCAGCATCGCGCGTTCATCCAGCAGTACGCCGGGCAGGACGAGGCTGTCCCCGTCCTCCTTCAGCCGCGCCAGCATCTTCTTGCGCACCTTCAGCGCGGGCGTCCCGTAGGACGTGCCGTCCTCGACCTCCGGCCATGTCAGCGCAAGCGCCCTGACATCGTCGAAGGTCACGGCCGCGATCCGCTCAGCGCACCGCGGTGAAGAAGCGATCCAGCCGGAAGCCCGACAGCCAGGCCCAGACCGGCTGGTTCTTGAAGCCGAGGTCCCAGGAGCCGACCACGGCATCGGCGCGGCCCACGAGGTTGTCGATCGGCAGCAGGCCAACGCCGCCGTCGCGCAAGGCAACGCGGCTGTCGGCGGAGTTGTCGCGGTTATCGCCGAGCACGAACAGCTTGCCGGGCGGAACGGTCACCTCCGGGGTGTTGTCGAGCCGGCCGTTGTCGCGCATCTTGAAGATCAAATGCGACACGCCGTTCGGCAGCGTCTCGACGTAACGATAGGCCGGCTCGTTGCGGCCGGTGTCGTCCTCGGCATCGCCGATGCCGTCCGGCTTCAGCGCGGCTGCCTGGCCGTTGATGTAGAGCTGGCCCTGGCGCATCTGGATGCGGTCGCCGGGCAGGCCGACGACGCGCTTGACCCAGGCCTGCGAGTTGTCGCCCGGCCAGCGGAACACGACGACGTCGCCGCGCTTCGGCGTCTCGCCGAACAGGCGTCCCGTCTCCGGCAGCGTGATCTGCATCGGCAGCGACGAGGTGCCGTAGCCATAGGGGAATTTCGACGCCAGCAGGGCGTCGCCGATCATCAGGGTCGGCTCCATCGAGCCGGACGGCACGTAGAACGGCTCGGCGATCGCGCCCTTGGCGACGAACACCACCATCACCACGGCGGCGAGTTGCGCAAGCTGACCGCCCCAAGTGGTTTCCTTGCGCACGGCCTTGGTTCCGATCTTGCTCGTGGACATCTTGTCGAGGCTCATCGGCCCGTGCCTCCAACGGTGATGCGATCCATGCGAAGCGTCGGCTGACCGACGCCGACCGGCACGCCCTGGCCGTTCTTGCCGCAGGTGCCGATGCCGGTATCGAGCGACAGATCGTTGCCGATCATGCTGATGCGGTTCAAATCCGTCGGGCCGTTGCCGATCAGCATCGCGCCCTTCACCGGCGCACCGACCTTGCCGTTCTCGATCCTGTAGGCCTCGGTGCACTGGAAGACGTATTTGCCCGAGGTGATGTCGACCTGGCCGCCGCCGAAATTGACGGCATAGATGCCGTTCTTGACGGATGCGATGATTTCGGCCGGGTCGTGCTCGCCGGCCAGCATGTAGGTGTTGGTCATGCGCGGCATCGGCACATGTGCGTAGCCCTGGCGGCGGCCGTTGCCGGTCGGCGCCATGTTCATCAGCCGCGCGTTCTGGCGGTCCTGCATGTAGCCGACGAGAATGCCGTCCTCGATCAGCAAGGTACGGCTGGTCGGCGTGCCCTCGTCGTCGATCGACAGCGAGCCGCGGCGCGAGGCCATGGTGCCGTCATCGACCACGGTGACGCCCTTGGCGGCGACCGGCTTGCCCAGCAGTCCGGCAAAGGCCGAGGTCTTCTTGCGGTTGAAGTCGCCCTCGAGGCCGTGGCCGACGGCCTCGTGCAGCATCACGCCGGGCCAGCCGGCCCCTAACACGACGTCCATCTCGCCGGCGGGGGCGGGGACAGACTCCAGGTTGACCAGCGCCTCGCGCAGCGCGCCGTCGGCGGCCTCGCGCCACGCCTTGGTCTCGATGAAGCGCGCATAGGCCTCGCGGCCGCCATAGCCCTTGCCGCCGCTCTCCTGGCGATCACCCTGGCCGGCGACGACGGAGATGTTCACGCGCACCAGCGGGCGGATGTCGCGATAGCTCTCGCCGTCGGGCCGCAGGATCTCCACGACCTGCCAGGTCGCGCCCAGGCTCACCGTCACCTGGCGCACGCGCGGATCCTTGTCGCGCAGATACGCGTCGATCTCGCCGAGCAGCTTGACCTTGGTTTCGAAGCCCGGGGCGTCCAGCGGATTGTCGTCGCCATAGAGCCGGACGTTGGTGTGCGGCGGTGCGCTCGCGAACGTGCCGGAATAGCCGCCCCTGACCGCGCTCACCGCATCGGCGGCGCGCATCAGGGCCGGCAGCGACACGTCGGAGGAATGGGCATAGCCGACCGCGTCGTCCTTCACCGCGCGCAGGCCGAAACCCTGGCTGGTGTCGTAGGTCGCCTGCTTCAGCCGGCCATTGTCGAAGGTCAGCGCCTCGGTCTGGCTGTATTCGAAGAACAATTCGCCGTCATCGGCGCCGGCCAGGCCGCGCGCGACCTCGCTCCGGACCGCATCGCGATCCAGATTGGCGCGCTCGAGCAGGGAAGTGGTGGGAGCAGTCATGTTTCAATCCGTTGTCGGAGCGTTCATTCCAAGATAGTTGTTTTGACGCCGGGGCGCGAGGGGCTGGATGATTACCGAACTGACATGGTTGAGATCGTTCCCATCACGTCCGCTCACATCGAGAGCTTCCACCGCACGCTCGATCATGTCGCGCGCGAGCGGCGCTATTTGTCGTTCGTGCAGGCGCCGCCGCTGGAGTCCACGCGCGCCTTCATTCTGAACAACATCCACGAGGGATATCCGCAATTCGTCGCTCTCTCGGCCGGGGAGGTGGTCGGCTGGTGCGATGTGACGCCCAAATCGGGGCCAATCGATGCCCGGATCGGGGTGCTCGGCATGGGCCTAATGCCGCAGTTCCGGCACCAGGGCCTCGGCAGGCGACTGATGGCGGCGGCGCTCGAGGCCGCGCGGGCGGCCGGCTTCTCGCGTGTCGAGCTCACGGTCTACCGCAGCAACACCAACGCTATCCGGCTGTACCAGAAGGCCGGATTCCTGCTCAAGGCGGTGCAGCCGCGGGAGCCTGGCGATGACGGGTTCGACAAGACCCTGCTGGTGATGGCGCTGGCGCTCGACGGCCCGCGCTGAGGCCGCGGCGCGCGCATTCAGACGCGAACTCACGGCTCGATCACGGCATCGTGCGCGGGAGGGGCCTGTCAATCGTGGCCAACGTCAGGGCAGCTTGTCGAAGCCTTCGGCCAGTCCGTTGAGGCTCAGCGGGAAGCCGATCCCTTCCTCCGGCGTCTCGAAGATGATGAAGGTCGCGGTCTTCGCCGTCTTGAGCTGGCCGAGCAGCTTGTCCTCCAGCACCACCTCGGCGACGCAGCCATTGGGCAGGCAGCGCACGAAGCCGGCGCGGCCGACGTCCTGGTTGTCGAGCTTCAGGCCGAGGCCGGAGGGCAGCAGCACGCCGAGCGGCGCCACCACGCGCATCAGCCGGCTCTTCTGGTCGGCGGTCTTCAGCATGATCACGGTGAGGCCGGCATTGGAGCGGTCCTCGGCCACGACGCTCTGGATCAGCGCGCACTGCTCGCTCTGCGCGCCGGGCGGCGTGTCGCAGCGGATCTGCCAGTCGCCATGCACCGAGCGCACCGCGCCCTGTGCCAACGCCGCGTGCGGCACGCCGACCACCGTCGCGGCCATCAGCGCGATCGCCGTTGCTGCGGCGGAGGTCATTGTGGCGAGACGCGTGAGTCGCGCACGCACCGCGCTGAATCGGTACAAACGGCGCGAGTCATTCGCAGCTGGGGTCGGCATGTCAGCTGTCCTGTCCGTTGAAACCCTGATCCGGGTCGGTGCCATGACAATTTCCTGTGGGTGATCTGCGCGTCCGACGCCATGATACGGCAATGATGGCGTCTTGAGGACAGCGTCACCGGCGTACGGCACGAAACGATACCAAATATGGCCGCACCCCGGTGGGCGCTGCCGCTGCGCCTCGCCGAATCAGCCTCGCAAACGGCCGTGTCCCGTTTGCCTACATCGCGCCGCACGCCTGTCAAGCGCCCGTTGCCCGCGAAATCACGGCGTGCGGCAATCTCCCGGAAAATACGCTTGTCGCGACGAACAGCACGGCGCGCGATATCCGGCGCAAGACTGCATTGCGATAGATCAAGAATTATGGTTTGAGAAGAAAGATTTCGTCATTCCAGTGAACTGGCCCAGGTGCTTTTCTATGCATCCGCCCGAAGGCCATTTGTCAGGAGAGCGGATCGAACGGCGCGCCGCCGCGTGAAGCGGGCGGTGCGCTGAGGGGGAAAGTTCTGAAGGGAGCGCGACGGCATGAAGATGTCGAAAGGCCAATTGAGCGCCTTGCTGGGGTTGGCTGTAACGGGCATGACGCTCGTGTCGGGTGGAGCGGCGTTTGCTGAAACGGGGCAGCCGGCGCCATGGGAAGTCAAGCTGCAGGAGGCTGCGACGCCGGTGATGGAGAACATCACTTGGTTCCACGGCCTGCTGCTGACGATCATCACCATCATCACGCTGTTCGTGCTGGCGCTGCTGATCGCCGTGGTGGTCAAGTTCAACGCGCGCGCCAATCCGGTGCCGTCGCGGACCACGCACAACACGCTGCTCGAAGTGGCGTGGACGCTGATCCCGGTGCTGATCCTCGTCACCATTGCGGTGCCGTCGTTCCGCCTGCTGTTCCTCGAGCTCGACGTGCCGAAGGCCGACCTCACGATCAAGGCGACCGGCAAGCAGTGGTACTGGAGCTACGCCTATCCCGACAACGGCAAGTTCGAGTTCGACTCGCTGATGGCGCAGGACAAGAAGCCGCGCCTGCTGGCGGTCGACAATGAGATGGTCGTGCCGGTCAACAAGGTGATTCGCGTCCAGACCACCGGCGCCGACGTCATCCACTCCTTCGCCGTGCCGTCCTTCGGCATCAAGATCGACGCCATTCCCGGCCGCCTCAACGAGACCTGGTTCAAGGCGACCAAGGTCGGCATGTATTACGGCCAGTGCTCCGAGCTGTGCGGCAAGGATCACGCCTACATGCCGATCGCGGTGCGCGTCGTGAGCGACCAGGAATTCACCGCCTGGGTCGAGGACGCCAAGAAGAAGTACGCGAGCGCGCCCGCGAGCACCTACGCGTCGGCTGCGGGCATATCGCAGTAACGCACGGGGACGAGCGCTTAGGATTGAGGGCCGCCTCGCGCGGCCTACGGGGACACTGAGGATTGGACAATGGCGACGAACGCGACGACCCTGACCGGCCATGACGATCACGCGCACGACCATCCGACCGGATGGCGCCGCTGGATCTATTCGACCAACCACAAAGACATCGGCACGATGTATCTGATCTTCGCGGTGTGCGCCGGCATCATCGGCCTCGTCATGTCGGTCGCGATCCGCATCGAGCTGATGTATCCGGGCGTGCAGTTCTTTCACGAGAACCACACCTACAACGTGTTCGTGACCTCGCACGGCCTGATCATGATCTTCTTCATGGTCATGCCGGCGATGATCGGCGGCTTCGGCAACTGGATGGTGCCGCTGATGATCGGCGCGCCGGACATGGCGTTCCCGCGCATGAACAACATCTCGTTCTGGCTGCTGCCGGCCTCGTTCGCGCTGCTGTTGACCTCGACATTCGTCGAGGGCGAGCCCGGCGCCAACGGCGTCGGCGCCGGCTGGACGATGTATGTGCCGCTGTCGACCTCGGGTCATCCGGGACCGGCGGTGGATTTCGCGATCCTGTCGCTGCATCTCGCCGGTGCGTCGTCGATCCTCGGCTCGATCAACTTCATCACCACGATCTTCAACATGCGTGCGCCGGGCATGACCCTGCACAAGATGCCGCTGTTCGTGTGGTCGATCCTGGTGACGGTGTTCCTGTTGCTGCTGTCGCTGCCGGTGCTCGCCGGCGCCATCACGATGATGCTGACCGACCGCAATTTCGGCACCACCTTCTTCGATCCGGCCGGCGGAGGCGACCCGCTGCTGTTCCAGCATCTGTTCTGGTTCTTCGGCCATCCGGAAGTGTACATCCTGATCCTGCCCGGCTTCGGCATGATCAGCCAGATCGTGTCGACCTTCTCGCGCAAGCCCGTGTTCGGCTATCTCGGCATGGCCTACGCCATGGTCGCGATCGGCGGCATCGGCTTCGTGGTATGGGCGCACCACATGTACACGGTCGGCATGTCCTCGGCGACGCAGGCCTATTTCGTCGCCGCCACCATGGTGATCGCGGTGCCCACCGGCGTGAAGATCTTCTCCTGGATCGCCACGATGTGGGGCGGCTCGATCGAATTCCGCGCGCCGATGCTGTGGGCGGTGGGCTTCATCTTCCTGTTCACGGTCGGCGGCGTCACCGGCGTCGTGCTGGCGAATGCCGGCGTCGACCGCGTGCTGCAGGACACCTATTACGTCGTCGCGCACTTCCACTACGTGCTGTCGCTCGGCGCCGTGTTCGCCATCTTCGCGGGCTGGTACTACTGGTTCCCGAAGATGTTCGGCTACATGTACAACGAGACCATCGCCAAGGCGCACTTCTGGGTCACCTTCGTCGGCGTGAACCTGGTGTTCTTCCCGCAGCACTTCCTCGGCCTGTCGGGCATGCCGCGCCGCTACATCGACTATCCCGACGCCTATGCCGGCTGGAATCTGGTGTCGTCGATCGGCTCCTACATCTCGGCCTTCGGCGTGCTGATCTTCATCTACGGGGTCGTCGACGCCTTCATGCGCAAGCAGCAGGCGGCGAACAATCCGTGGGGACCGGGCGCGACGACCTTGGAATGGACCCTGTCCTCGCCGCCGCCGTTCCACCAGTTCGAGGTGCTGCCGAAGGTGCAGTGAGCCTGATCTCTCCGACGCGGCGCCCATCCGGCGCCGCGTCGATATCCGCCGGTGGTGCGCCCGATGGTTTGCCGGATGGAGTCTTGAATCGAGGTTCTGGCACGCCCTGCGTCAGAGCCGTTTGAATTGAAGCCTGTGAATTGAAGTCTGGATTCGTCGTGTCGGTCATCGATCAGAACGCCATTGCCGTCGGCCCGCGGATTTCCGAGGCCGATGTCGGCGATTATCTCGCGCTCCTGAAGCCGAGGGTGATGTCGCTCGTGATCTTTACGGCGTTGATCGGCCTGCTGATCGCTCCGGGCCATTTCCACCCGGTGCTCGCCATCACCTCGCTGCTGTGCATCGCGGTCGGGGCCGGGGCTTCCGGGGCGCTGAACATGGCGCTGGAAGGCGACATCGACTCGCTGATGTCGCGCACCGCCAACCGCCCGATCCCGCGCGGCCGCGTCACCCGCCAGGAGGCCCTCGCCTTCGGCATCACGCTGTCGTTCTTCTCGGTGCTGACGCTGGGCATCCTCGTCAACTGGTTCGCCGGCGCGCTGCTCGCCTTCACCATCTTCTTCTACGTCGTGATCTACACGCTGTGGCTGAAGCGCTGGACCGCGCAGAACATCGTCATTGGCGGCGCCGCCGGCGCCCTGCCGCCGGTGGTCGCCTGGGTGTCGGCCACCGGATCGATCGCGCCGGAGCCGCTCTGGCTGTTCCTGATCATCTTCTTCTGGACCCCGCCGCATTTCTGGGCGCTGGCACTGTTCCGCAGCGACGATTACGCCCGCGCCGGCGTGCCGATGCTGCCGGTGGTCGCCGGCCCCGATGCGACCCGGCTGCAGATCCTGCTCTACACGATCGTGCTGGTGGCGGTCGCGCTGGCGCCCTGGCCGCTCGGCTATTTCGATGCCGTCTACGGCGTCGTCTCGCTGGCGCTCGGCGCCGGCATGCTATGGCTCGCGATCGAGGTGTTCCGCAAGCGCGAGCGCAGCGCCTCGCTGCGCGCCAACCGCAGGCTGTTCGCCTTCTCGATCCTTTACCTGTTCGCGCTGTTCGCGACGCTCGGGCTCGAAGCGGTCGCGCGCATGATCGCGCCGCTGATCTGGTAAGAGGCGCGAGACTGGAAAACATGGCGATCACGATGGCAGATCCGAACGAGCAGGAGGGCATCGTCCTCACCGAGGCGCAGCTGCGCAGCCGCCGTCGCCGCTCGATCGCGATTGCGCTCGCGCTCGGCGTGCTGGTGGTGCTGTTCTTCGCGGTGACCATGGTGAAGGGTCCCGCGGTGCTGAATCGGCCGATGTAGAGACGCGATGCAGGACAGGGCGAAGCAGACCGCAATGGAAACAACCGACCAGATCGTTCCGGCGACAGCGCCGGCCGCGCCGCGCCGCGGCCTCGGCCGCGATGCGCTGGTCGGCGGCATCTGCGGCGCCGTCGTGGTGCTGATGGTCGGCGCGTCCTATGCCGCCGTGCCGTTCTACAACTGGTTCTGCCGCGCCACCGGCTTCAACGGCACCACGCAGGTCGCGACCGCGGCGCCGTCGTCGGCGCCGCTGGCGCGCCGGATCGGCATCCGTTTCGATGCCAATGTCGCCGGCGGGCTGCCGTGGAAGTTCGAGCCGGAGAAGACCGAGATCGAGGTCGCGATCGGCGAGGTGGTCACGGTCTACTACAAGGTCACCAACCAGGCGGCGCGCACCACCATGGCGCAGGCGGCCTACAACGTGACGCCGCTGACGTCGGGCGCCTATTTCCAGAAGATCAACTGCTTCTGCTTCACCGAACAGACCATGGCCCCGGGCGAGACCCGTGAGATGCCTGTCGTGTTCTACGTCGATCCGGCGATCACGGCCGATCACGAGAATGACGGGCTGAAGACGATCACGCTGTCCTACACCTTCTATCCCGTCCGCGACGCCGAGCCCAAGCCGGTCGCCGCGGGCGAGCCGGACAAACCGCGGGGCAACCTGTGACCGCGCGGACGTCCGATGTCCGGGGACCATTGCTGTTGAACGACACCGTGCCGGCGCGACCGGCATCGATCTGGGGAGAGACCTGACATGGCTGAGGCGCACGCCAAGCATCACGACTACCATCTCGTCGATCCGAGCCCCTGGCCGTTCGTCGGCTCGGTCTCGGCCTTCATCATGGCGTTCGGCGCGATCGGCTGGATGCACAAGATGTTCGGCGCCGCGCCGGTCGTGTTCGGCATCGGCACCATCGGCGTGCTCTACACCATGGCGAGCTGGTGGGGCGACGTCATCAAGGAAGCGCAGTACAAGGGCGATCACACCCGCGTGGTGCAGCTCCATCACCGCTACGGCATGATCCTGTTCATCGCCTCCGAGGTGATGTTCTTCGTCGCCTGGTTCTGGGCCTATTTCAATGCCGCGCTGTATCCGAACTTCGAGGTGCAGGCCACCCGCGACGCCCTGTTCGGCGGCGTCTGGCCGCCAAAGGGCATCGAGACCTTCGATCCCTGGCATCTGCCGCTGCTCAATACGCTGATCCTGCTGACCTCGGGCACCACGGTGACCTGGGCACACCACGCGCTGCTCGAGGGCGACCGCAAGGGCCTGAAATACGGCCTGATCCTCACCATCCTCCTGGGCGCCACCTTCACCTGCGTGCAGGCCTATGAGTACAGCCACGCGACGTTCTCGTTCGCCGGCCACATCTACGGCTCGACCTTCTTCATGGCGACCGGCTTCCACGGCTTCCACGTCCTGGTCGGCACGATCTTCCTGATCGTCTGCCTGGCGCGCGCCTATGCCGGCCACTTCACGCCCAAGCAGCATCTCGGCTTCGAGTTCGCCGCCTGGTACTGGCACTTCGTCGACGTGGTCTGGCTGTTCCTGTTCATCTGCATCTACGTCTGGGGCCACGGCGCCGAGGCGATGGCCCACGGCGCGCACTGAAGCTGGCGCGCACCGCTTCCGCCGAACGTGCTAAGAAGGGGCGGCCCTCGGGCCGCCCTTTCTCGTTGCGGCGGCGCCCGGCGGTTGATCGAAATGTGATCCGCTCTCGTCGCCTCCGGTTGTATCACCATGAGGCGTCGCCCGGCCGCCCAGGGGGCAAGACACCATGACCACCCATCCGCCCGTCACTTTGGCCCAGACCGTCCTGCGCGGGCTCGCCTGCCGCTGCCCGCGCTGCGGCCGGGGCAAGCTGTTCGACGGCTTCCTCAACCTGCGCAAGCGTTGCGAAGCCTGCGATCTCGACTACGCCTTCATCGACACCGGCGACGGTCCGGCGATCTTCATCATGATGCTCGCTGGCGCCATCGTGGTCGGCGCCGCCCTGATCGTCGAGGTGAAGTATCAGCCGCCGTTCTGGGTCCATGCCGCGCTATGGGGACCGCTGATCCTGGTGACGACGCTGCTGCCGCTGCGCGCGATGAAGTCGCTGCTGATCGCCCTGCAATTCCACCACAAGGCCGCGCCCGGCCGTTTGGTGGACAAAACGCCGCGATGAGGGACTTAACGGATCGCCGCCGGCGCGGTGCGCTCCCTCCCCCCTTGTGGGGTGGGGAGGGGGGTAGCTCCGGCGGCAGTCTTTGTGGGGCTACCCCCACCCCCAACCCCTCCCCGCAAGGGGGAGGGGAGCGCACCGTCTGCGCCGGCAGAGCGTGCAGCCTGTCGTTGGCGGCCCTGCAACAATGACCTCGACCCGCCCCAACACCTCATCTCGCGCCTTTGCCGCCTTCACCCTCGTCATGGTCGCACTGTTCATCGGCCTCGGCGTCTGGCAGTTGCAGCGCCGGGCAGCGAAGCATGCGCTGATCGCCGCGCTCACCGATCGCGTCGCCGCTGCGCCCGAGCCGCTGCCGCCACAGACGGAATGGCGCACGCTGACGCCGGAGCGCGACGAATTTCGCCGCGTCAGCTTCACCGCCACCTACACCAGACTGCCGGATGCCATGGTCTACAGCGCCGGCTCGGCCGTGCGCGAGGACGTCTCCGGGCCGGGCACCTGGGCGTTCCTCCCCGCGCGCCTGCCGTCTGGCCAGACCGTCGTGATCGACGCCGGCTTCGTCGCCAACACGATGCAGGAACGCGCGGTGCAGGACCGCGCCACCGCCAAGCTGGTCACCGGCGAGCCGCTCACCCTGACCGGCTATCTGCGTTTCCCCGAGGCTGCAGGCGTGCTCACCGCCGCCGAAAACCGCGGCAAGCGGCTGTGGTTCACGCGCGATCATCTGGCGATGGCCAAGGCGCTCGGCTGGGGCGAGGTCGCACCGTTCTACATCGACCTCGAGACCCCGGTGCCGGACAACGGCATCCCAAAGCCCGGCCCGTTGTCGCCGCATCTGCGCGACGAGCACATGCAATACGCGGTCACGTGGTTCTCGTTGGCTGCGGCGTTGATCGTCGCGTTCGCGGTGTGGGCGCGGGGCCGGCGCGCGTCGCGTCGATGACCCCGTAGCCCGCCGGCAAAACGGCGCTTGACTTAGAGCGCGCTCGAACCCGTAGCCTGCCGGGCGTCGTGAATGGAGATGGGCGCGCATGAAGATCGGCGAGCTGGCCAGGCAGTCGGGGCTGACGCCTCATACGATCCGCTACTATGAGCGGATCGGGCTGCTGCCCAGGGCCGATCGCGACCATGCGCAGCAGCGGGACTACGACGCATCGATCCTGACCTGGATCGAATTCCTCGGCCGGTTAAAGGCCACGGGAATGCCGATCCGGGACATGCTGCGCTATGCCGAGCTGCGGGCACGCGGCGTCGCCACCGAGCCCGAGCGGCGCCAGCTCCTGGAGCGGCACCGCGATATGGTCCGGGCGCGCGTCGCCAGCTTGCAGGATTGCCTTCTCATTCTCGACGGCAAGATCGCCGGCTATGCCGGCACGAACGAGAGGACGAATGATGATGACGCAATCAACGCCCAGCCAAACCACGACGACGAGCCCGATGCCGGGCGGCACGCAATCCGGCGCCAACAACGATCAGGACCGGCTGGCGCGCGGCCGGCGCGCGCTCGATAGCATCGACGGCGAGGCCGGCCACAATGTGATCGCGGCGCTCGCCGACATCGCGCCGGATTTTGCGACCTACGTGATCGAGTTTCCGTTCGGCGACATCTATTCACGCCCCGGCCTCGATCTGCGCAGCCGCGAGATCGCGACCATCGCGGCGCTGACCGCGCTCGGCAATGCCAGCCCGCAGCTGAAAGTTCATATCCATGCGGGCCTCAATGTCGGCCTCAGCCGCGACGAGATCACCGAGGTGATCATGCAGATGGCGGTGTATGCCGGCTTCCCCGCCGCGCTCAACGGCCTGTTCGCGGCCAAGGCGGTGTTCGCCGAAGCCGATGCGAAGGCCGTGGAGGCCGCATAGGTCTGAGCGGACACCGGGTAGCTCGTAGCCCGCATGAGCAAAGCGACATGTGGGACCGGTGCCGACCCGCATGTCGCTGTCGCTCATGCGGGCTACGGTTGCGGGCTACGGCTTGGCCTCGATCGACCGCACGCTCCCCGAGACCTTCACCGGCGCGGCGGCCGATCCGTCGAGATCGACCTGCAGGCAGCAGGGCACGCCCATGTCCTCGCCCTGGCGGATCACGATCGGCCCCTCGGCCGCCCAGGCGAGCTCGCGCAGATAGCCGGCAGACGACGATCGTCAACATTTCTACCGAACGCATTGAACCGCGCGATGACGGCGGAGCGCGGGAGGCTGGTTCGGAGCGCCACCATGCGCTGCGCTCCCGCGCCGGCGTCCGTAACGCCGCCGTAACCCGGAGCCGCGACCATTGCTGTGCCAACAACCGGTTTCGCGCACGGACCAAAACCATTATGGTGCCGGACCATGTTGCCGCTAGGCGGTTCCGATTTCGAATTCAATCAACGGGTTATGGCCTGGTGACGCAGGTCAGGAGAGCGGTTTGACGCGCTATGTTTCGACCCGCGGGGAAGCCCCCGCGCTCACCTTCTGCGATGTGATGCTGACCGGGCTCGCCCGTGACGGCGGCCTGTACGTGCCCGAGACCTGGCCGCAGCTGACGTCCGCGACGATCGCGTCGTTTTTCGGCCGGCCCTATTGGGAGGTCGCCGTCGAGGTCATCAAGCCGTTCGTCGCCGGCGAGATTTCCGACGAAGAGCTCGGCCGCATGGCCAACGAGGCCTATGCGACGTTCCGTCACCCCGCCGTGGTGCCGCTCGACCAGATCGCGCCGCATCAGTTCGTGCTGGAGCTGTTCCACGGCCCGACCTTGGCGTTCAAGGACGTGGCGATGCAGCTGATCTCGCGGCTGATGGACCACGTGCTGGCCAAGCGCGGCGAGCGCACCACCATCGTCGTGGCGACATCAGGCGATACGGGTGGCGCGGCGGTCGAGGCCTTCGCCGGCCGCGACAATGTCGACCTCATCGTGCTGTTCCCGCATGGCCGCATCTCCGAGGTGCAGCGGCGGATGATGACGACGTCGGGCGCGGCCAACGTCCATGCGCTGGCGATCGAAGGTCATTTCGATGACTGCCAGGCGATCGTGAAGGGCCTGTTCAACCATCACGGCTTCCGCGATTCGGTCAGGCTGTCGGGCGTCAACTCGATCAACTGGGCGCGCGTCGTCGCCCAGGTGGTCTACTACTTCACCTCGGCGGTCGCGATCGGCGCGCCCCACCGCGCCGTCGACTTCACCGTGCCCACCGGCAATTTCGGCGACGTCTTCGCCGGCTATGTCGCCAAGCGCATGGGCCTGCCGGTGCGCACGTTGCGCGTCGCGACCAACGTCAACGACATCCTCGCCCGGACGCTGACGACCGGCATCTACGAGGTGCGCGAAGTGCATGCGACGGCTTCGCCCTCGATGGACATCCAGGTGTCATCGAATTTCGAGCGGCTGCTGTTCGAAGCCGGCGGCCGCGATGCCGGCACCGTGCGGCGGCTGATGGACAGCCTCAAGCAGTCCGGCCGCTTCGTGCTGCCGGATGCCATGCTGGCGGCGATCCGCGCCGATTTCGATGCCGGCCGCGCCGACGAAACCGAGACCGCGGCGGCGATCCGTGCCGCCTTCCGCGAGGCCGGCGATCTCGTCGATCCGCACACCGCCGTGGCGCTGGCTGTAGCCGATCGCGACGGCACGGATCTGTCGGTGCCGAATATTGTTCTGTCGACCGCCCATCCCGCCAAATTCCCCGATGCGGTCGAGGCCGCCTGCGGGATGCGGCCGCACCTGCCGGTGTGGCTCGAAGGGCTGATGAGCAAGCGCGAGGACATCAGGATCATGCGGAACGACCAGGCCGAGGTGGAGAAGTTCATCCGCTCGGTCAGCCGGGCCGCCAAGCAGGGAATTGCATGATGGGTGTGGAAGTCACCAAGCTGCCGACGGGGTTGACGGTCGTCACCGACACGATGCCGCATCTGGAGACGGCGGCGCTCGGGGTCTGGGCCGGCGTCGGCGGCCGCGACGAGAAGCCGGATGAGCACGGCATCTCGCATCTGCTCGAGCATATGGCATTCAAGGGCACGACGACGCGCAGCGCCCGCGAGATCGTCGAGACGGTCGAGGCGGTCGGCGGCGATCTCAATGCCGGCACCTCGACCGAGACCACGGCCTATTACGCCCGCGTGCTGAAGGCGGACGTGCCGATGGCGCTCGATGTGCTCTCCGACATTCTCGCCAATCCGTCGTTCGTGCCGGAGGAGCTGGAGCGCGAGAAGAACGTGATCGTACAGGAAATCGGCGCGGCACAGGACACGCCCGATGACGTCGTGTTCGAGCATCTCAACGAGCTGTGCTTTCCGGACCAGCCGATGGGCCGCTCGCTGCTCGGCACCGCCAAGACGCTGGAGGCGTTCGATCGCGACAAGCTGCACGGCTATCTGTCGACGCATTATCGCGGACCCGACATGGTGGTCGCGGCCGCCGGCGCCGTCGATCATCAGCGGGTGGTCGAGGATGTGACGAAGCGATTTGCCAGCTTCAATGGCGGCCCGGCGCCGAAGCCGCTGCCGGCGACATTCGGCAAGGGCGGCTCACGCGTCGTGCACCGCGATCTTGAGCAGGCGCATCTGACGCTCGCGCTCGAGGGCGTGCCGCAGGCCGATCCGTCGCTGTTCTCGCTGCAGGTGTTCACCAACATCCTGGGCGGCGGGATGTCGTCCCGGCTGTTCCAGGAGGTGCGCGAGAACCGGGGGCTCTGCTACTCCGTCTACACGTTCCACGCGCCCTATAGCGACACCGGCTTCTTCGGCCTCTACACCGGGACAGATCCGGCCGACGCGCCCGAGATGATGGAGGTCGTGGTCGACATTATCGGCAATGCGGTGGAGACCTTGAGCGAGGCCGAGGTCGCCCGCGCCAAGGCGCAGATGAAGGCCGGTCTGCTGATGGCGCTGGAGAGCTGCAGTGCCCGAGCCGAGCAATTGGCGCGGCATATCCTGGCCTATGGACGGCCGCAGACCTTGCAGGAGATGGTCGCCAAGATCGAGGCGGTCAGCGTCGAGAGCACGCGCGATGCGGCGCGGGCGCTGCTTGCACGCAGCAAGCCGGCCGTCGTCGCGCTCGGCACCGGCAGGGGTCTGGACACAGCGGTAACTTTCGCCGAAGGTCTGACCGGTTCGAGATCGAAGGCCCAACTGCACTGAACGTGGTGCGGCTCGGTGCGGTCTTCGCATTGAATTCCGCCAGGACTCGGCGCCGGAGATCTGGGGTGGGTCGGAGCAGGCTTCGACCCGGAAAGAGCAGGGGGAGCATCACAGATGGCCCTGTTTCGCTTGCCATCCAACGGACCGGCTGCGCTGGCTCCGCGCGGCCAGGGCCTGCTGCTGCGCGCGCCGCAGATGGCCGATTACGCGCAATGGGCGCGGCTGCGCGAGATCAGCCGCGACTATCTCACGCCCTGGGAGCCGATCTGGCCGTCCGACGACCTGACGCGCTCCGGCTTCCGCCGCCGGCTGCGCCGCTATGCCGAGGACATCTCGGCCGACCGCTCCTATCCGTTCATCCTCTTCCGCGAGCAGGATGGCGCCATGCTCGGCGGCATCACGCTCGCCAATGTCCGCCGCGGCATCGTTCAGGCCGGCACCATCGGCTACTGGATGGGGCAGCCGTTCGCGCATCATGGCTACATGACGGCGGCGCTGCGGCTGCTGCTGCCGACCTTGTTCGGCGAGCTCAATCTGCACCGGGTCGAGGCGGCCTGCATCCCGACCAATACGCCGTCGATTCGCGTGCTGGAGAAATGCGGCTTCACCCGCGAGGGCCTGGCGCGTCGCTACCTGTGCATCAACGGGGTCTGGCAGGACCATTACCTCTATGGCCTGTTGCACGAGGATTTCCGAGGGTAGCAATCGTGATCGGGATGGCCGCGGGAGAGGCCGATCGGGGCTGGTTCCGGCCTCTGAATTGGGTATAGACGCCTGGGCTGGGCGACCGAGTTGCCGGGGATATCAGACGATGCGAGAGACGAGCGTGATCAGGGTTGGGACGTTGGCAGCCGTGCTGCTGGCCTTGGGAGCCGCGGGCGCGGCGCCGCCGGCGGCCGCCCAATCGCTGACCGACCGCTTCAAGAGCCTGTTCGGCGGCGGCTCTGACAACAAGGGACAGGAGAACTTGCCCGCCGGCGGCGGACCGCCGGCCGATCCGACCGAGGGCCTGACCTGTCCGCCGGTCAGCATTCGCGCCGGCGCCTCGACCTACGCCGTGGCCGCGCCCGGCAAGCAGGCGGTCGGCAATGACGTCCGGTTCCAGGCGTCGATCACGAAGACCGCGCGCGAATGCAATCTCAACGGGGCCGAAATCATCGCCAAGATCGGCATCCAGGGGCGCATCGTTGCCGGACCGGCGGGCGCGCCGGCGAGCGTCGACATTCCCATGCGCATCGCCGTGGTCCAGGGCGGCATCGGCGAGAAGGTGATCGCGACCAAGTCGTATCGCACCACGGTGCAGATGACCGAGGACGGCAGCGTGCCGTTCACGATCGTCGCCGAGGACATGGTCTATCCGGTGCCGCCGCCCGGCGCCAATGCCGACAATTACGTCTTCTACATCGGCTTCGACCCGCAGGCCCTGACCCCGGAGCGGCCGCACGGCAAGAAGCGGAGGTGAGGCGAGTGAACGACGGCGAGGCCGCGCTCGGCACGTCCGGGGCTGATGGCCTTCAACGCAAAAGGCCGGCGCGATGAAATCGCCCCGGCCTTTTGAAGATTCTGGATCAGATGGACTGCCGCTCAGTTCAGCTTGCGGCCGACTTCCGCGATGCCTTTGGCCACGAGGTCTTCGCCAAGAGCGCCCCTGACCGACTGCGACAGCACGGTCGCGGCGGCCTGGACGGCGGCATCCGCCGCAGCGGACCTGACGTCGGCGAGAGCCTGGGCCTCGGCGAGGGCGATCTTGCTCTCGGCGGCCTTGGTGCGACGGGCGACGAAGTCTTCCATCTTGACCTTGGCCTCCGCCGCGATGCGCTCGGCTTCCGCCTTGGCGCTGGTGATGATCTCCTCGGCCTCACGTTCGGCACTGGCGCGGCGGGTCTTGTAATCGGCGAGCACCTTGGCCGCCTCTTCCTTGAGCCGCTTGGCCTCCGCCAGCTCGTTCCTGATGCGCTCGGAGCGATTGTCGAGGGCCTTCAGGACCGTGCGGTGGACACCGAGATAGGCGAACAGGCCCATCAGGATCACGAAGGCAATCGCAACCCAGGTTTCCGGATCAGCAAGCAAATGCATCAGGCTGTTCCCTTCAACGATGCATCGACCGCAGCCTCGACCGTCTTGGCCGCAGGGGCCTTACCGGTGAGCTGCTTCACGATCGCGCTGGCTGCGTCTGCGGCGATGCCGCGGACATTGCTCATTGCGGTCGTGCGCGTGGTGGCGATGGACTTCTCCGCCGCCGCGAGCTTGGCTGCGAGGCTGTCTTCCAGCGCCTTGCGCTCGGCGTCCGAAGAAGCCGCGAGCTTCTCGCGGGTCTCGGCTCCGATCGCCTGGGCACGGGCACGAGCCGTCGCCAGCTCGCTTTCATACGCCTTCATCGCGGCTTCGGATTCATCCTTCAGCCGCTGCGCTTCAGCCAGATCGCCGTCGATCGACTTCTGGCGGGCGTCGATGACGGCCCCGACCTTCGGCAGCGCCACACGCGAGACGATCACGTACAGCGCCACGAAGGCGATCACCAGGGAGACGATCTGGGAGGGAAAGGTTTCCTTCTGGAAGGGAGGGAAACCATGCCCGCCATCGGCCTCCGTATGGGCGCTTGCGGTGCCCTTGGCCTCGCCGCCCTTGGCCTCGCCATGACTTTCAGCCACGGGCTTCTCCTGTCCGGCTCAGGCCGTCTTAGACGGCGTACAGCAGGAGCAGCGCGATCAGCAGCGAGAAGATGCCGAGCGCTTCGGTGACCGCGAAGCCGAAAATCAGGTTGCCGAACTGGCCCTGGGCAGCCGACGGATTGCGCAGAGCGGCCGACAGATAGTTGCCAAAGATGATGCCGATGCCGGCACCCGCGCCACCCATGCCGATGCAGGCAATGCCCGCGCCAATGTACTTCGCTGCAACCGGATCCATGAAACGAACTCCTTTGAGGGGTTTGGTAGAGAGGGCCGGATCAGTGGCCCGGATGGATAGCATCGTTGAGATAGATGCAGGTGAGGATCGTGAAGACGTAGGCCTGGAGGAACGCGACCATCAGCTCGAGGCCGGTCAGCGCGACCGTTAGGCCGAGCGGCAGCAGCGCGCCGACCTTGCCGACAAAGCCGAGCGCGCCGAGCATGGTCACGAAGCTCGCGAACACCTTCAGCGTGACGTGGCCGGCCAGCATGTTGGCGAACAGACGGACGCTGTGCGAGATCGGGCGGGAGAAGAAGGAGATGATTTCGATCACGACCACCAGCGGCAGGATCACCGCGGGGATGCCGGACGGCACGAACAGCTTAAAGAACTTCAGGCCGTTCTTGTAGAAGCCGTAGATGATGACCGTCAGGAACACCAAGAGCGCCAGCGAGAAGGTGACGATGATGTGGCTGGAGACGGTGAAGGTGTAGGGGATGATGCCGACGATGTTCGAGACGAAGATGAACATGAACAGCGAGAACACCAGCGGGAAGAACGTCATGCCGTGCGAGCCGGCGCTGGTTCTGATGGTGTTGGCGACGAATTCGTAGGACAGCTCGACCACCGACTGGAACCGGCCCGGCACGAGCGCGCGCCCGGCCGCCATCATCATGACGGCGATGAGCACGACCGCGAGCAGCATGTACGCGGACGAGTTGGTGAAGGTGATCTCCTGATTGCCGATGTGGCCGATCGTGAAGATCTTGTTGAGATGGAATTGGTGGATCGGATCGATCATCCGCGTGGCGTCTCAGTTGTTCACCGGCCACGCCGGCGCTTTGCAATTCACTCGACGATCTTCCGCGCTGATCTCACTGGCGGGGCCTGTCGGGAGCTATGCCTGCGGATCTCACCACGTTCAACACGCCGGCGGCAAAGCCGAGCAGGAAGAACACGATGAATCCGAAGGGCGATGTCGACAGCAAGCGGTCGAAGCCCCAGCCAAGCAACGCGCCGACGAGGACACCGGCGATCAACTCGGACGACAGCCGCAGGCCACGCGCCATGGCCGAAGCCCGGGCTGCAGTGTCACCGCTGCCGTTTCCAGGTTGATCAGCCCCGATCTTTCGGCCGTCGCGAATTTCGGACAACCGTTGGTCGAGACTTCCGAGCCTTGCGGAAAGCGCAGCCTCATCGGGCGACTTGTCGCGATCCTTGTGTCCGCTGCTCTCGTTCGTGTCATCCGCCATGTGCCATCCGCCACGTGTGGAGACCCGACCCGGTGCCGCGAGTTTCAGGAATTAGCGCCCCATCGCCCTTTAAAGCCGCGCGGACCATACTGACCGCATCCCCCCAAGTCAAGATTGCGTGTTGAACTGTTAGATGCCTGAATTTACACGTTTTCTCGGCTTTTTCGTCAGATCGGTCGCGCGTGTCACCGCGCCGCATCAACAGTGTTGTGTGCGGCTGCGATCTTGCACCCGTCAGGACCCTCTGATCAGCTCTCGCTGAGCTCCAATCAACACGGGAACCCGCATGGCGCGCCAGATCGACTACTATTTCTCGCTGCAGTCGCCATGGGCCTATATCGGCCACCGGCTGTTCCGCGACATCGCCGCGAGCCACGGGGCGACCGTCAACCTCAAGCCGGTCATGCTGGTGGATCTGTTCGCCGAGACCGGCGGGCTTCCACTGGCCAAGCGCCATCCGGCGCGGCAGCGCTATCGCATCGTCGAGCTGAAGCGGTGGCGCGACAAGCGCGGTCTTGATTTCCACATCCAGCCGAACAACTGGCCCTTCAACGCCCGGCTCGCCGACGGCGTCGTCATCGCGGCGCAGCAGGCCGGCCTCGATCCGGAGCCCTATCTGCAGCGCGCCTTCCCGGCCATCTGGGAGCAGCAGCTCAATCTTGCGGATGCCGAGGTGATCGCCGGCTTGGCCGATGCAGCCGGACTGCCGGGCCGCGATCTCGTGACGCAGGCGGCGACGGACATGGTCGGGGCGGCCTACGAGCAGAACCGGCAGGACGCGATCGCGGCCGACGTGTTCGGCTCGCCGGCCTATGTGCTGGACGGCGAGATCTTCTGGGGGCAGGACCGGCTCGAGCTGCTGGCGGACGCGTTGAAATCCGGTCGCTCCGCCTATACGTCCGAAACATAGGTGCGGCCTGTGGCAGGGGATCGCACCTGGGGCAACGTCATGGCCGCGACACAATGTCGGCGTGCATGGCGGCGGTTGCGAATGCGCCTGGGAGAGCCAGCCATGAGTCTCACGAAGCCCTACCGGCCGCCCCTCCTCGCGCTGCTGGCGTTGAGCTGTCTCGGCGGAGAGGCGTTTGCGGTCGAGGACACCGCGCCTGACGGCGACAAGGGACGCTACACGATGTCGACGACGTCGGATGGCGTGATCCGGCTCGATACGAGGACCGGTGCGGTCTCGATGTGCAACAACAGCGGTGGGTCGGGCTTCGCCTGTTACGCGGTGCCCGATGAGCGCGCCGCGCTGGATGCCGAGATCGGCCGTCTGCAGGCGGAGAATGAAAAGCTCAAGGGCCAGCTCGCGTCGCGCGACCAGAGCATCTCCGGCAAGATCGATGAGCCGCTGCCGAAAGATCAGGCGCTGCCCAAATCCGATCAGTTGAAGAAAGCCGAACCCAAGACGGGGGACAAGCCGGGTGAATCGAAATCCTCCGATGCAACGCGCAAACTCGAGATCCCGCTGCCCAGCGACCAGGACATGGATCGCATGATGGGGTTCCTCGAACAGGCTTGGCGCCGGCTGCTCGACATGGCGACGCGGGTGCAGAAGGACGTCTCGGGCAGGATCTGAGACCGCTTCGAGGAGGCTGAACGCATGCCAGCCAGATCGATGTCGCGCAGCGCGCCCTCGGCGAGCGTCATCAATACGATCGTAACCTCGACTCTGACCGTACAGACTTCGGGCCGCGGCTTCACCGATCTCACGCGCGAGGTCGAGGCGTTCCTGCGTGAAGTATCCGCCAGGGAAGGCGCGGTGACCCTGTTCATTCGCCACACCTCGGCGTCGCTGACGATCCAGGAGAATGCCGATCCCACCGTGCTGCACGATCTCGCCACGGCGCTGGCGCGGCTGGCGCCGGAGAATGCCGGTTGGGTGCACGACACCGAGGGGCCCGACGACATGCCGGCGCACATCAAGACCATGTTGAGCACGGTCTCGCAGCAGGTGCCGGTGCAGGACGGCCGCATGATGCTCGGCACATGGCAGGCGCTCTATCTGATCGAGCATCGCGCGCGTCCGCATCGGCGCGAGGTGGTGTTGCAGTTCATCGGCGCGGCCTGAGGCCATAAAAGAGAAAATCCCTGGCGCAAAAAGCGGAACGGCCGCGGAGTGATCCGCGGCCGTTCGTCGTTGGAAGCAGATGCGAGCGGGGTGCCGCTCGCCTCGTGATCAATCGGCCTGGATGTCGACGTCCTTGGTCTCCGGCAGGAAGATGAAGCCGACGACCGCGGTGATCACGGCGAACGTGATCGGGTACCACAGGCCGGCATAGATATCGCCGGTCGAGGCCACGATTGCGAAGGCGGTGGCGGGCAGCAGGCCGCCGAACCAGCCGTTGCCGATGTGGTAGGGCAGCGACATCGAGGTGTAGCGGATCTTGGTCGGGAACAGCTCGACCAGCATCGCTGCGATCGGGCCGTAGACCATGGTGACGAAGATCACCAGGATCAGCAGCAGGCCGATGATCGCCGCGACCTGCGGACGGAAGATGTCGAACGGATGCGCCATCTTCACGATCGTCGGGTTGCCGGCCTTCGGATAGCCGGCCTCGCCGATCGCCGCCGTCAGCGCCGGGTTGCTGGTCTTGGCGTCGGTGTAGGGCACTTCCTTGCCGTTGAAGGTAACCTTCACGCCGGAGCCGGCCGGACCGTACACGGTCGAGTACTTGACCGAGGACTGGGCCAGGAAGGCGCGGGCGGTGTCGCAAGGCGCGGTGAAGACGCGGGTGCCGACCGGGTTGAACAGGTCGCCGCAGCCGGCGGGATCGGCCACCACTTCCACCTTCGTCGCCTCGATCGCCTTCTCCAGCGCCGGGTTGGCGTTGGTGGTGATCATCTTGAAGATCGGGAAGAAGGTCAGCGCCGCGATGAGGCAGCCGCCCATGATGATCGGCTTGCGGCCGATCTTGTCGGACAGCATGCCGAACACGACGAAGAAGCCGGTGCCGAGCAGCAGCGACCAGGCGATCAGCAGGTTGGCGGTGTAGCCGTCGACCTTCAGGATCGATTGCAGGAAGAACAGCGCGTAGAACTGGCCGGTATACCAGACCACGCCCTGGCCCATGGTGGCGCCGATCAGGGCCAGCAGCACGATCTTGGCGTTGCCCCAGTTCGCGAACGCTTCCGTCAGCGGCGCCTTCGAACTCTTGCCCTCGTCCTTCATCTTCTGGAACACGGGCGACTCGTTGAGGCGCAGACGGATCCAGACGGAGACGCCGAGCAGCAGCACGGACACCAGGAACGGAACGCGCCAGCCCCATTTGGCGAAGTCGGCCTCGCCAATGATGGTGCGGGTGAACAGGATGACCAGCAGCGACAGGAACAGGCCCATCGTCGCGGTGGTCTGGATGAAGGAGGTGTAGTAGCCGCGCTTGCCCATCGGCGCATGCTCGGCGACGTAGGTGGCCGCACCGCCATACTCACCGCCGAGCGCGAGGCCCTGCAGCAGGCGCAGACCGATCAGGATCACCGGTGCGGCGAAGCCGATGGTCTCGGCGTTCGGCAGGATGCCGACGATGAAGGTCGACAGGCCCATGATCAGGATCGTGACCAGGAAGGTGTACTTGCGGCCGACGATGTCGCCGATGCGGCCGAACACGATGGCGCCGAAGGGGCGAACCAGGAAGCCGGCGGCGAAGGCCAGCAGCGCGAAGATGTCGCGGGTGGCCGGCGGGTAGGCGCTGAAGAACTGCGCGCCGATGATCGAGGCCAGCGATCCGTAGAGATAGAAGTCGTACCACTCGAACACGGTGCCGAGAGAGGAAGCCAGAATGACGAAGCGTTCGTCCTTCGTCATGCCTCCCGATCTCGCTTGTGTGGCTACCATTGTCGACATCGGCATTCGCTCCCCATGATTGTTGTGATGATGGCTTTCGCCTCCGCATGCCGGACTTGGACGGCGCAGGTCGCGGAGACCTTGGCCTTCAGTAACATTGCAGTGAAACCCGCCCCAATACGACTTTCGGCTCTGCCCTCTGCGGCGCGCGGTAAAGATGGGGACATTGCGGCGGATCAAGTTCGGTGAGCGGCCGTCGCGCTACCGATGTTGCGTTGCACAAGGTTCGGATTAACCGCCTTCCCGGCAAGTGGAATTGGACGCTTGCATGCAACCGGTGGCCGGGCGAGTATTTCCGGAAAACCGGGCGCGTGCAGTTGCAGCATGTCGTCGGTCTCGCAAGGTCAAATCTGGATTCATGGCGGCTGCCAGCACCCATCTCGTCATTGCCGATGATCACCCGCTGTTCCGCAACGCTTTGCGGCAGGCCGTCGCGAGCGTGCTCGCGGAGGCCGTGGTCGACGAGGCCGGTTCGTTCGAGGACCTCACCGCACTGCTGGAAAAGGATTCCGAGGTCGATCTCGTACTTCTCGACCTCACCATGCCCGGCATCTCCGGCTTCTCGGGCCTGATCTATCTGCGCGCGCAATATCCGGCGATCCCGGTGGTCATCGTGTCGGCGAGCGATGACGGCGCGACGATCCGCCGCTCGCTCGATTTCGGCGCGTCCGGCTTCATTCCCAAACGGTTCGGCGTCGATACGCTGCGCGATGCCATCAAGAAGGTGATGGACGGCGACGTCTGGGTGCCGCCCGACACCGACCTCGCCGCCGGGGCCGATCCGGAGATGACGAAGCTGCGCGACCGGCTGGTCACCTTGACCCCGCAACAGGTGCGCGTGCTGATGATGCTGTCGCAGGGCCTCCTCAACAAGCAGATCGCCTACGAGCTCGGCGTCTCCGAGGCGACCATCAAGGCGCATGTCTCGGCCATCCTGCAGAAGCTCGGTGTCGAGAGCCGGACCCAGGCTGTGATCGCCGCCGCGAAGATCGCGGGCAGCGCCTGGCGGCAGGATACGCCGACGGGGAAGTAGGCGACGGGAAAATCTGGATGAGTCGTCATTCCGGGATGGTCCGAAGGACGGGGCCCGGGATCTCGAGATTCCGGGTTCGGCTCTGCGAGCCGCCCCGGAATGACGATACCCCGCAGCAGTCTGCCGGAGGCGCCATTGGCCGGCGCTTGATGCCGTCTTGCAGTGTATGTGGACAGCGTCCATTCCGCACGCCTTCTGCTTCACTCGCGACACGCCTTCACGGCCTCGCGGCGCACAGCGCGTCCGAGCTTTGCCAATCATCGGCCCTCTTGAAGATAGAGGGCGCAGGGAAGGCCGGGCGCTGGCCGCGCCCGTGGCCCGCCTGCAGAAAAAAAGCAGGCGGCAGTCACCACAGGTCTGGCCGAAACACCCGGCCTTCCCTGCGCGATGGCTTTAACGGCTGCTCCGCGCTCTCCTCGGGGACCGGCTTTCTTGCCCCCGTCATCCGCAACACCGTCGTCACGGATTTGGCATCAGCAACGGGATGCCAGGACCACACGGCTTGACCGTGCGCGCCGGATCGTTCGTCGGCATGCCGAAGCACGCTGCGACCCGACGCGCCCACCGCATCCCGCACCCCACGTTCGTGACGATCGCGAAGCGCCCCTCATGGCGGGCACGGGATGGCGCGACTCATAGCGCGATTTCTGGAAAGAAGAAATATAAATCTCTGTGGGGTCTGGTGGAAATCTCGATCCGTTTGACGGGATTTGGAGTACCTTGCCTCGGATTGTGGCCAGATTTTCTGTGAGTGCCTCGCCGAGGTCGAATGCTAGATCCTTGTATCTTCGAAAAAATCAGATGGCGTTGTAGTAACGATATCTTGCCATAAGATGGTGGAGGACGACAAATGTCTCGGTTCATTTTCTTGATTGGATTCTTTGCCGTCGCGCCTATCGCGACAACGGCTCGAGCAGAAAATTGCGAGCTAAAGGTTGTAATGTCTACCTACGAGCGCACAAGCAGTTATCACTCCGACTACCGACTAGCGAAGTTTGTCAAAGAAGCAGATTGGAACGAGTTAAGTAAGGGGGCGGCGGCTAGTGGGAAGATCTATGGTGTACCCACAAGTGGCAGCTACAACGAGTATAGAAAGGCTTACAATTCCATTGAGCAGCAATTTGGCCAATCTCTAACCGAAGACCAGGCCCAGCAAATCTTCTGGACCGGGTTAGACAAATCCGCAGCTGATGCGTATCAAAAATGTCTTGAAAGTAGTATTTTCAACCAATTTGGGCTGCACCTTGCTGTGGTAGAAGGAAACGTCGATGCGGTGCTCCTGAAAGTTCGATGGACGAATTTTCCGGGGACGAATAGCGGCCCGATAAAAATCAAATGGACGGTGCCGAAAATTGAAGGAATCGAGCTGCAAGCCGAAATGGACCCCGGCGACAACTATGTCTCCGTTGCTCGACCTAAGAGTGGAGGGGTTATCTTGGCCGCTTCGTATAACGGAGTTGTTTCGGAGGTTGTCAAAATCGTAGCTATTCCGCCGCCAGCGCCTAAGCCAATTGACAATTGTGTTTTGCAGCGCTCGGCGGACGTGTGCTTGCGATGTGAATTCAATGTAGATGATGTGGTGGCAACAGGTTCCAGTTCACAGGACTACACCTGTCAAAAAATGCCGGCAGGCGTTCGAATAAGCGCCAAAACAGCCAATTTGCAGATTTCTCTAGCGGCCGCAGGTGATTGCTGGCTCGATATTAGGATGAAGGGGCCGAATGAAGCTATATCGGGTCTGCTATCGTATGCAGGTGCTTGCCCAGCTCCGATTGCAGCTTCAGGGTCGAGCAGTTTCGTAAAGTCAACTGTTGATGGCGTGGGGCATGCGAGTTTCTATGTAGAGAAATGCGGTTCGGGAAAGCTGTGTCGCCTCAAAGGTAAGCTTGTTTTGGAAGCGGAAGATCCAGGGAAGTGAACGCGGAGGCCGATGAACTTCTGTAACTTTTACCGCAAGCCTCTTCGATCGTCAAAAAGGCTTCGACGTTCGATCGCAATCGAGGCGCAGCTCGGCGCGCGCCTGCTGTTCCGGTCCACGCGCGCACACACGCTGACCGCCTAGGGGCCATGCCTGTCTCGGCGCAGCTCGCCGCATCCTGGCAGACCTCAACGAGGCCGGGCAGGCGATCGCAGACTAAGGGCTCGCTGCGCGGACGCATCCGAGTCAGCTCCGCCATCTCGCACGGCTGCATCTGCATCGTCCCGGTGCTCGGCGAACTCATGCGACGCTATCCGAACATTCTGGTCGACATCAATCTGGGCGACGGGATCGTCGAGGTGGGGGCGTGGCAATTCGCTGCGGTCCGCTGGCGCTCATCGCGCGCCGCCTCAGCGAGAACGGCCGCACCAACGTCGCCTCGCCCGACTATCTGTCGCGCTGGGGGCGTGCCAGAAACGCCGGAAGACCGCAGCGCTGAGCCGGTATGGCCCTTCCGTCGCGACGGCGTCGACTATGCCCTGAAGGTACGCGGTGCCATCGAAGCCAAGAGCGGCGACACACTCAGCCAATTGGCGCTCGATGCGTCGGCATTGCCCGCGTCGGCGATTTCAACCTCGGCGGTGCGATCGCCGAGAGACGATTGGTCCCGCTGCTCAAGTCGTTCAATCGCGGCGACAGTCGTGACTTGAGAGTTGCCCTTACCTACTCCGCCGCCACCATCTGCTGGATCCGCCACTGGCCGAGCAGCGCGCGCAGCGAGGCTGGCTTGAGCGGCTTGTTGAGCACGGCGATGTTGTCGTCGCGGGCGGCGGCGCGGACGTGGGGGCTGCGGTCGGCGGTGATCAGGATCGCGGGCAGCGCCTCATTGAAGCGGCGGCGGATGTCGCGGATGGCGGCGATGCCGTTGCCGCGGTCGAGGTGATAGTCGACGAGCAGGCCGGTGACGGCGCCGTCGCGTGCCGCGATCGCCTCCACCGCGGACTCCGGATCGGGGACGGCGATCACCTCGGCGTCCCACGCCGTCAGCAGGGTCTTCATGCCGTCGAGGATCGCGGGATCGTTCTCGATGCAGACGATCAGGGCGCCCGCGATCGGCGTCGTTGCCAGCGGGGTCGCGGTGGTGACGGCGGCGGTGTGGTTGATCGCCTTGGCGATCGGCACCGTCACTGAGAACACCGAGCCGCGGCCGGGTCGCGAGTCCAGCGCAATGCCGTGATTGAGCACACGCGCGATGCGCTCGACAATCGACAGCCCCAGGCCGAGGCCGCGCGCGATCCGCGCGCCCTGCTCGAGGCGGTGGAATTCCTTGAAGATCTCGCCACGCTTGACCGGGGGGATGCCGACGCCGGTGTCGTAGACGCCGATCTGCAGCGACTGCCCGTGGCGGCGGCAGCCGACCAGCACGCGGCCCTTGGGCGTGTACTTGATGGCGTTGGAGATGAAGTTCTGCAGCAGCCGGCGTAGCAGCAGGCGGTCGGATTCGACCGGCAGCGACGACGGCACGAACACCAGCTCCAGACCCTTGGCGCGCGCGGCCGGCGCGAACTCGATCTCCAGCGAGCGCATCAGGTCGGCCATCTTGAAGCTCGAGATCGAGGGCGTCATCGCGCCGGCGTCGAGCCGGGAGATGTCCAGCAACGCGCCGAGAATCTCCTCGATCGCCTCGAGCGAGTCGTCGATGTTCTCGACCAGGCGCGAATCCTCGCCCGCCGTCTGCCGCTCGACCAGGCTCGTCACGTAGAGCCGCGCCGCGTTCAGCGGCTGCAGAATGTCGTGGCTGGCGGCGGCGAGGAAGCGCGTCTTGGAGATGTTGGCGTCCTCGGCGGCGCTCTTGGCCAGCGCGAGCTCCGAGTTCAGCCTTGTCAGCTCCTCGGTGCGGTCGCGCACGCGCTTCTCCAAGGTCGCATTGGCGCGCTCCAGCGCTTCGGCGGCCTCGAACGAGGGCGTCACGTCGGTAAAGGTGATGACGAGGCCGCCATCCGGCATGCGGTTGGTGCGGACCTCGATCACCATGTGGCGGTCGGCGAGGCGTTCCAGATAAGGCTCGCCCTCGGTGGTGTAGGCGGCGAGTCGGCGCGCCAGCAGCGCCTCGCTGTCCTCATAGGTCGGCGCGCCGATCGTGCCCATGAATTCGAGGATTTCCTTCAACGGGCTGCCGATCTGCACCAGATCCGGCGGCAGCCCGAGCAGGTCGACGAACTGGCCGTTGGAGCAGATCAGTTGCAGGTCGGCGTCGAACACCGCGATGCCCTGGCGCACGTGGTTGAGCGCGGTCTGCAGGATCTCGCGGTTGAAATGCAGCGCGGCGTGGGAATCGTCGAGCAGCTTCAAGGCGGCCTTGGCCGACACCGTGCGCTTGCGCAACAGCAGCGACATCACGAGGCGCGACGACGCCGCGCCGATCGAGGAGGCGATCAGGTGCTCGGCATGGCGCAGCAGCTCGAAATCGGCCGGCGCGGCCGGATCGAGCGGGAGGTTGCGCTGGGCGGCGAACGCCTCGAACGAGGCGCGGGCGCGGTCGGGACCGAGATATTGGCCGACCGTGCTCTGGATGTCCTGCACCGTCACGGTCGAGCGCCAGCGCCGGAAGCTCGGCGCACTCGGCGTCAGCTCGGCCGGTACGAAGATGTCGGCCTGCAAGAGCTCGATCGACGACGGCTGCCGCGCCAGCGACAGCACGATGTAGGTCAAGAGATTGAGCGACAGGCTCCACAGCACGCCATGCAGCAGCGGCGGCAGATCGGTGCCGAGCAGCGCCTGCGGCCTGAGTGCCTCCAGTCCGAACGGGCCGTGCTGGAGAAACAGGATGCCCGCGGTCGAGGTGTCCAGGAAGCTCGGGATGAAGAGCGTGTAGAGCCAGACGGCGAAGCCGACCAGCATGCCGCCCATGGCGCCGCGCGCGGTCGCGCGCCGCCAGAACAGACCGCCGAAGAAGCTCGGCGCGAGCTGGGCGATGGCGGCGAACGACAGCAGACCGATCGCCGCGAGCTGGGTGTTGCCGAGCGCGCGGTAGTAGAAATAGGCCATCACCATGATGGCGAAGATCGCGATGCGGCGGGTGCCGAGCAGGAAGCCCGCGAAGTCGCGGCCGATCTCGCGCTGCTCCTGACGCTGCAGCACCAGCGGCACGACGATGTCGTTGCACACCATGATCGACAGCGCCACGCATTCGACGATCACCATCGCGGTCGCCGCCGACAATCCGCCGACGAAGACGAGGATCGACAGCCATTGCGAATTGGCCTCGATCGGCAGCGCCAGCACATACATGTCGCTGTCGACGGCGCCGAACGGGAAGGTGACGAGGCCGGCGAGCGCGATCGGAATCACGAACAGATTGATCGCGACCAGATAGAGCGGGAACAGCCAGCGCGCGCGCGACACCTCGGCGTCGTCGGCGTTCTCGACCACGCTGACATGGAACTGGCGCGGCAGCAGCATCGCGGCGCAGAACGACAGCAGGGTCATGGTGAGGAAATTGCCGATGCCCGGCACATATTCCAGCGCGCGCTCGGCCTCCGGCGATTTCATCGCGCGCTCGATCAGCTCGACCGGCGAGAACATCCAGAAGGTGACGAAGGCGCCGGCGGCGATGAAGGCGACGAGCTTGATGATCGACTCGGTCGCGACCGCCAGCATCAGGCCATGCTGATGCTCGGTGGCGTCGGTCTGTCGCGTGCCGAACAGCACCGCGAAGACGGCCATCGCGAGCGTGACCATCAGCGCCATGTCGCCGACGATCGGGATGTGGGCGAAGGCGCGGTCGTCGATCAGGATGGTCTGCAGCGAGGAGGCGACGGCCTTGAGCTGCAGCGCGATGTAGGGCACCGAGCCGATGATCGCGATCAGCGCCACCGTGGCCGCCACCGCCTGGCTCTTGCCGTAGCGGGCGCCGATCAGGTCGGCCACGGACGTGATGTTCTGCGACTTGGCGAGCTGGATCACCCGGCGCAGCAGCGGCGTGCAGGCGCCGACCATCAGGATCGGCCCGAGATAGATCGCAAGGAAGTCGACGCTGGTGCGCGAGGCGAAGCCGACCGAGCCGAAGAAGGTCCAGGAGGTGCAGTAGATCGCCAGCGACAGCGGGTAGATCAGCCCAGCCAGCCGGCCACGGCTTTCCGCCGGCCGCCGCTCTCCGGCCCGGTTGCCGCGGCTGGCGACCAGGAACAGGAAGCCGATGTAGCCGAACGCGGCTGCGATCACGCCCCAGTCATGCAGCATGGCCTTCGCGAACTCCTCGATCGCTGCGCCCCGTGAATTGGCCGCGAACTTAGCGCTTTGCGAGAGGCGGGGCGATAGGGATGTGGCGAGGGACGCAGGGAACGAGGAGGCGTCGCTAAGGGCGGCGCGATGTATCGCTTCGACGGCGGCGGTCCGTTCCATATCCAGACGGATCGGTGGAGTCGTGACGATCTGAGCCCGTGTCTCGCGGCGTGGCCGGTCAGCTCCCCTCCCCCTTGCGGGGAGGGGTTGGGGGTGGGGGGCCCCGGGCACTGAATTGAATTAGACGCGCGCCTCGGCCTTATCGTCAGCAGCTGGACTCTTCGCTCCTTTAGAGAGCTCAGGCTGTCTCATGGAGAGCGGGACTCGGTATGAACCGGGCTGAGTCCTGACAATTCAGACCGGGTTGATTCCTGACAGGCAAGCTTCGTCCGATTCGAAGGAGGATCGGTCGATGCCTTTCAGGGAGAGCAGTCCTGTGGAGCAGCGTATCGGGTTGTTTCGGGAGTACGACACGGGAGCTTTTTCGGTGACGGAGCTGTGCGCGCGGCACGGCATCAGCCGGGAGACGTTCTACGTTTGGGAGCGCCGCCGCGCGAGCGGGGATCCGCAGTGGTTCGAGGAGAAGAGCCACGCCGTGCAGAACTGCCCGCACGCCACAGCGGACCGGCTGGCACGGCGCATCATCGCAACACGACGACGGTTTCCGCATTTTGGCCCCAAGAAGATCAAGGCCTGGCTCGCGCGCGAGCGGCCGGAGGTCGACTGGCCGGCGGCCTCGACGATCGGCGACCTCCTGAAGCGTGAAGGCCTGGTCGAAGCGCAGCCACGCCGACTCACCGATGCGGCGAGCCGCTATCTCATCGAGGTGCGCATTGTCGATCCGACCTGGGCTGGCGTGAAGGGCGCTCTGGAGCGCGTTTTCAAGGATATCGGCCTTCCCGACGCGATCCGCTCCGACAATGGAGTACCGTTCGGATCGACGGGAGCTGGCGGCCTTTCGGCGCTCTCGGTGTGGTGGCTCAAGCTCGGCATCGAGCCACGCTACATCCCACCAGCGAGCCCGCAGGACAACGGCCGGCACGAGCGCATGCACCGCACGCTGAAGGCCGAGACGTCGAAGCCACCGGCAGACACGGCCGCCGAGCAGCAGCGACGCTTCGACGCCTTTCGCCGCCACTTCAACGAGGAGCGGCCGCACGAGGCGCTCGACCAGGTGGCCCCCGTCAAGCTCTGGCGCAGGCCGGTGCGCTTCATGCCAGACCGTCTCGATGATCCCTGGTACGACGCCGATCACGAGGTCCGCCGCGTGCGTCCCACCGGGGACATCAAATGGCAAGGCGAGCACGTCTTCGTTGGCGAAGCGCTCGCCGGCGAACTCATCGGCCTCGCCAAGCACGATACCGGCGGCCACATCGTCCGCTTCTGGGGCCGAGACCTCGGGCTGATCGACCGCGACCGCCGTTTCCTGCGCTTTGCTCCGCCGCGTGCGCGGCTCCGCGTCGCGCAGGAAACGGCGGAGACAACACAGCAGTGATCGAATAGTGTCAGGGATCAGCCCGGTCCAAAATGTCAGGGATCAACCCGGTCGGTCACTCGTGGACCCCCACCCCCGACCCCTCCCCGCAAGGGGGAGGGGAGCGCAGTGGCGAGTGAGGTGATCGCGTAGCCAGCTCAGCCGCGGGCGCGCGTAGCCCGGATGAGCGGAGCGATATCCGGGGTCCTATGAGCTGCCGAGGCGAACCCGGGTGTCGCTGCGCTCACCCGGGCTACGAAGGGCTACTCCGCCGCCATCGCCTTCTTGTGCAGCGAAAGGCCCAGCCGTTCCCAGACCTGCAGCAGGGCCTCGGCGAGGCGGTCGATCAGGCCGTCGTCGTGATAGGGCGAGGGCGTGATGCGCAGGCGCTCGGCGCCCTTGGCGACGGTCGGGTAGTTGATCGGCTGGATGTAGATGCCGTGCTCTTCCAGCAGCAGGTCGGAGGCCTGCTTGCACTTCTCGGGATCGCCGACGAACAGCGGCACGATGTGGGTGTCGTTGGTCATCACCGGCAGGCCGGCGGCGTTGAGGATCGCCTTCACCCGCGCGGCGCGGTCCTGGTGGCGTTCGCGCTCCCAGCTCGACGATTTCAGGTGCTTGATCGCAGCCGTGGCGGCCGAGCAGATCGGCGGCGGCAGCGCGGTCGTGAAGATGAAGCCCGGCGCATAGGAGCGCACGGCGTCGATGATCTCGCCCTTGGCGGCGATGTAGCCGCCGAGGCAGCCGAACGCCTTGGCGAGGGTGCCTTCGAGGATGTCGATGCGGTGCATGACGCCGTCGCGCTCGGCGATGCCGCCGCCGCGCGGGCCGTACATGCCGACCGCATGCACCTCGTCGACATAGGTCATCGCGTTGTAGCGCTCGGCGAGATCGCAGATCGCTGCCAGCGGCGCGACGTCGCCGTCCATCGAATACAGGCTCTCGCAGGCGATCAGCTTCGGCCGGTTCGGGCCGGCCGCGATCAGGAGCTCTTCGAGATGGCCGAGGTCGTTGTGGCGCCAGATCTGGCGCTCGCAGCCGGACTGGCGCACGCCCTCGATCATCGAATTGTGGTTCAGCGCGTCCGACAGGATCAGGCAGTCGGGGATCAGCTTGGCGAGCGTGGCGATGCCGGTCTGGTTGGAGACATAACCGGAGGTGAACAGCAGCGCCGCTTCCTTGCCGTGGAGGTCGGCGAGCTCGGCCTCGAGCTGCACCAGGGGATGATGGGTTCCGGCGATGTTGCGGGTGCCGCCGGCGCCGGTCCCGACGCGGGTCGCGGTCTCGACCATCGCGCCGACCACCTTCGGGTGCTGGCCCATGCCGAGATAGTCGTTGGAGCACCAGATCACGACATTGCGTGGTCCGCTCGGCGAGTGCCAGGTCGCATGCGGGAACCGGCCGGCGATGCGTTCGAGATCGGCGAAGACACGGTAGCGACGCTCATCATGCAGGCGACCGAGGGCGGCACTGAAGTACTGGCTGTAGTCCATCACGAAACCCGAACTGGCGCGCTGCAGTGCAGCATCTGAAGTGAAGACCTCGCGGCATGCGTGGCGTGAGGTCTTCTTAGAGCGTTTCCAGAGCGGCTGTCGAGCCGGAATCCCACGGCGGGAATTGGGCGATTTGTCCAAGGGAGGAGTGATCTCGGCCGAACGGCGCCCGGATTGCGGCGACGCGGCGGCGGCACAGCTCCGCGGCCTCAGGTGGTGCGATAATGCAGCACGCCGTCGACATCCTGGCCGGTCAGCCGACCCTCGACCAGCATGTAGTTGACGTGGGCGATCAGCTCGCCGGCGGCAAAGCCCATCTGGTGCGGGTCGAGCACGTGCTTGTGGAACACGACCGGCACGAGCTGCGCCGAGGTCTTCGGCTCGTCGCGGCAGGCGTCCGCGATCATCCGGCAGCGCTCCTCGTGGTGGTCGGCGAGCTGCTTGATGCGCGTCTTCAGCCCGTAGAACGGCACGCCATGGCCTGGCAGCACCAGCACGTCATAGGGCAGGGTGGTGGTGAGGCTCGCCAGCGAAGCCAGATATTCGCCGAGCGAGTTCTGGTCGGGCTCGACCGCCCAGACGCTGACATTGGGCGAGATCTTGCTCAGCACCTGGTCGGCGGACAGGAACAGCTTGTCGGCGGCACAATACAGCATGACCTGGTCGAGCGCGTGGCCGCCGCCGGTGATGACCTTGAAGCGCCGGCTGCCGATCTGGATCTCGTCGCCATGGGAGATGCGGCGGTAAGAGGCCGGCAGCACCGAGACGCGCTGCAGATATTCCTGGCCGCGGCCGAGCAGCTTGTCGGTCAGGGTCTCGTCCATGCCGTGGCGGCGGAAGAACAGCCGCTGGGCATCGCGACGCTCCTCGGTGCCGCGGTTCTGGTGATAGACCGACTGCAGGTACTCGACCTGCGACATCACCAGCGGGCAGTTGAAGCGCTCGACGATCCAGCCGGCGAGCCCGACATGGTCGGGATGCGAATGCGTCACGATCAGCCGGCTGATCTTGACGTGTTTGAGCGGGCCATCGAGCAGCCGCGTCCAGGCGGCGATCGACTCCTCGTTGCCGAAGCCTGAGTCCACCGCGACCCAGCCGTCGCCATCGGCGAGCAGATAGATGTTCACATGGTTGAGGCGGAACGGCAGCTTCAGGCGCAGCCACAGCACGCCGGGCGCGACCTCGACGACCTGGTCCTCACCGGGATGCTGCTCCCAGGGATAGCGCAGGGCTTCGGCGGAGGAGTGAACGGTGTCTGTCTTCGTCATGCCTCATCGATTAACGGCCGCTGCGGGCGAGCGCCAGCCGAAAAACACATGGCTGGACGGCATTCCGGGGTACGGAAGGTGCTTCGGGGCGCGCCAGCATGACCTGCCTCGGCGCCTTCTGCTTCGCCACGCCCCCGTCATTCCGGCGCGAGGCCGCAGGCCTCGAACCCGGAATGACCGGCGAGTAGCAACTACGCCGCCCGGATGTTGGTCAGGAACGAATCGACCTCGGCGCGCAAGGTGTCGGCCTCGCGGCGTAGCGCCTCCGAGGCGCTGAGCACCTCGTTGGCGGAGGTGCCGGCCTGGGCCGAGGCGCTGGAGACGCCGGTGATGTTGTTGGAGACCTCGGTGGTGCCGGAGGCCGCCTGCTGGATGTTGCGGGCGATCTCGTGCGTCGCGGTGCCCTGCTGCTCGACGGCGGCGGCGATCGCGGTGGTGACGTTGTCGATCTCGGCGATGGTCTCGCCGATGTTGCGGATCGCCGACACGGCCGACGAGGCGACCTGCTGCATGCCTGCGATCTGGGTGCGGATCTCATCGGTGGCCTTGGCGGTCTGGCTCGCCAGGCTCTTCACCTCCTGCGCGACCACCGCGAAGCCGCGGCCGGCCTCGCCCGCGCGCGCCGCCTCGATCGTGGCGTTGAGCGCGAGCAGGTTGGTCTGCGAGGCGATCGCCTGGATCAGGTCGACGACGACGCTGACGCGGCTCGCATTGTCGGCGAGTCCCTGCATCGTCGAGTCGGTGGCGCCGGCTTCCTCGACCGCCTTCTTGGCGATCTGGGCCGAGGTCACGACCTGGCGGCTGATCTCCGCGATCGACGACGACAATTGCTCGGTGCCGGCCGACACGGTCTGGACGTTGACCGAGGTCTCCTCGGCAGCCGCCGCGACCGCATTGACCAGCGAGTTGGACTGGTCGGCGGTCTGCGACATGCTCTGCGCGGTCGCCTGCATGGCCGTGGCGGAGTTCTGCAGCGTGCCGAGGGCGCTGCGCACCGTCGCCTCGAACGTGGCGATCTGCGCCTCCATGCGCGCGGCGCGCTCGGCCTTGGCGGCATTCTCGCGGTCCTGCTCGGCGGCCAGGGTACGGGCACGGACCATGTTGTCGCGGAACACCTGCAGGGTGTCGACCATCGCGCCGATCTCGTCGCGCTGCTTCGAGGCCGCAATCTCGGTGTCGAGATCGCCGCTCGACAGCGTCTGCATCGCCTGCTGCAGCCGCTTGATCCGGCGCAGGATGTTGCCGCCGACATAGAGCCAGACGAACAGCACCGAGCCGAGCAGCGTGGCTGCGCCGGCACCGGCCATGCCGAGCGTTGCCAGCTCGATGTCACGGCCCGCCGTGCTGGTGGCGCTTTCGGTCGACTTGCGCACGCCTTCGACGAGCTGCTGCACGCTGATGTCGAGACCGACATTGAGCTTTCGCGTCTCCTCCAGCACGGTCTGCCCGTAATCGTTGGCGTCGAGCTCCTTCTCGCGCGTCTTGAACACGCGGGCCTTGCCCTCGCCGAGTGCGGCGAGCTTCAGCGCGGCATCGTGGATTGCCTTGGTGCTGCGGCCGGTCGGCAGCAATTCGAGATTGGATTTGAGCTGCGCCACCGCCTCCTTGAACTGCCGCTCGATCGTCTCCAGCGTGTCGCTGTCGTTGGCCGAGAGCGCGGCAGCCATCTGCGCCACTAGCAGGTTGCCGGACGCGATCACGTTGCCGAGCTGCTCGACGAACCGTGCGGCTGCCGTTGCGTCGTCCGCGGACACCTCGGCTGCGCCGAGCACGGCGTTGAGCTGCGTCTGGGCATCCAGCATCGGCTCGTTGGCGGCGGCAGTGAAGTCCGCCTGCGCCTTGCGCAACGCATCATACTGCTTGTTGTGCAGGGCGGCGACTTCGAGACGCTCGCGTGCGGCCGACACCAGGCTCTGATTCGCCTCGTTGATGTTCTTGATGGTCTCGGCGAGCGGCGCCACCACGCTTTTCGCGGCGCCGAGCGCGCTGATCTCGCTCAGGCGCTCCTGCGTGGTCTTCTGGATCTCCTGCATCTTCTTCAGGCGATCGTTGAGCGCGTCCTCGCTCTGGGACTGCAGCAGCGCCGGGCCGAGGCTGGCCAGGCCTGAGCTCTGCGCCAGCAGTTGCAGGCTCGAGGTGAGGCGCGGAATCTCGCGGTCCGAGAGCTCGACCATGGTGCCGCCGACGTGTCGCAGCATCAGTCCCGCAGCGACGCTGATCGCGATCGCCATGCCGGCGATCACTGCGAAGGCTGCGAACAGGCTGCCGCGGACGCCCCATCCAGGTCGCAGGACTCCGAGCACCCTGCTGAAGCTGAACCGAATCGCCATCTCTGGTGTCCCCCGATATGCACTACTTGGAGCTGTTGCTTGCAGGCAGTATCGCGGCGGGCGGTTAACAAATCCGGGAAACTACTCGGGCAGTGCTGAGTTTTCTCGCATTTTCGCATTTCACCGTGCGGCATTTAACAGGACGGAAAGGATTGTTGGGCCGCGCTTTCGATAACCTATGACAGAAAAGGCCGGCATCGCTGCCGGCCTTCCCGTCGTTTGTTGTTATTTGACGCCTGCGGATCAGTAGCGGGCCGCGAGCGGAGCGCCCCAGTTGAAGCGGTAGTTCACGCCAGCCTTGAAGGTGTGGTCGTCGGTGGTGAAGCTGCCGGTCGGGACCAGCGCGGCGGGCGCCGTGAAGGTGGCGCTGCCGAAATTGTAGTACTGATACTCGGCCTTGGCCGACCAGTTGGGCGCGAACATGTATTCGAGGCCGGCGCCGACGGTCCAGCCGTTGCGGTGGTCGCCGTTGGTTGCGAAGCCGACTGGCGTGCCGGCGAACGTCACCTTCTCGTTGTTGTCGGAATAGGCGTAGCCGCCCTTCACGTAGAGCAGGCCCGGACCCCAGGTGTAGCCGAAGCGGCCGGTGATCGAGCCGAGGCCGCGCTGGCTGTTGGTGTAGACGAGGCCGCCGGGGAAGGCGGCGCCGACGCTGCCGCTCAGCCAGCTGTACTGGCCCTCGGCGCCGATCACCCAGGTCGGTGCGAACTGCCAGTCGGCGCCGACCTGCACGCCGCCCAGGAAGCGGCCGTTGGAGTTGTTGCCGGTGGCGAGGCCGGAGAAGTTGTTGTCGCTGGAGAACGCGCCGCCGAGATGGGCGCCGAGATAGAAGCCGGTCCAGTTGTAGATCGGAGCGGCATAGGCCGGCGGCGCCTTGGTGGCGTAGGGATAGGTCCGGGCGCCGAGATCGGCGGCGACAGCGGACTGGGCCGAGGCCAGCGCGGCGACTGCAACGGTTGCGAACAGGATCTTCTTCATGGCGGGGTCTCCGATACTCAACTAACAAGGCTCGCGCAGCGCGCGCCGTCGATGGATCGGAGATAGATTGCTTTCGAATAAAATGCTGTCACTCGCGCAGCACACTGGCCTCCAACCCGACCTTCTGCGGGCAAAGGTTCTGGCGTAGTTAGCAATGCACTAACGAAGGCTGAACCGGGAGTTAACGCCGGGCCCCTTTGTGCCGCCGCGGCACAACCGGTTAAGGCGCGTTAAGAGCTCGATGCAGGGCCGCGACTGCGTCGCGCAGCTGCTCGCGATGAACGATGTCGTCCTTGGGCATCGAAGCGATGCCGGCGGCGAGCTCGTGAAGGATCGCGGCGAGCAGTCCAAAGTTCAGATGCATATGGATCGACTTGCGGACGTCCTCGGGGCCGGGGCGCTCCAGGGTCAATGCCAGGCCAGATGATTCGAGATGGGCTTCGAACCGCGAGGAATGCTCGAACGTGCCGGCATAGAACTTGTCGGGATATTCGAGCGCGATCTCGGCCTTGTCCGGGATGGGTTTCGACATGGTAGCTCCTGAGCGGCGATGCGCGCATGTTCGCAGATCTGCCTCCCGCCGCCTTGCGCCAGGTCATAGTGGGCGGAGCGCCTGCGTCCCCCGATCGAGTCGGGCCGGACCGCATTTCTACGGGGGCGGAAATTTACCTTCCCTGAGAAAAGGTTGTGCACGCTGATCAAATTGACGACTCGATGCCGGTCGTTCCGGACGGACCAGCTCCATGCAAGCGAGCGGAGAGGGCTCCGGCGGGGCGACGGCGGGTGCAGTCCACCCTCCAGCGAAATGTGCCGCCGACATGAAGATGCGTCTCTCCATTTCCACGTTCATTGCGGCTTTTGGCCTTGTGCTCGCACTCGGCTTCGGTGCGGTCGTGCTGACCAGCGCCTATGCGCTGCGCGAGCTCAAGGTCGGCGGGCCCCTCTACGACAAGATCAAGCTCGGCAATGATCTGGTGGCGGACATCCTGCCGCCGCCTGAATATGTCCTCGAGGCCTATCTCGAGGCGACCCTCGCACTCCGGACGCCGAAGGATCTCGACACGCATGTCAAGAAGCTGGCGCAACTGAAGAAGGACTATGAGGATCGCAAGACGTTCTGGATCGGCTCGGCGCTGCAGCCTGATCTGAAGTCGCTGCTGGTCGAACGATCGGACGGTGAGGTCCAGAAATTCTGGCAGGCCCTGGAAGCCGAGTTGATCCCGGCGCTGCGCTCCGGCGACATGGCGAAGGCCGATGCCGCCTATGCCCGGCTGGCCGAAGCCTACGCCGCCCACCGCGCGGTGATCGATACGCTCGTCGACAAGGCGAACAAGCTGAATGCGGACATGGAGGCCACGGCGGCGACCCAGGATCGCAGCATCTCCATCGTCGTGTGGACCGTGTCCGGCATCGTTCTGGCTCTGGTCGTCGCCGGCATGTCCGGGCTGGTGATCGGCGTCGTCCGTCCGCTGTCGCGCATGACCGGCCTGATGCGGCGGATCGCCGAGGGCGATCTATCGGCCGACATTTCCTATTCGGAACGCGGCGACGAGATCGGCGCGATGGCGGGCGCGCTGAGCATCTTCAAGACCAACGCGCTGGAGAATGCGAGCCTGCGCGACAAGCAGGAGCGCGACCGTTTGGCCGCCGAGGAGCATAAGAAGCGCGCCATGCTCGACATGGCCGACGTGATCGAGCGCGAGACCGAGACGTCCGTCGAAGCTGCGGCCGGCGCATCGCGCCAGGTCGAGGCCGTCGCCGCAGGCCTCTCGGAACTGGCCGAGGAGCTGTCGACCGATGCGCAATCGGTGGCCGCAGCCTCGGAGCAGTCGCTCTCCAATGCCCAGACGGTCTCGTCGGCAGCCGAGCAACTGAGCTCGGCGATCCGCGAGATCTCGAGCCAGGTGGCGCGCGCCAGCACGATCACCAAATCGGCGGTGACGGAGCGCGAGAAGGCGAAGAACACGATGCTCTCCTTGTCCGCGGCCGTGGACAAGATCGCCGAGGTCTCCAACCTGATCGGCGGCATCGCCGAGCAGACCAACCTTTTGGCGCTCAATGCCACCATCGAGGCGGCGCGCGCCGGCGACGCCGGCCGCGGCTTTGCCGTGGTTGCGGCCGAGGTCAAATCGCTGTCGGATCAGACCGCCAAATCGACCGAGGAGATTTCGCGCCTGATCGGCGAGGTGCAGACCACCACGCAGGCGACCGTCGACGTCGTCGAAGGCATCGGCAGCCAGATTTCCGAGATCGACGAGGTCGCAGCCTCGATCGCCGCGGCGATGGAGGAGCAGCACGCGGCGACCCAGGAGATCAGCCGCTCGGTCCGGTCGTCGGCGAGCGCGGCGCGCGATGTGTCGTCCAAGATCGGCAATGTCGGCAGGGACGCCGGCATGGTCAACGATCGGGCCGCCGAGGTGCGCAACGCCATCGGCTCCGTGGCAACGGGCCTGACCTCGCTCCGTGCCACGCTGGTGAAGGCCGTCAGGACGGCGACCGCCGAAGCCGATCGCCGTCAGTCGCCGCGGTTGAAGTCGAGCCTGTCGATCAAGGTCGTCGACGATCGCAAGGGCGTGGTGAAGGCCGATCTGGTGGATATTTCCGAGGGCGGCGCCTGGATCCGGTTCGATCCCGAGCCGGGCATCGGCGATCGCGGCGTCATGGAGTTCAGCGGCTTCGACGGCCGCGTGCAATATCGGGTCCGCGCCCGTGACAAGGACGCGCTGCATGTCGAGTTCGACCCCGGCCAGAATCGCGAGGCGTTTCTGGCGTGGTTCAGGCGGACCTTCGCACGGCAGGCGGCGTAGACGGAGCGCCGTCGCTTGCCTCCGCTCTCGGCCAAGAGAACGGAGGCTTCGTGCCGGTCCTCAACGCGCCATCGTCATTGGCGCGAGACCAGATCGCTGATCCGCACTGGGAAGCGCCTGATCCGAATGCCGGTCGCGTGCGCCACCGCGTTGGCGACCGCCCCGGCGGAGCCGGTGATGCCGATCTCGCCGACGCCCTTGATGCCGAGCGGGTTGACGAACGGATCGTGCTCCTCGACCGTGAACGCCTCGATCGCCGGGACGTCGGCATTCACCGGGACATGATACTCGCCGAGATTGGCGTTCATGATGCGGCCGCTGCGCCGGTCGGTGACGGCCTCCTCGTGCAGCGCCAGCGAGATGCCCCAGATCATGCCGCCGATGAGCTGGCTGTTCACCAGCTTCGGATTGATGATCCTCCCGGCCGCAAACGCGCCGACCATCCGCGTCACCCTGACCTGGCCGAGATCGGGATCGACCTTGACCTCGGCGAAGACGGCGCCATGCGAGCTCATCGCGTACTGCTCGTTGGCGGCGGGATCGGGCACGCCTGAGCCGGAGCCCTCGATCTCGGCGAGACCGGCGCGGGCCAGGATGTCGGCATAGCTCTCGCCGCGGCTGTCATCGTCGCGCCGCAGCAGCCGCCCGTTGCGAGCGATCACGCCGGCATTGCCGGCGCCGAACAGTGGCGAGCGCTCATCCGCCGTCGCAAGCCCGGCAAGCTTCGCGATGACCGCGGCTCCCGCATTGTGGATCGCGGTGCCCACGGTCGCCGTGTGGGCCGAGCCGCCGGCGATGCCGGCATCCGGCAGATCCGACGTTCCGGCCTTGAACGTGACCTGGTCGAGATCGAGCGCGAGAGAATCCGCGGCGATCTGTGCGAACGCGGTCCACGCGCCCTGGCCCATGTCGTGCGCGCCGCTCTCCACCACGCCGCTGCCATCGCGCCGGATCACCGCGCGCGCCTGGCCTGCGAACATCAGCGCATGGAACGTCGCCGTGCCCATGCCCCAGCCGACCAGGAAGCCGTCCTTGTCGCGCATCGTGCGCGGCTTCAGCGGCCGCTCCCACCAGCCGAAACGCTCCGCACCTTGCGTGTAGCACTCGCGCAGCGCCTTGGACGAGAACGGCTTGCCGGTGGCCGGCTCGACCTCGGCGTAGTTCTTGACCCGGAAGGCGAGCGGATCGAGGCCGCAGGCCTCGGCCATCTCGTCGACCGCGCTTTCCAGCGCGATCGAGCCCGGCGCGATGCCGGGCGCGCGCACGAACAGCGGCGTGCCGGTGTCCATGCGCACCGCGTCATAGGTGGTCGCGATCGCCGGCGCGGTATACAGCGTGTGCGTGACATGCGCCGCCGCCTCGTAGAAATCCTCGAAGCTCGAGGTCGCAATCCGCGCGTGATGATGGATCGCCGACAATTGTCCCGCGCCGCTTGCGCCGAGCTGCAACGTCTGCCGGGTCGGCGAGCGATGGCCGAACGGACCGTAGAGCTGCTCGCGGCGCACCACGAGCTTCACCGGACGTCCGGTCAGCTTCGCGGCGAGGATGCCGAGGATCTGCGGTCCCGCGATGAGACCCTTGCCGCCGAAGCCGCCGCCGAGATAGGGGCTGCGGATCAGGATGCTCTCCGGCGCGATGCCGAACAGCTCGGCGAGGCGCCCGCGCATCATCACGAGGCCCTGGGTCGGCGTGTCGATGACGAGGCGATCGCCCTGCCATTCGGCGACGATCGCATGCGGCTCCATCGCGTTGTGATAGTGCGCCGGGGTCTCATAGGTCGCGGTGATCTGCCTGTCGCTGCCCGCCAGCGCGGCCTCGACATCGCCATGGTAGCTCTCGGCAGGAAATCCCATGCCGACCACAGGCGGCACGTAGGCGTCGCTGGCGTCGAGCCCGATGCGGGCCGGCTCGACTTCGTAGCGCGGGGACAGCAGAGCGGCGCCTTCGGTCGCTGCTTCCAGGCTCTCGGCGACGACGAGCGCGATCGGCTGGTTGGCGTAGCGCACGCGATCGTTCTGCAGCGCCTCGAACCGGAACGCGAACGGATTAGGCTTGCCGTCGGGATCGGCGTGCAGCGGCGGCCGGTTGGCGGAGGTCATCACCTCGACCACGCCGGGATGAGCCTTGGCGGCTTCGACGTCGAGCGAGACGACGCGGCCGCGCGCGATGCTGGAGACGGCGAGCACGGCATAGAGCAGGCCGGGCGGATTGTTGTCGGCGGCGTAGCGTGCCGTGCCGGTGACCTTGGCGCGGCCATCGACGCGCGACAGCGACTGGCCGATGTTGGAGCCGTGTCTGATATGGGCGGGATCGCGGGAGAGATTGAGCTCAGGCGTCATGAAGCACTCCTGGAACGGAGGAGAAGGGAGAGGCCGGCAGCGCCGGCATGCGCGACGGCGTGCCTTGGCTCGCGGCTTGCAGCGCGCGCACGATCAGGCTGCGCGCGAGCGGGATCTTGTAGGCGTTGTCGCCGGAGGGCTTTGCGTCGTGCAGCGCCGCCTCGGCGGCGCGTTCGAACAGGCGCGCATCCGCGGGCTGCCCTGCGAGCAGTGCTTCGGCCTGGTGGGCACGCCATGGCTTGGCAGCGACGCCGCCGAGCGCCAGGCGCGCCTGCTTGATGCTGCCGTTCTCGATCACGAGACCGGCTGCCGCCGAGACGATCGCGAACGCGTAGGAATTGCGCTCGCGGACCTTCAGATAACGCGCATGCCTGGCGAAGGCGCGTGCAGCCGCCGGCAGCCGGATCGCGACGATCATGTCGCCCGACGCGAGCACGGTCTCCTTCTCCGGCGTGCTGCCGGGCAACAGATGCAGCGCCTCCAGCGCGACCTCGCGCCGGCCCGCTTTGCCTTCGATCTCAACCACGGCATCGAGGGCGGCGAGCGATACGCAGAAGTCGGAGGGATTGGTGGCGATGCAGGCCTCGCTCCAGCCCAGCACGGCGTGCTGATGGTTGTCGCCGCCGCGGGCGTCGCAGCCGGCGCCGGGCGTGCGCTTGTTGCACGCCGACGCCGGGTCGTAGAAATAGGCGCACCGCGTCCGCTGCAGCAGATTGCCGCCGACGGTGGCCGCATTGCGCAATTGCGCCGACGCGCCGGACAGCAGCGCTTCCGCCACTGCCGGAAAGTCGCGCGCGAAGCCTGAATCATGCGCGAGATCGGCATTGCGCACCAGCGCGCCGATCCTGACATCGCCATTGCCGAGCGTCTCGATGCGCGTGAGCTCGGCGAGATGCGAGATGTCGACCAGCCGCGCCGGCCGGACGACATTGCCCTTCATCAGATCGAGCAGGTTGGTGCCCGAAGCGAGATAGGCGGCGCCGGGTGCGCCGGCGGCGGCAATCGCTTCGGCGACGCTCGACGGCTTCACATAGTCGAACCGGTTCATGCCGCGCGCTCCTTCGTATCAGAGAGCGTCGCCTGCGCGTCGAGCACCGCCTCGACGATACCGACATAGGCGCTGCAGCGGCATAGATTGCCGCTCATGCCTTCGCGCACGCGCTCGGGATCGGAGCCCGCCTGGCCTTCGTTGATGAGCCCGACCGCGCTCATGATCTGGCCCGGCGTGCAGAAGCCACATTGCAGGGCGTCATGATCGATGAACGCCGCCTGCACCGGGTGCAGCTGGTCGCCTTGAGCAAGTCCTTCGATGGTGGTGATCGCGGCGCCGTCGAGGCTGACGGCCAGCGTCAGGCAGGAGTCGATGCGGCGGCCGTCGACCAGGACGGTGCAGGCGCCGCACTGGCCGCGGTCGCAGCCCTTCTTGGTGCCGGTGAGGTGGAGGCGCTCGCGCAGCAGGTCGAGCAGGGTGACCCTGGGGTCGTCGAGCGCAAGCGTTCGCGGCTCACCGTTGACGGTGAGTCTGACAGTCCAATTCATGCGTTGTTCCGATCGAAGCGATGGCCTAATCGGATCGCAGCGGGCACCGCCTTACGAGCGGTGGTCCGTCCAGATCCAGCGACCGCGGGACGACAGCTCAGGAAGGTTGGCTGTCCCGGGTGGCAGGTCTATTTATACGGAGGGTTCCTCCGTTTAGCAAGGGGACATGAACGGTCCGTCATCAAGAGCTGGTGAGATGCAGACGAAACCACAAGAGCGGCCGCGCAAGCCGCGCGCCGATGCGCAGCGAAATCGCGAGCGCGTGCTGGAGGCCGCCAAGGCGGTGTTCAGCGCCGGCGGCGCCGAAGCCAGCCTGGAAGCGGTGGCGCGCCAGGCCGGCGTCGGCATCGGCACGCTGTATCGTCACTTCCCCACCCGCGAGGACCTGTTCGAGGCGGTGTACCGGCGCGAGGTCGAGCAGCTCTCGGAGCTCGCCGAGGCGCTGAAGAGCGAGCCGTCGCCGGTCGAGGCGCTGCGGCGCTGGCTGCGCTCGACGGTGCAGTTCGTCGCCACCAAGAAGGGCATGATGGCCGCACTGGCGATCGTCATGAACGCGAACTCCGAGCTCGCCGCCTATTCGCACGGCCATCTCACCCGCTCGATCGGCGCGCTGCTGTCGCGGGCCGTCCAGGCCGGCGAGATTCGCAGCGACATCAGCGCCGACGACGTCCTGCGTGCGCTGATCGGCATGTGCTACATGCACGACCAGACCGGCTGGCAGCAGAGCGTGCTGCGGCTGTTGGATGTGTTCGTGGATGGGTTGCGGGTGGGGAAGGGAAGAGTCAGCGAAGCGTAGTTGGCTTTCCGTCCTGGCTTAGCGGGGCGGGAATAGCAACAACGTCAACAATGTCAGGAAAGTTTCCTGGTTTTGGACGCGAGCGGCTTCGAAGCTCGCCAATGCAGCTCTCGCCATTCTGATGGCGAGCTGCGCATCCAGGGTTTTGACGCGGATCATCGGATTATAGTCGGCTTCATGGCGCTTCTCTTGCAGCTCCAGGACAGCGAATGCGAACGCTTGAAGGCTTGCTCCAAAGCCTCCAGAGGGCGCAAACGGGAGATATTTGGCGGAGAGCTTCGACTTTTTGATCTCCTCGCATAGCAATCGGAGGTCTCGATGATCCACGGCTCTATAGACGAGGGCGTATGAAGGTGTCCCTTGTTTCGTCTTGCCAACGAATTGATCTGCAGCGGCGATGAGCGTTGCATGAAACAATCCATAGTACGCAGCCGAAATTGCGCGACGGATGTTCACCTGCCGTGGTGGCCCCGCCGCAGGCGGAACGATCAACTGCTCAGCCTGCTGAAACAGATGCTCCGGATTAAGTATCGCCAACGGCCTCGTTCTCCGCCTCGTATTCGATCAGCGGAAAGCGGTCCTCGCCTGCGGCCTGGAGCTGCTCTTGGATCTGGACCAGCGTATCCAGTACTGCTTCTCCCTCGATGTTGGTCCCTTGGATGGGGCTCAATACGATGGTGATCCGCAGCGCGTCACGGCCTTCGGAGTCCGCATAGGACGCCGTCGTGACGTCTGTTACCGCGGCGGAGCTGCTCAGATTCGCAGTGGCGACCTCGCGGGCGATCTTGGCGATTTTGGCGTTATCCAGCATTGTCGCAATATACGCTGCATTCCGGTGAGTTGCCACCGGCCAGCGTGCGGAGTCTCATATGGCTCATTGGCGATCTCACCCCCTGAGCCACTCCATCAGCGCCTGCGCGGTCTCCTCCGGCTGCTCGGGCTGCGGCAGGTGGCCGCAATTCTCCAGCACGACGAGCCAGCTGCCGTCGATGCCGTCGGCCATCTCCTTCGACAGGCTGTTCGGGATGGTGTTGTCGGTGTCGCCGGTGAGCACCAGGGTCGGGCAGCGGATCGCGGTCAGTGTCGGCCGCGAGTCCGGGCGCGACATGATGGCCGTCAGCTGCCGGATGAAGCCGATGACGCCGACCTCCTCGGCCATGTCGTGCACCAGCTGGCGCAGCCGCGGATCGTCCTGGCGCGACGGATGGACGAAGCCTGAGAACAGCTCGTCGACCACGCCGTGATAGTCGCCCTCCTTGGCGCGGGTGATCATGGTGCGGCGGCGCGCGCTCGCCTCCGGCGTGTCGGGCCTCGCCTGGGTGTTGATCAGCGCCAGCCGGCCCACGCGCTCCGGCGCCTGGCGCATGATCTCGAAAGCGATGTAGCCGCCCATCGAATGTCCCGCGAGCGCGAAGCGCGGCGGCGCCTCGGCCAGGATGCGGCGCGCGATCGCGGCCATGCTGTCATCGCGGACGTGGTTGGCCACCATCACCGGCCCGAGCCGCCACAGCGCGGGGATGACAGGCGCATAGATGCGGGGCGACGAGATCAGTCCAGGCACCAGCACGAGCGGCAGCGCATCAGTCATGGGTCTTCCCCCGGAAACGGCGTTCACCTGGTCCGGGTGTTTTCCACCCGGCATGCCATTTACGCGCGTGAGGCGGCCGATGTCCAACGATGTGCCCCGCTTCGCGCCCGCCGCCCCGGGGCGACGACCTCGTCCTCAGCCTTGCCCTGGCTCCTCCTGCGCCTCTTCGCGACGGCGTATGGCCGGACGGACGCAGTGATCGGGTCGCACGCGATGCTGCTTGGGCCGCGGCGCCTTTGGCTTTCGTGATTGCGGCGCCATTCGCGGCAATCTGGTGGCGTCGTCCGCAATTCGCGCGCGAGGCGGAGGTCGAACTACTTCCGCTCCGGATCATGCCACCATTGCATGCAGCGCGATGATACCTGGATGGATCGTCAATCGTGGCAAACAGGGTCGGGCGTCACGATAATATCACGTAATGGGCGTGGGGCCAGGCGTCGGAAGGCTTGCGACTACAACGATTAGTTCGGGCAGCCGGTAACTTCACGTGGCCGGCGATGGCCGGCTCTCTCGTGCTGCTGCGGCGATAAGTTGGTAGCACCGCGCTGTCGGTGATGACATCGGAACGATTGTCGCGCGAAGTCCGACTCTCACGAGAACGGCGAGTGCGCCGATCCGCGATGCAGCGAGGGGCGGGACGACGTGCTCGATCAGCGGCGCGACGATGCCTCTCGGCGATGTCGCTGCCGGATGGAGCAGCGGCGCTCGTGGCCGCGAGTTCGATGCGAAGGTTGCGGTGGCGTGACCTGATGCGCGAGCGAGAGCCAGCGCGCCAGCGGCCGAGGCCTCTCCCCGACAATCAGACGAGCAGTGGCTGCGCCGTGGCTGCGAGCTTCTTCAGCAGCGGCAGGAAGCGCTCCTTCATCTCGTCGACGCCGATGCGATCGACGTGGCCGCCGATGTTGACGGCGGCGATGATGCCGCCGTCATAACGGCGAATCGGCACTGAAATCGAGCGGAAACCCTGCTCCGCCTCACCGTCGACGAGCGAGTAACCGTCGTCGCGGACGGCGATGATCGACGCGAGCAATGCTTCCTTGTCGGTGATCGTCTGCGGCGTCATCTCGGTCAGCGTCATGCGCTCGACGGCCTGGCGCAACTGATCGTCCGGCATCCGGCTCAGCAACACGCGGCCGACCGACGTGCAGAACGCCGGCAGCCGATAGCCGATTTCGAGCCCGGTCGAGAACATCCGCGCCGACGTCGCGCGCGCGATGAAGACGACCGTCTCGCCGTCGAGGACGGCGAGCGAGCAGACCTCGCGCGCCTCGCCGGCCGTGCTGTCCATCAACGGCTGCATCACGCTGTTGATCTGGTTGGAGGCGAGATAGCTGGAGGCCAGCAGCAGCACGCGCGGCGTCAGCGAGAACAGCCGGTCGTCGCCATGGACGAAGCCGGAGGCCTTCAGGGTCAGCAGAATCCGTCGCACCGTGGCGCGGGCGAGGCCGGTGAGTTCCGCGGCCTTGCTCAGCGTCATCGGGCGGCCCTCGCGGCTGAAGGCTTGTATCACCCGCAGGCCGCGATCGAGCGCTTCCACGAACTCGGGACCGTCGCCCCGAGCCTGCTTCTTCTCCTCATCAGTGCGCTTCAGTTTCGGCATCGGCCTGACATGATCCGCTGTTGTTGTTTTCGGCTGCAGTGAAGCTGCAGTCCGTTTGCCCCTCGGCTTCGGTTGTAGCTTTTTCACTTGCGCTTCTCCCCACTTAAAGCGAATCTAATCTGGGCGAACATGTGTTCGTCTAGCGAACATTATTAGATGATCGCGTGACGCTCAACGCCCGACTTGCGACGGAACAGGAGAGACGGCCATCATGATGAGCCAGGAGCAAAACGACCTGATCACGCGCGTCGGACTCGGCGCGCCCGCCGGTAAACTAATGAGGATGTACTGGCAGCCGGCCGCGCTGGTCGATGAGCTCGCGGGCGAGCGGCCGGTGCGCGCGGTGAAGCTGCTCGGTCAGGACTTCGTGCTCTTCAAGGATGCGCAGGGCCGCTACGGACTACTTGATCGCGATTGCCCGCATCGCGGCGCAGATCTCGCCTTCGGACGGCTGGAGAACGGCGGGTTGCGTTGCGCCTTCCATGGCTGGCTGTTCGACGCCGACGGCAATTGCCTGGAGACGCCGGCCGAACCGGCCGGCTCGCCGCTGTGCAAGAACGTCAAGCAGCGCGCTTATCCCGTGGTCGAGAAGGGCGGCATCCTCTGGGCCTGGCTCGGCGATGGCGCAGCCCCGGCGTTCCCGGACCTCGACTGCTTCACCGCGCCCGACGCCTACACCTTCGCCTTCAAGGGCCTGATCGAATGCAACTGGCTGCAGGCGCTGGAGGTCGGCATCGACCCGGCGCATGCCTCGTTCCTGCACCGCTTCTTCGAGGACGAGGATACGTCGACCGCCTATGGCAAGCAGTTCCGCGGCGCCTCCGCCGACAGCGAGCTGCCGATGACCAAGGTGCTGCGCGAATATGATCGTCCGATCATCAATGTCGAGCGCACCGAATACGGCCTGCGCATCATCGCGCTGCGCGAGATCGATGCCGAGCGCACCCACGTCCGCGTCACCAATCAGCTGTTCCCGCATGCCTTCGTGATTCCGATGAGCACGGAGATGACGATCACGCAGTGGCACGTGCCGGTCGATGACGAGACCTGCTACTGGTACGCGATCTTCACCAGCTACGGCGCGCCGGTCGACCGGGCGAAGATGCGGGCACAGCGGCTCGAGCTCTATGAGCTGCCGGACTATCGCTCGCGCAAGAACAAGAGCAACGACTACGGCTTCGATCCCCGGGAGCAGGCGACCGCGACCTACACCGGGATGGGCAACGACATCAACGTGCACGACCAGTGGGCGGTGGAGTCGATGGGCCGGATCCAGGACCGCACCCGCGAGCATCTCGGGCAATCCGACAAGGCCATCATCCAATATCGCCGTCTGCTGCGCGAGCAGATCGAGAAGGTCGCGGGCGGCGAGTCGCCGATGCTGTTCCTCGATGCCGCTGAGGCCCGCAGCGTGCAGGGCCCGGCGACGATGGACGGCATCGGCCCGACGCGCGGCTGGGAGACCTACTGGATGGAAGTCGACGTCCGCCGCCGCCGCAACGCCCCCTGGGCCCCGCCGGTGCCGGCGGATATCATTCGGCTGGCCCCGCATCTGAGCGCGGCGGAGTAGCTACTTTGCTCCGAGTTGCCGTACGGTGGCCAAGGCCGGCGGAATGGCGCAGCGTGCCGTCCGACGGCGTACCCACCATCCACGTGCACCGTCGCGGCGGTGGGCGCGTCGTGTTCGCAGCGTCCACTGGCGCAACAGCGGAGGCCGCGCCGCGAACGCGCCTTTGCCCGTCCTACGATTCGAGGAGCCATCGTTGAGTTTCGTCGACAAGCATCAGTTGTGGACCGTCGAGCAGGCCGAGGCCGCAGCGCGCATGCGCCGCCTCGCCGAGGAGCACGGCCTCACCACCATCCGCTTCTCGTTCCCGGACCAGCACGGCATCCTGCGCGGCAAGACGCTCACCGTCGATGCGGCGCTGTCCTCGCTCGAGGACGGCTGCTCGATCACGACGACCCTGCTTGCCAAGGATACCTCGCATCGCACCGTGTTTCCGGTGTTCACCGCCGGCGGCGGCTTCGGCATGGCCGAGATGCAGGGCGGCAGCGATGCACTGATGGTCGCCGATCCCACCACCTTTCACGTGCTGCCCTGGGCGCCCGGCACCGGCTGGGTGCTGTGTGATCTGTACTTCGCGAATGGCGCGCCGGTGCCGTTCGCCACGCGCAATCTCTATCGGTCGACATTGGCGACGCTCGATCAGCGTGGCTATCAGTTCAAGGCCGGCCTCGAGGTCGAGTGCCACATCTTCAAGGTCGAGGATCCCAGGCTCGCGCCCGGTGACGCCGGCTCGCCCGGCCAGCCCGGCGTGCCGCCGACGGTCAGCCTGCTGACCCAGGGCTATCAATACCTGACCGAGCAGCGCTTCGATCAGATGGAGCCGGCGCTCGAGATCATCAGGGCGAACCTCGTCGCGCTCGGCCTGCCGTTGCGCTCGATCGAGCTCGAATATGGCCCGAGCCAGTGCGAATTCGTGCTGCAGCCGGGCATCGGGCTGGCGCCTGCAGATACGATGGTACTGTTCCGCAGCGCGGTGAAGCAGATCGCGCAGCGCCACGGCTATCACGCCACCTTCATGTGCCGGCCGCGCATCCCCAACGTGATGTCGTCGGGCTGGCATCTGCACCAGTCGCTGGTGGCGCGCGACGGCAGCAACGCGTTCATGACGGAGGACGCCGAAGGTCTGTCCACGCTCGGCCGTCACTACATGGCGGGCCTGCTCGCGCATGCGCGCGCCTCCGCGCTGTTTTCGACGCCGACGATCAACGGCTACCGGCGCTACCGCGCCTATTCGCTGGCACCGGACCGCGCCATCTGGGGCCGCGACAACCGCGGCGTCATGATCCGCGTGCTCGGCGGCCCCGGCGATCGCGCCTCGCGCCTGGAGAACCGCATCGGCGAGCCCGCCGCCAATCCCTACCTCTACATGGCCTCGCAGATCGCAGCCGGCCTCGACGGCATCGATCGCAAGCTCGATCCCGGCTCGTCCGCTGACGTTCCCTACGAGACAAAGGCAGATCTCCTGCCGAAATCCTTGGGCGAAGCGGTCGATGCGCTGAAGCAGGACGCGTTTTTCCGCGAAGCCTTCGGTTCGACCTTCATCGACTACTACACCTTCCTCAAGACCGCCGAGCTCGAGCGCTTCCAGGCCGAGGTGTCGGACTGGGAGCAGCGCGAATATTTCGAGATGTTCTGACCACGATGCAGCGCATCGCACGCTGCGCGTCAGCCCGCCGTCGACCCGGATGCTCTGCCCGGTGATGTAGGCCGCGCTCCGTCGGCGGACGCGCAATGCGCCGACGATGATGCGGCGCGGGTATTTCCATATCCGCCGGATTTGTTCCCACGCCGCCTCTCGCATTTTCGTGAGCCCTGTGTCCGCCATCCCGCGTGCAGGCATGCCTGCGGGAACCCGATCCGATCCTTCGGCATATCGAAGGGGCGCGTTGCGCAACTCACGCCGGTGCCGGCGCGACCCTGCATGTCATGGAGAGAGAAGGCGGAGCAAGGAAGCATGTTGGAACACAAGCCGCAGCGCGATCGCGCGGTCGTCGACAGCGGCGATGCATCCGATCTGTCGTCGGAGCGCCACGACATCTTCTTCGCGGCCGTCGAGACCACACGGATGCCGATGATCGTCACCGATCCGCGCCAGAACGACAATCCCATTCTGTTCGCCAACCGGGCGTTCCTGGAAATGACGGGCTACGAGATCTCCGAGATCGTCGGCGCCAATTGCCGCTTCCTGCAGGGGCCGGACACCGACCGCGACACCATTGCAGCGATCCGCACGGCGATCGCCAACCGCCAGGACATCGCGGTGGAGATACTCAATTATCGCAAGAATGGTGCTGCGTTCTGGAATGCGCTGTTCGTCAGCCCGGTCTACAACCGCGACGGCGAGCTGGTCTATTATTTCGGCTCGCAGCTCGACGTGTCGCGCCGCCGCGACGCCGAGAGCGCGCTGGTGCAGTCGCAGAAGATGGAGGCGATCGGCCAGCTCACCGGCGGCATCGCGCACGACTTCAACAACATCCTGCAGGTCATCATCGGCTACACCGAGACCCTGCAGGGCGCCGTCGCCGATCTGGCCCCGCGGCACCGCCGCGCCGTCGAGAACATCCGCACGGCCGCCAACCGGGCCGCGACCTTGACGCAGCAGCTATTGTCATTCTCGCGCAAGCAGCGGCTCGACAGCCGGCCGATCAACCTCAACAACATGATCGAGACCATGGTGCAGATGGCGCGCCACACGCTCGGCGACAGCGTGCGCATCGTCGTCAAGGCGCAGCCGGGCCTGTGGAACAGCCGCGTCGACCAGACCCAGGCGGAGGTCGCGCTGCTCAATCTGTTCGTCAACGCGCGCGATGCGATGCCGCACGGCGGCACGTTGACCATCCGCACCGAGAACAAGGAGATCGCGGAGGAGGACATCGTGCAGTTCGGCGTGCCCAAGGGCGGGCGCTATGTCGCGCTGAAGGTGTCCGACGACGGCGTCGGCATTCCGCACCATATTCTCGCGCGGGTCGCCGAGCCGTTCTTCACCACCAAGGAGGAGGGTAAGGGCACCGGGCTCGGCCTCGCGATGGTCTACGGCTTCACCCGCCAGTCCGGCGGCAGCACCTATATCTACAGCGAGGTCGGGCTCGGCACGACCGTGCAGCTGCTGTTTCCGGCGACCGAGCAGGCGATCGCCGCGCCCTCGATCCGGCCGCAGATGGCGATGGAGCGGTCGGGCAGCGAGCGCATTCTGATCGTCGAGGATCGTCCGGACGTGGCCGAGCTCGCGCGCTCGATCCTGGAGGATTTCGGCTATCGCATCGAGGTCGCCGCCAATGCGCATGCCGCGCTCGAGCTGCTGGATTCGGAGGTCCGCTTCGATCTCCTGTTCACCGATCTCGTGATGCCCGGCGGCATGAACGGCACCGTGCTGGCGCGTGAGGCGCGCAAGAGCCAGCCGAAATTGAAGGTGCTGCTCACCACCGGCTATTCCGATGCTGCGGTCGAGCGCGCCGATGCCAACATCGGCGAGTTCGAGATCATCAACAAGCCGTACCGCCGCACCGATCTGGTCCGCCGCGTCAGGCAGTTGCTCGACGGCCCGACCGGCGTGACCTGATGCGACGCTTGACCCGGCGAGTCCTCGCGTCGAAAGTCGGCCCGGAAAGCGGAGATTCAGCCATGCGTCCCGTCACGATGCAGACACCAGCCGATGCGCCGGCCGTGCCCAAGCGCGGCGCGTCGCGCGAGCCCGGCGTGGTCGCGGCCAGCGTCTATGCCGATGGCCGCCGCGTCGCCGACATCGCCATCGAGGAGGCCGGCGCCTGGAGCAGGCGGCCGGGCCATGTGGTGTGGATCGGGCTGCATGAGCCTGATGCTGCGCTGCTGCAGCGCGTGGCCGAGCAGTTCGGACTGCACGAGCTCGCGATCGAGGATGCGTCGAAGGCGCATCAGCAGCCCAAGGTCGAACGCTACGGCGATGCGCTGTTCGTGGTCGCCCGCACCGCGCAGCTCGTCAAGGAGCACATCGTGTTCGGCGAGACCCACGTCTTCGTCGGCCCCGGCTTCGTCGTCTCGGTGCGCCACGGCGCCTCGACCTCCTATGGCGCGGTGCGCGAGCGCTGCGAGAGCTGTCCGGGCTCGCTCGCCAAGGGCGAGGACTACATCCTCTATGCGATCCTCGATTTCATCGTCGACAACTACCGCCCGGTGACCGAGAGCATCATGGCGGAGGTCGAGACGCTGGAGGAGGTCGTGCTGCAGCGGCCGCTCGCGCGTCACGAGGTCGACCTTCTGTATCGCCTGCGGCGCGACCTGCTGCGGCTGCGCCGCGCCGTCGGCCCGGTGGTCGACGTCTGCAAGCGGCTCGAGCACGTCGACAACGTCGCGATCGATGCCGAGATGGCGCCGCTGTTTCGCGACGTCCTCGACCACGCCAAGCGCGCCGAGGAGGATGCGGATTCCCTGCGCGAGATCCTCGCCTTCGTGTTCGAGGCCAGCATGATGGCCGGCCAGGCGCAGCAGACCGACATCGCCCGTCGGCTCACGGCCTGGGCCGCGATCCTTGCGGTGCCGACCGCGGTCGCCGGCGTCTACGGCATGAACTTCGAGCACATGCCGGAGCTGAAATGGCAATACGGCTACTACGCGGTGCTCGGCTTCATCGCCACTGTCTGCAGCGTGCTGTATTGGCAGTTCAGGCGGCGCGGGTGGCTGTGAGTTGACGGACCGTTGGTCCCTCCTCCCGAAGCGGGTCCGGTCACTTGCGAGCGGCGCGAGGCGTTGCCCCGAATCCCTGCGCCAAAGCGATGCCAGCGCACTGAGTGCGGTGGCGCCGAGACCGCCGAGCACGACGTGGCGGCGTGTGACATCGAAATCCGAGCTGCTCATTGGACCCCCCTTGCGGCATGATAGGTTTGCCGTTGAGGCGGCAAGGCGCGTGCCATGGCGCAGCGGTCACGCCGCCGCGGATCGCCCCTGATGCGCGAACCACCACGCGGCGATGGCGTCCGTCAGTTCGTCCCAGATCGCGGTCGGCAGGTCGGGCACGGCGACGCGCACGCTGTAGCGATCCGTGGTGGCGTCGTGAAACCATTCCGTCGCAGCGAAATCGAAGCCGAAGCTGCCGGCGTGGCGGATCGGCAGCCCGGCGCGCCGGAGATCATCGCTCATGGCGGTTGCGGCTTGCCGCGCGGTGGGGCCTCGTCCAGAGGCGCGCGGCCCGCCAGCGTGACGTAGAGGCCGTGCGCGAAGTCGAGCTCCGCGGTCAGTTCGGGAAGCGTCGTTGCGAATTGGCGCCGCGCGCGCCGGCTGTTGCGCAGGATGGCGGCGACGCGGCGCGCGGTCAGCTCGCGATAGGCGGGCATCCCGATATAAGGCGGGAAATGCGCCGGCAGCGCGGCGCCGCCGAGCAGCCTGACGGCGTTGCGCGTCTCGTCCGGCAGCGTCTGAAGCGCAACGCGGCTTGCAGAGCCGGCATTGGTCCAATCGCTGAAAGCGACCGAGCCAAGCCGGCCGTACTCGGCGCCGAGCGAGTCGAGCTTGGTGTGGCTGCGCACCATCACGACCTGCACGTCCCAGCGCCGCGCCCAGGCCAGCACGCGGCGAACGCGGCCGGAGCCATTGGCAAAGCAGGTGGTGTCGAAGATCAGGAGATCGATCGCCGGGCGGTCGCAACTCAGCACGGCTTCGAAGCGCGGCGCGGTCGCGCTGGAATCGATCAGCAGCAGCCGCGGCGCCGGCGAGGGCTGCGCCAGCGCGGCGGCAAGGTCGCGGGTCAGCGTCACCGGGCGCAGATGCCGCGCATGCGCCGCGACCAGCTCCTGCGTCTCGCCATAGGAGCCCGGCAGCATCAGCAGGTCCGCCGTACCGAGAACGGGCCGCGTCGCCAGCAGCAGCGCCGCGATCGCGGCCATGCCGGAGATGGTGTAGATGGTGTCCTGACGGCTCTCGCCCACCGCATAGAATGACGGCCCACGCACGTCGAGATCGGCGCGCTGATAGTCGTAGCTGAAGGCGAACGGGCCGGCGCGATGATCGGCGGCATCCGCCCAGGCCGTCTCCGTCGCGGTCCAGTCGCCCAGCGCGTGCTCCGCCTTCAGCGCGGCCGTGAGCTGAAACTTGCGCCGGATGACCTCCATCACGGCGCGCGGCGCCGGCAGCGCATGCGGTCTCCGCAGGCAGCCGTTCAGGAGCTGCAGCTCCTGATGCTTGCGGGTGAGATAGGCTTCGATCGTCTCCATCGGGCTCTTCACGGGTGATGCGTCCGGGATGCAACGCGCAGGAATTGCGATGGGTCCAAACGCGGTACGGCAGCGCTGCGCGATTTGCTGTAGTCTGGCCGGACAAGGGAGAAGATGATGAGCAGGGAACTGGAAGGCAAGGTGGCGGCGGTCACCGGCGCGGCATCGGGCATCGGGCTGGCCAGCAGCGCGGCGATGCTGGCGGCCGGCGCGCGCGTCGTCATGATCGATCGCGACGCCGCGGCGCTGGCGAGCCTGCGCGCGCGGCACGGCGACGCCGTGATCCCCGTGGTCATCGACCTGCTCGATCCCACGGATTGCGCCACCCTGCTGCCGCGCGTCCTCGATGCGGCCGGCCGGCTCGACATCCTCCACGCCAATGCCGGCAGCTATCTCGGCGGCGATCTCGTCGACGCCAGGACCGACGCGATCGACCGCATGCTGAACCTCAACGTCAACGTCGTGATGAAGAATGTGCGCGACGTTCTCCCGCACATGATCGCGCGCGGGTCCGGCGACATCATCGTCACCAGCTCGCTCGCGGCGCATTACCCGACGCCGTGGGAGCCGGTCTATGCGTCGTCGAAATGGGCGATCGACTGCTTCGTGCAGACGGTGCGCCGCCAGGTGTTCAAGCACGGCATCCGCGTCGGCGCGATCTCGCCGGGCCCGGTGGTGACCGCCCTGATCGCGGACTGGCCGGCCGAGAAGCTGAAGGAGGCGCGCGAGTCCGGCAGCCTGCTGGAGCCCTCAGAGGTCGCCGAGGTGATCATGTTCATGCTGACCCGTCCGCGCGGCATGACCATCCGCGACGTCGTGATGCTGCCGACGAATTTTGATTTGTAGGCGGGGCGGGCCGGGCGCTCGGTCCGCTCGCGGCTCGAACAGCAGCCCCGCTCAGATGGCCTGGTGCACATGCGCTGGGGCCAGCCCCCGTTGAAATACGGGATTCGATTTAAGCACAACCTTAATCATAAGGAACCTAGCGTGGGCCCGCGTAATCCGGGGGTAGTGATGAAAATCGGCCGACTTTTTGCAATTTCGATGCTTTCCGTGACGGCTTTGGCCGTCCTCCCTGCTGCACAAGTCGTGATCGAGCAGGTGAAGGCGGTCAGCGACAAGGCCGAAGCGATCAAGACCGTCGAGGCGTTCGGCGCGGTGCTGCTGTTCGCGCAGGATGTCGTGGGTCACCGCGCGCCCTACATCACGCCGATCTTCCAGGAAGGTCCCGCAACCCCCGCGCAGCTCGAAGGCGTGCGCAAGATCAGGCAGTCGTCCGAGGCGTCCTTCGCGAAAGCGCGCGCACAGTTGACGAGCGTGTCCGACAGCGAGGCGATCACCCGCAGCCTGGACCAGGCGTCGTCCAAGCTGTCCGAGGTCCTTGCCAAGGTGGACCCCACGCTGACCGCGCCGCTGAGCGCGCGCGACCCGGCTGCGATCAAGAGCTTTCTCCCCGGGGTCACCCAGGTGGCTCTTGCGATCGAGCCGATTCTGAACCGTCTGCAGAACCGCATCGCCAATGCCGACGCGTCGCTGACGACGCTGCTCGACGTCGCCCGCACGGCGCAAGACCTGCGCGTGACCGCCGGCGGTCGTGCCGCCGCGCTGTCGCCGGCGCTCAGCGCCCGCCGCGCCGTGGCTCCGGCCGAGAAGGCGGCGATGGATCGCGCCCAGGGCCGCACCGAGGTCGACCGCGAGCGCCTGGAGGCCGGCATCGACCAGCTCGGCAATCCGGAGCGCCTGCTCACGGCCTTCAAGGACGCCCGGGAGGCCTATTTCGGACGCGCCGTTCCGATCGTCGACAAGGACATCGCCGCCGGGCTCGGCGACCTCAACTACGCACTCACCGCTGACACCCTGGCCGATGCGGTCGTCCCGGCCGTGCAGAAGTTCTTCGTCGTGCGCGACGCCGCGATCGCCGAGGCGCGCGACCGCGCCGTCGCGGCGCGCGATGCAGCCTATCTGATGCTCGCGCTGGCGACGGCGGTGGTCGTTGCCCTCGCCGGCATTCTCGTGTTCGTCACCATGCTGCTGCGCCGCCGCGTGATCAACCCGATCGTGAACCTGACCGGCCTGATCGGCCAGATGGCGGCCGGCAATGACGACGTGACGATTCCGACGATCAATCGCGACGACGAGATCGCCGCGATGGCCGGCTCGCTGCAGACGTTCAAGGAGGCGCTGCTGGAGAAGAAGCGCGCCGAGCAGGCGGCCGCAGCCGACGCGCAGGCCAAGATCGAGCGCGGCCAGCGCGTCGAGCGCTTCACCCGCGAGTTCGAGATGGCGATCGGCGAGGTCGTCGGCGTCGTGTCGTCGGCGTCGGCCGATCTGGAACGCTCGGCCTCATCGCTGACGACGACGGCGGGTCGCTCGCTGGAGCTCGCCACCGTGGTCGCATCGGCCTCCGAGGAAGCCTCGACCAACGTGCATTCGGTCGCCGCGGCCGCCGAGGAGATGAGCTCGTCGGTCACCGAGATCAGCCGCCAGGTGCAGGACTCCGCGCGCATCGCCAACGAGGCGCTGGCGCAGGCGCGCAAGACCAACGACAACGTCGCGGAGCTCGCCAAGGCGGCGGCGCGGATCGGCGACGTCGTCGAGCTGATCAACGCGATCGCAGGCCAGACCAACCTGCTCGCGCTCAACGCCACCATCGAGGCCGCCCGCGCCGGCGAGGCCGGACGCGGCTTCGCGGTGGTCGCCTCGGAGGTGAAGGCGCTGGCCGAGCAGACCGCCAAGGCGACCGGCGAGATCGGCCAGCAGATCGGCGGCATCCAGGCGGCGACCCAGGAGTCGGTCGGCTCGATCAAGGAGATCGGCGAAACCATCGCCCGGATGTCGGAGATCGCCTCCGCCATCGCCTCCGCCGTCGAGGAGCAGAGCTCGGCGACGCGCGAAATCTCGCGCAACGTCCAGCAGGCCGCTCACGGCACCCAGCAGGTGTCGGCCAACATCGCCAGCGTCCGGCAGGGCGCCGACGACACCGGCTCGGCCTCGTCGCAGGTGTTGTCCGCCGCGAAGTCGCTGTCCGGCCAGAGCAGCCGCCTCCGCGACGAGGTCAGCCGCTTCCTCGATTCGGTGCGGGCGGCGTAACCCATCAGAGGCTGCGGCGGCTCCGTCGAGGCCGATCGATCACCTGCACAGGCGTCGATTGGCTAGCCGGCCGGGCTTCCGCGATCAGCCCGCCGCCCATTGGGCCCGCGGGCCATTGCAGAAGACAATCCGCGCATGTCAGCATCGGGGCTCGTGCCCCGATGTCCCTCCGCTGTGCGGCCGCGAAGCCCGCAAGCGACGTGCAGGGTCGCGATTCCCCGGGTGTGATCGAGCTATGGACCGCCGGACGACGCGTCGTCCTGCGAAATCGGTGCCGCACGGAACGCCTCTCGCAAGGCCAGAATCCGATCGTCGAGGTTCATGATTTCGGCGGCGCGCTCCAGGTCGCGCCAGAATCCGCCGGGCGGCGTGGTGAGGCGGCCGAGCTCCATGAGTGCGTCGAGCGCAAGCGCGAGCTCATTGTGCTCGAGATATTCGGCGAAGTCCTCGTACAGCTTGGCGCAGGCCTGCACGTGCCGGAGCGGAGGCGCTGGCAGCGCTGTCTGTGCCCGCCCGAGCGAGGCTCTGACCGCCGTCCATCGTGCCGCCAGCTCCGGACTCACCATCTCTCGCTCCCTGCGGTCGGTAAGCTCCATGATGGAATATAGGAGTCAACAAGTCGGCTCAAATCCCGGCTGTGCCCCGATCCATCCTCCGTCTTTCCGTCATCCGCCTGATGGCGCCGAGCATACGCCGGCGGATGAGGCCGCTCACCGGCCGGATCACGAGCCAGTACGGCGGGAGCATGAAGAAGGATGTGCGGCCGGGACAGTAGACGCGCGTCTCGGTGACGAGCCGCGTCATCTCCCTCTCTGGCTCGGCCACGAAGCCGAGCACGAGCTTCGGCGTGCGAACGCCACCGGGCTGAGCTGTGACAAGGAGGCGTGTCATGAATGACGCCGCCCTAGGCAGCGCCGCGCCGAGGTTCTTTTGCTTTTGTGGGTCTGCTCGCTGGAGCGTACCCATATGAGCGCTCGCTCGGGGCTGTTGCAGATTGGCGATCGCCTCCCGCACGAGCGGCGGCCTACATGATGCCTATGCAGAGCGGATCCAATCGGCTGGGGCTCACGTAGGCCCGTCCAAAGTTAAAGCGAACAGGGTAGCCCACCGGGGGAAATTTCGGCCGCCACAACTCTCGCTATCGTCTCAAAAGTTTTCCAAATTTTTTTGTTCGGCTATGTCCATCGGACGAAACAAGTGATGATCAATTCATGCTGATTCCGTCCATCGTCCCCCGGTGGGCCGATAGATGCTCGCAGGATTCCTGTGGGCAAAGGAGGGGATTATGAACTTTGACCTTCAAACTTTCTCTGTCTTGACCGGCGTCGCCTCAGCCGTGGTGGGGTTGGCCTATAAGCTAATGCCGCGATCCGTTGATCGCCTGAAGCGTGATCTCGAACTTCTGAAACTAGCTCGGGAAGCAAAGGCGAACTTTCTTCCGTTACAGCGTCACGTCGACGCGCAAATCAATGAAGCATATCTCAGTAAAGGGGTCGGCTTTAAAAGATCTTTCGATATTGCTTTTGGTAATGTCGCCTTCGCAATAATGATTACGACCCCGATGATCGGGATTATCGGCGCCGGAATAGCATTTGGTTCAAAGTACCTATTTGCTCTCTCGGACAATGCGGTGAACTCCATCGGCGTCGGTTTTCTTATGCTCGGCATTTTGGGCGGCATAATTGGCGGAGGTGATCTTGCCAAGAAGGACTTGGCTGATGCTCGCAAAGAAATAGAGGAAAGAGAACGAATGCTTGCCGCCGCCGATGAAGAAGAGCTGCGTCGTTTTCGAGCAACCAACTCATCGTCGAGCAAGGGTGAGGCATCTACTGATAATTCAGCTCCCGATGAAGCCGAAACGTCTGCGCACGATTCGCTCGAAACTGGAGGCGAAACGCCGACGCCGCCAGCGCCTAGCTCTTGTCAAGCTCCTGAGGTTGGCGTCGACCGCGATAGCGACCTTAAGGTCAGATCAGCTTGAGAGGCATGCTGATGTGCGTCGAGTTTACGGGAGCATGGCCACCTCAAGCTCGGGCGAGCGGGATTACGGTGACGCTGCACCAAACAACAAAGCTCCCGCATGCCGGCCATGCCCAAACTGCCCGTCGTGCTAGTTTGCCGCAACAATTCCCCTTGTGTCGTCGGGTAAATCACCTGCACATTTCCGGCCGTCCCGTGCTCATCGAAAGAGGGGCGTTCGCGAGTCGTCACGAGCGTTGGGTGTGGGATGCGGTGGCCGGGTCGGAGTTGCAGCGCGCATTCGCGAGCGGACGAACAACTTCGATACGGACGGTGAAGTCGCGTGGTCCTGGCCTCCCGATGCTGAGGTCAAGCTCGCTGATGTGCGTCAGTGCATCGCGGGTGATGGGGGCAACAAAGCCCGGTCCCCAGGGAGAGCGCGTATAAATCGTAAGCCCATCGCGCAGGGAGGGCCGGGTGTGTTCGGCCAGACCTGTGGTACCTGCCGCCTGCATTTTGTTCGCACGGGGGCCATTGGGTGGTGTGCCGAGTATGAACGACAGCTTGGAGGTGGAAGTCCTCTATCCAGCCTGATGGCGGCGAAGGATTAGCGAAGCGCAAGGGCGTCATCGCGAGGTGGGGTCTGAAGACAGCGTGGAGCAAAGCCGCGGCCCGATGAACAAACATCGGATGTGAGGCCTACCCGGCCGGACGAGCGAGCCACCAATCGCGAAGTCCACGGTCATCAAGGGGCGGGGTGGTAGATCCGACGGGCATGCGGTGAAGGCGGTCGGTCTTACCTCGGGAGATCTGCGTCGTGTCCCGGCAACGGGACTGAGGTCGTTGCAAGGCGATCTGAACGCGACGCAGAAGTCAGCAGAGGGCATAGTAGGCGGCAGCGTACCGCCGAAGGCCCGAACGATGGAAGTTCTGGTGGAGCGGTGATCTCGCACGACCCAATGCGGCAGGAAGCTCAGAGCAATCTGAACCCTCGCCCCGGACCGAGGGGTGAAGCCCCGCGGGCCGGCGCCGGGGCGGCCGAAGCTCGCGCGGCGAAAGCCTGTCTCGATCAGACGGCGGTCGCGGGACCGTCGATGGAAAGGATCGTCGCACGTGAGAACCTGAAGAAGGCATTGGACCGAGTGAAGCGCAACAAGGGCGCGGCGGGGGTCGACGGGATGACCGTGGATGATCTGCCGGCCTACCTGAAGGTGAACTGGCTCGCGATCCGCGCCCAACTGCTCGACGGCACCTACAAGCCGCAGCCGGTGCGGCGTGTCGAGATTCCGAAGGCATCGGGCGGCGTCAGGCTGCTCGGCATCCCGACGGTGCTCGACCGCTTCATCCAGCAGGCGGTTCTGCAGGTGCTGCAAAGCGAATGGGATCGGACGTTCTCCGAGACGAGCTTCGGCTTCCGGCCGGGCCGCTCGGCGCATCAGGCGGTGGCGAAGGCGCAGACCTACATTGCGTCCCGGCACGCGGTCGTGGTGGATATCGATCTGGAGAAGTTCTTCGACCGGGTCAATCACGACATCCTGATGGGGCTGGTCGCCAAGCGGGTTGCCGACAAGCGACTCCTGAAGCTGATCCGCGGCTTCCTGACTGCGGGCGTGCTGGAGGGAGGGCTGGTCAGCCCGACGGAGGAAGGAACGCCGCAAGGCGGGCCGCTCTCGCCGCTGCTGTCGAACCTGATGCTGGACGTGCTGGACAAGGAGCTGGAGAGGCGAGGTCATCGCTTCGTGCGCTATGCCGACGACTGCAACATCTATGTGCGCAGTCGGAAGGCGGGCGAGCGGGTGATGGCGAGCATCGAGAGATTCCTGGAACGGCGCCTCGAGCTCAAGGTGAACAGGGCCAAGAGCGCGGTCGCCAGACCGAGCCACCGCAAGTTCCTGGGCTTCAGCTTTACGCAGGGGAAGAAGCCGCGCCGGCGCATCGCGCCTGAGGCCATTGCCCGTTGCAAGGCGAGAGTTCGGGAGCTGACGGGGCGACAGTCTGGCCGAAGCCTGGAGCAGATCATCGAGAAGCTGGCGCTGTATCTGAAGGGATGGCGCGGCTACTTCGGGTTCTGCGAGACGCCGTCGGTGTTGCGCAAGCTCGATGAGTGGATCAGGCGGCGGTTGCGCGCCGTCGTCTGGACCCAATGGAAGTGCGGTCCTACTCGCTTCGACGAGCTGCGACGCCGCGGCGTCGACCGGGAGACGGCGCTTAAAACCGCCGGCAACCCACGTGGTCCCTGGCGGCTCGCCAACAGCGCCGCACTGGCCAACGCTCTGCCAAGGTCCTTGTTCGCCTCACTCGGCCTGCCTTTCCTCGCAGCCCGCAAAGCCGCTTAATCCGCCGAACCGCCGTATACGTGATCCGTATGTACGGTGGTGTGGGAGGGGTGGAGTCGCGAGACTCCCCCCCTATCCCGATCGGCCAGCGCCCGGCCTTCCCTGCGCCCTCGATTTTCCGGAGAGGGCGGTGCTGCAGCAGAGCTCGGACGCAAATTGCGCCGCGAGGCCGATGACGCGCATCTGTGCGTGGCCTGCGGTCCCGAGGCGTCGCCGAAGATCATGTCGGGGAAGAATGCCCTGGTGCTGCCGGACAGGATTGAACTGTCGACCTCTCCCTTACCAAGGGAGTGCTCTACCACTGAGCTACGGCAGCAAAGGGACTAGCGGGGACCGGCCCGAAGGCCGCGACCGAACGCGGGCGGTTCTTGCCACAAGGTCCCCGCCTGCGCAAGCGCGGCTCGTCCGGTTTTCGGGGAAAGACGTCAGCGTGATGCATCGAAAGGGAGCGAAAGACCTCCGAAATCGGACCGAAATCACCCGTTCACGGTGGATTCTCGCGGTTGGCCGCCCTTGGCGTCCCCAATGCCCGGGTCGCGCCGGCAACTCCCCATCCGGGCAGGCGACGGCGGTCGGGCGGAACCTAGCGTCTGCGTCGCCAACGCCTCTTGGCTTTCGCATCTGGGGCCCCAATTGTGCCTCTGGTATCGGGTGACCGGGGGAAGGGGATGACGGATAAGACCGGGAAGGCGGCGCCGAAGGGCGCGCGCGAGGAGCGGCTGAAGCAGGCGCTGCGCGAGAACCTGAAGCGGCGCAAGGCGCAGAGCCGCGAGCGCAGCCAGGCGGTGACGGCCGAGGAGGGCGGCTCGGACGAGGCCGCTGCCGGCGGTCCGGACGATTCGAAGCGTTGAGCAGATTGCAAGCGGGGTGGGCGTGATGGCAGCGGATGAAGGGATGACGGTGGAGGCAGGGGCACAGCGGGCGGAGCTGGCGAAGACGCTGCCCCGCTTTGAGCAGACCTTTCCAGAGCTGACGCCCCAGGAGATCGCGCGTCTGCGCGGCTTCGGCGAGATCCAGACCTATCGCGACGGCGAGCTGCTGTTCGAGACCGGCAAGCCCGGCCCCGGCATGTTCGTGATTCTCAAAGGCCATGTCGCGATCACCCAGCGTGACGGCCTCGGTCACGTCACGCCGGTGATCGACCAGGGGCCAGGGCAGTTTTTGGCCGAGATCGCCCAGCTCTCCGGCCGCGTCGCGCTGGTCGACGGCCATGCCGAGGGCGACGTCGAGGTCATCCTGATTCGTCCCGAACGGCTGCGCGCGCTGCTGATCGCCGAGGCCGAGCTCGGCGAGCGCATCATGCGGGCGCTGATCCTGCGCCGGGTCAACCTGATCCAGGGCGGCGCCGGCGGCCCGGTCATGATCGGCCCGCCGCAATCGGCTGCGATCGCGCGGCTGCAGAGCTTTCTTACCCGCAACGGCTTTCCGCACCATCTGCTCGATCCCGCTGATGATCACGACGCGGCCGATCTGATCGCGCGCTATTCACCGACGCCCGCCGAGCTGCCGCTGGTGGTGGTGTCCGACGGCAGCGTGCTGCGCAATCCCAGCGAGACCGAGCTGGCGCGTGCCGTGGGGATGATCGGCGGTCCGCGCGGCGAGAAGATCTACGATGTCGCGGTCGTCGGCTGCGGGCCGGCGGGCCTGGCCACCGCGGTGTATGGCGCCTCCGAAGGTCTGTCGGTGGCGGTGTTGGACTCGCGTGCGTTCGGCGGCCAAGCCGGCGCCAGCGCCCGCATCGAGAACTATTTCGGCTTCCCGACCGGCATCACCGGTCTCGCGCTGACCGCGCGCGCCTTCAACCAGGCGCAGAAGTTCGGCGCCGAGATCATGATCCCGGTGGCGGTCAATGCGCTCGACTGCGAGCGCAAGGCCGGCGCCTTCGTGCTGGCGCTCGAGGGCGGCGACGAGGTGCGGGCGCGCTCGGTGGTGGTTGCCAGCGGTGCGCGCTATCGCCGGCCTGATCTCGACCGGCTCAAGGAGTTTGAGGGCCGCGGCGTGTGGTACTGGGCCTCGCCGATCGAGGCGCGGCTGTGCGCGGGGCAGGAGGTTGCGCTGGTCGGCGGCGGCAATTCCGCGGGGCAGGCCGCGGTGTTTCTGTCGGGCCACGTCAAGAAGGTGCGGATGATCATCCGCGGCGGCGGGCTTGCCGCGTCGATGTCGCGCTATCTCATCGAGCGCATCGAGGCGACGCCGAACATCGAGCTGTTGTTCAACACCGAGGTCGTCGCGCTCGATGGCGGGGCCGACACCGGGCTCGAACGCATCACCTTGAAGAGCCGGCTGTCCGGCGAAGAGACGCCCGCCGACATCAGCAATCTGTTTCTGTTCGTCGGCGCCGATCCCGCCACCGGCTGGCTCGACGGCTGCGGCATCACGCTCGACCGTGCCGGCTTCGTCGTCACCGGCGCGCAGTCGGAGCAGAATGCCGGGCGGATGGTGTCGCCGCTGGAGACCTCGGTGCCCGGCGTCTATGCGGTCGGCGACGTCCGCTCCGGCTCGGTCAAGCGCGTCGGCGGCGCGATCGGCGAGGGCGCCCAGGTCGTCGCCGCGCTGCACGGGTTTCTGGCCGATGCGCTCGTACCATCGGTCTGATTCGCGCGTTCCCGCCGCGGCGGGCCGCACCGTCAGGGGATGAATTCCCCGGCGATGCGACCTGCCGTTGCGAACCCATCAAATCGCCGTAATGTCGGTCCTGTTGCGCCGACCTTAGCCCAATTTCCCGGCCAGCCCCACAGGACCAGCATGGATCGCATTCGCATCGTCGGCGGCAACCCGCTTCGCGGCACCATCCCGATTTCGGGCGCGAAGAACGCCGCCCTGCCGCTGATGATCGCGGGTCTTTTGACGCCGGAGACGCTGATCCTGGACAACGTCCCGCGCCTTGCCGACGTCGCGCAGCTTCAGCGCATTCTCGGCAATCACGGCGTGGACATCATGTCGGTCGGCAAGCGTCCCGGCGATGGCCAGTACCAGGGCCAGACGCTGCAGATCTCGGCGGCCAACATCATCGACACCACGGCGCCGTATGAGCTGGTGTCGCGGATGCGCGCCAGCTTCTGGGTGATCGCGCCGCTGCTGGCGCGCATGCACGAGGCGCGGGTGTCGTTGCCGGGCGGCTGCGCCATCGGCACCCGGCCGGTCGATCTCCTGATCATGGCGCTGGAAAAGCTCGGCGCCAATATCGAGATCGATGCCGGCTATGTCGTCGCCAAAGCGCCGGGCGGCCTGCGCGGCGGCACAATCGATTTCCCCAAGGTCACCGTCGGCGGCACCCATGTCGCGGTCATGGCCGCGAGCCTCGCGAAGGGCACGACCGTCATCACCAACGCCGCCTGCGAGCCGGAGATCACCGATCTCGCCGACTGCCTCAACAAGATGGGCGCGCACATCACCGGCGCCGGCACGCCACGCATCGAGATCGAGGGCGTGGCGTCTCTGCACGGCGCGCGTCACACCGTGCTGCCCGACCGCATCGAGGCCGGCACCTATGCGATCGCTGCGGCGATGACCGGCGGCGATGTCCGGCTCGCCGGCGCGCGGCCGGAGCTGTTGCAGTCCGCGCTCGACGTGCTGATCGAGGCGGGCGCCGAGATCACGAGCGACGCCGAGGGCATCCGCGTCGTCAGAAACGGCCACGGCATCCGCCCGGTGCAGGTGACGACCGCGCCGTTCCCCGGCTTTCCGACCGACCTGCAGGCCCAGCTGATGGCGCTGATGGTCTGCGCGCAGGGCGCCTCGGCGATCACCGAGACCATCTTCGAGAACCGTTTCATGCATGTGCAGGAACTCGCGCGGTTCGGCGCGCGTATCAGTCTCGATGGCGAGACCGCTCGGATCGAGGGCACCTCGAGCTTGCGTGGCGCGCCTGTGATGGCGACCGATCTGCGCGCCTCGGTGTCGCTGGTGATTGCCGGGCTTGCCGCGGAAGGCGAAACCATGATCAATCGCGTCTACCATCTCGATCGCGGCTTCGAGCGGCTGGAGGACAAGCTGAAGGCCTGCGGCGCCACGATCGAGCGCATCCGCGAGTGAAGGCGCTGCCAAGAGGATGAGACCGTGACCGACCGGCTCAAACTGATCGCGCTCGATGCCGACGATCTCGCCGTCATCTCCGCCCATGTGCAGGACGCGCGGGTGCAGGCAGCCGACATCATCTGGCGCCAGGCCGAGAAGCGGCTGGTGATCGGCATGAACCGGCTCGACTGGGATCAGGCGCTGCATGGCGAGAGCGAGCCGCGCCGGCTGCTCGCGGCGTTGCGGTTCGACCGGGTGCTGGCCTGCAAGTCGCGGCGGATCGAGGTCGATGCGCCCGATACTGTGCTGGAGCTGATCGGCATCGAATTCCATGCCGGCGCCGAGCCGCCCGCCGGCAGCGCGCTGCTGCTGTTCTCCCATGGCGGCGCATTGCGGCTCGATGTCGAATGTCTGGAATGCGAGCTGACCGATCTTGGCGAGGACGATCTCGGCACCAGCGATATCGATGGCGGTCCGCCGCTGACCCGGTAGGCGCCTGTTCAAAGGGTTGACGGCCCCGCGCTGCCGCGCCATTGAGCAGGGGGTCGGGGGCAGCCACCCCTTCGGAAAGTGCCAGAGATGCCCATTCGCCTGTCCCGCGCCAGCACCGATTTCGACACTCAGTTTCGGCAGTTTCTCGCCGCCAAGCGCGAGACCTCCGCCGACGTCGAAGCCGCCGCGCGCGCGATCGTCGATGATGTCGCCAAACGCGGCGATGCGGCGCTGCTCGAGGCAACGCGCAAGTTCGACCGGCTGGAGCTCGACGCCTCCTCGTTGCGCGTGACGGCCGCCGAGATCGAGGCCGCCTTCAAGGCCTGTGACGCCGCGACCTTGGATGCGCTGAAATTCGCCCGCGACCGCATCGAGGCCTTTCATCTCAAGCAGCTGCCGCAGGACCAGCGCTTCACCGACGAAGCCGGCGTCGAACTCGGCTGGCGCTGGAGTGCGATCGAATCCGCCGGGCTCTATGTCCCCGGCGGCACCGCGGCCTATCCGTCCTCGGTGCTGATGAATGCCATTCCCGCCAAGGTCGCCGGCGTCGCGCGGCTCGTGATGGTGGTGCCGGCGCCGGACGGCAGGCTCAATCCGCTGGTGCTGGCCGCCGCCCATCTCGGCGGCGTCTCCGAGATCTACCGCGTCGGCGGCGCCCAGGCGGTGGCGGCGCTGGCGCATGGCACGGCGACGATCGCCCCCGTCGCCAAGATCGTCGGGCCCGGCAATGCCTATGTCGCCGCCGCCAAGCGGCTGGTGTTCGGCAAAGTCGGCATCGACATGATCGCGGGCCCGTCCGAGGTGCTTGTCATCGCCGACGACAGCGGCAATGCCGACTGGATCGCGGCCGATCTGCTCGCGCAGGCCGAGCACGACGCCAGCGCGCAGTCGATCCTGATCACTGACAGCCGCCGCCTCGCCGACGACGTCGCCCGCGCCGTCGAGGGCCAGCTCAAGACCCTGCCTCGCGCCGCGATCGCCGGCGCGTCCTGGGCCGATTTCGGCGCCATCATCGAGGTCGACGATCTCGACCAGGCCGTGCCGCTGGCGGATGCCATCGCCGCCGAGCATCTGGAGATCATGACGGCCGATCCAGACGCGTTCGCCGCCAAAGTCCGCAATGCCGGCGCCATCTTCCTCGGCGCGCACACGCCGGAGGCGATCGGCGACTATGTCGGCGGCTCCAATCATGTGCTGCCGACCGCGCGCTCGGCGCGGTTCTCTTCGGGCCTCGGCGTGCTCGACTTCATGAAGCGCACGTCGCTGTTGAAATGCGGCCCCGAGCAGTTGCGCGCGCTGGGGCCAGCGGCGATGACTCTGGGCAAGGCCGAGGGTCTCGACGCCCATTCACGCTCCGTGGGAATACGCCTCAACCTGCCATGACCCAGCACCCGCCAGGCGACGACCGGACCAATCGCATCGTGGCGGTGACGCTCGACGAGGAGTCGATCGGCCGCTCCGGTCCGGACATCGAGCATGAGCGGGCGATTGCGATCTACGACCTCGTCGAGGAGAATCTGTTCGCGCCCGAGGGCGCCGACGGCGCCGGTCCGTTCACCCTGCATCTCGGCATCACCGCCAACCGGCTGATGTTCGACATCCGCAAGGAGGACGGCACGCCTGTCGTGACGCATCTGCTGTCGCTGTCGCCGTTCCGGCGGATCGTGAAGGACTATTTCATGATCTGCGACAGCTACTACCAGGCGATCCGCACCGCGACGCCCGACAAGATCGAGGCCATCGACATGGGCCGCCGCGGCATCCATGACGAGGGCTCGCGCACCCTGCAGGAGCGGCTGAAGGGCAAGGTGCGGGTCGATTTCGAGACTTCGCGCCGGCTGTTCACCCTGATCACCGTGCTGCACTGGAAGGGCGAGGGCCAGTGATGCCGTCCGCGCTGCGTCATCGCCTGCTGCCGGGCCCGGCCACCTTCGCGGCCGAGGGCGCCTAGGCGCATGGCCGAGGTGCCGCCGCGCGCGCGCCAGCCGCAGGCGGTGCTGTTCGCCTGCGGCCAGAACAGCGTGCGCTCGCCGATGGCCGAGAGCCTGCTGCGCCAGATGTATCCGCAGGCGCTCTATGTCCGCTCCGCCGGCGTCAAGAAGGGCGAGCTCGATCCGTTCGCGGTGTCGGTGATGGCCGAGCTCGGCCAGGACATCTCGCAGCACAAGCCGACGACCTTCGAGGAGCTCGAGGACTGGGAGGGGCTGAATTTCGACCTCATCATCACCCTGTCTCCCGAGGCCCATCACAAGGCGCTGGAGCTGACCCGCACCATCGCCGCCGACGTCGAATACTGGCCGACGCCCGATCCGACCGGCGCCGACGGCAACCGCGAGCAGAAGCTCGCCGCCTATCGCGAAGTCTGCGACGGCCTGTTCACGCGGATTCGCAAGCGTTTCGGCAAGCCCGGGCCGGCGGGCTTGTAGGTTCCCGGTTCCACCGCAGGTGTCATCGAACCGAAATACCAACGTCGTCCCCCGCTCAAATTCGCGCCGTAGAGCAGGCCCGTCGCAGCTTGTCGCAGCCTTCGGGTTGTGGAATGGCAGCCCTTCCGATAGGTTCCGCGCGCACGCCCCGCCGCTTCCGAATCCCCTAGCGAAATCAGCATGCTCGGCCGTCCCAGAATCGTTCTTGCATCCGGCTCGCCGCGGCGTCTGGCGCTGCTCAACCAGGCCGGCATCGAGCCCGATGCGCTGCGCCCCGCCGACGTCGACGAGACGCCGAAGCGTGGCGAGCTGCCGCGCGCCTGCGCCAACCGTCTCGCCCGCGCCAAGGCCGATGCCGCGCTCAAATCCGTCCAGCTCGACGACGAGCTGCGCGGGTCGTTCATCATCTCCGCCGACACCGTGGTCGCGGTCGGCCGCCGCATTCTGCCGAAGGCCAATCTGGTCGACGAGGCCTCGCAGTGCCTGCGGCTGCTGTCGGGCCGCAACCATCGCGTCTACACCGCGATCACCCTGGTGACGCCGAAGGAGGCGTTCCGCCAGCGCCTGGTCGAGACCCGCGTCCGCTTCAAGCGGCTCAGCGAGGACGATATCCAGGCCTATATCGGCTCAGGCGAATGGCGGGGGAAGGCCGGCGGCTACGCCGTGCAGGGCATCGCCGGCTCGTTCGTGGTCAAGATGGTCGGCTCCTACACCAACGTCGTCGGCCTGCCGCTCTACGAGACGACGACGCTGCTCGCCGGCGAGGGTTTCCCGATCCGCTTCGGCTGGCTCAACACGGTCGCCGTCTGACCATCCGCGTGCGGGGGTGCATCCGCGTGTCCAGCCCATTAAATAGCCGCCGATGTCAGACAAATCGCTCCACCGGAGCGCCCCCGCTTCGAAATCTGCCAAGCCCGTCCGCCGCTGCCCGATCTGCAACCGGCCCGCGGCCGAGGCCGTCCGCCCGTTCTGCTCGCCGCGCTGCCGCGACGTCGACCTGCATCGCTGGCTCAGCGGCTCCTATGTCATCCCGGCCGCCGAAGGCGACGAGGACGACGTCGAATAGCGCCGTGTTTTCATCATCTTGCCCCTGCGGCGCCGGCCGGTCGGGACGGGCGTCCCGCGCCGCCGCGCAACCGCACAAGGAATGTGAAAACTTGCCCTCAGGGCGGTAGACAGCGCGGTCCGGTCCCACTATAACCCGCCGGCTCGCCGGGCTTTTTTGCCCGCAAGAGACCTGCCCAGGTAGCTCAGTTGGTAGAGCATGCGACTGAAAATCGCAGTGTCGGTGGTTCGATTCCGCCCCTGGGCACCATGTCTCAAATCAGGCTTTGATCTTCCTCGGTTTTTTCCCCCTTTTACTCCCACTTTCTTCAACCGGGCCCAAAAGTGGGAGACTATTGTTCGCGGTTTGATCGAGGGACAGGAGCGGTATCGCGCTCGCGGCGAGACGTTGTTGGTTGGCCCTCTTGGTATAGTGCGCGGCCTCCTTCATCGCCTGCCATCCGAAGATCGCCATCAGCTGCTTCTCGGCCGCGCCGTTCTCGGCCGCAATGCATGCGCCCGTAAACGTAAGCCAGCCATTCTTGATGTGTTGTCGGCCAAATTTAACGACGTCCGATCTCCGCTGACCGGTGAACAGCAATAGCGCGAGTGCGAGATGCGCCTTGGTGCCGATTGGATGCTTCTTGGCATATTGCAGCACTTCAGCAATCGTCCAAGTGTGGAAGCCCTGCGATCCGGTCTTCATGTACGGCACATCCCGTGCCGGATTTCGCTCGGCGCCGGGATGCTCCGCCGCGATTGCATACTTGACGACTTGGCGCAGCGCCTTGATGTGACCGTTGGCAGCCTCGGGAAATTCCGCTTTGCGATCGCGCAGCGCGCGCACCTTGCTGGTCGGCATCGAGGCGTAGGGCAAGGAACCGATCAAATTCGAAATCTCGTCCGAGACCGGTTCGCTACACAAATTATCGAGAATGCCGTGTCGGGCTGACTTGGTGCTGGTGTCGAGTCTCGTGAATTCCGCCGAGGCGTAGTATTGCTCAATCAGCCATCGCTGCGACCCATTTTTCGCGCGCGTGCCCTGCGGTTGTTCGGTCTCTCTGGGCTCGATCTTGCCATTCAGAGCGGCCTGGTACTCTCCCCCGAATTCGTCGGTACCTGGCACGGCACGAAGACGGATCTTGGTCCTCGATTGTGCTGGAAATACCGGCGCACATTACCGTGTCGATCCATGTCCTCGTATACGTACTTGATACACAGAGTGGTCACTGCGAGTCCATTTAATCACGCGGCAACTTCATCCCATGGATTGGTGCTCTTTCGCGCCGGCGAGATCAGCATTCGTGTCGAAGCCGTTCCGGAGCACGGCATGGCGACTATTTGGGACGCCGACGTCCTGATCTGGGCTGCTTCGCAAATCGTTGAAGCTCGCGATGGCGGACTGAAGACGTCCCGTCTGATGGCGGCAACGCCCTACGAAATCCTGACCTTCGTCGGCCGCGGCACCAGACCGCTGATGCCAGCGTGATTTGTTTGCACGACTAACGACTCTCCAGTCGCTCTCAGAGCAAGTCTCTCTCATGAAACCCAGAGTTGGCATTTACCTCTCCGAGGGCATGGCTGCGCGGTTGGCAGAAGCGGCCAAAAATCCCCGTGCCACTCGTTCTCTGGTTTCCCGGGATCGCGTCCCGCTCCTGAACGGCTTGATGGTGATGCTGGGCGCGCTGGGTGCGGTCACGGCGACATTGCCGGCCGACCTGTTGCTGGAGTGGATTGGTTGGCGTGAACTATTTGGTCTGCTTGACTGTCGCCAGTGCGCTCACGATTTATCTGATCGTGCCCGACAGGACTGCAGTTCCGGGCGGCGCGGTCGCAGCCGGTTTGAAAGAGGTCTATGCCGATCCGCGATTCTGGCGCGTTGCGCCGCTCTCGGCATCCTGCATTGGAACGGCCTGGGCTCTCCAACGGCTCTGGGCGGCGCAGTGGCTCAAGGACGTTGAGGGCCTCGATCGTGCGAGCGTGGTATTTCATTTGTTTGCCATGGCGGCCGCGCTCAGCCTGGGTGCCATTCTGCTTGGGGTCGCTACCGATCGGCTGCGAAGGCGCGGTGTTGGACCGGAGGTGCTCCTGGGGCTTGTTGCGGCTGTCTTTATTGCAACTCAGTTCGAATTGATCCTGCGCTTGCCCTTGCCGTCATATTTGCAGTGGGCCGTTGTAGCGGCCGTCGGCGCGGCTACAGTGCTGAGCTTCGCGACTCTGGCCGAGTATTTCCCGAAACAGCTCGCCGGAAGGGCCAACGGCGCGCTGAATCTGTTCCACATTGCCGCGGCCTTCGTTGTGCAATACGCGACCGGCGTTGTACTTCAGTATTGGACACCTCAAGCGGGACACTATCCCGAAATCGCCTATCGGACAGCCTTTGCTCTCAATCTCGCGCTCCAGGTCGTGGCTTGGATCTGGTTCGTGTCTCCGCGCGTCAGCGCCGACTCGCGACAAATGCGCGCGAGCGCGATGTAGATACGAGACCGGAGCACAAGGAACTCTCCCTGATCACACTGGTGGAGGTGATCAAAATCGTTAGAAGCCCAGGGCGCTCGAGGTGCTTCGCCCTATTGCGCAGGGACGTGCCTCTTCGGTCGAGCCGCCCGGGACAGGAGCAGCGCAAGCGGGCCCATGAGAATCCCGGCAGCCAGCATCATAAAGGCAAGCCACCACCCGCCGGCGCTCTGGGGTCCTCCCGCCGCGTCGAGGGCCACGCCCGTGCCCCAGGGTCCGAGGGCCGACAACCCGAAGCCCACAGTGGAGTGCAGCGCCAACGTGGCTCCCCGATAATTGGGGTCGGCCGCTGCGCTCATTCCCGCGGTCAACGCTCCAGAGTCGGCAGGGACCGTTACGCCGTAGATCAGCAGCAGCAGCACCAGCGCCCAGGCCGGGGCGGTTGCGTTGAAGGCGATGATGGTCGCCACGCAGGCGGACGTGATCATCACCGCGATAATCGCACGGTGCCGCCCGAACTTCAGCGCGGCTTCGTTGCCCAAAATGCTGGCGGGCATCGAGATGATTGCAAAGAAGAAGCTCACTACGACTGGCGACAGCCATGATGGCGCGTCCTGGTGCGCAACCACGAACGTCCAGAAACCTACGAGCCAGGTACGGATGCCGTAGAGTTCGAAACAGTGGGCACCGTAGCCGAAAATGTAGCCGAGGGCCTCTCGGTTGGCGAACACCGGCTTGAAGTTCAAAAGACGCCCCGTCTTGGACGCCGGTCGGCGAGCTACCATCAGCGCGCACGCCATCACCATTGCAATGGGTCCGATTCCGGTGATCACGAACGCAGCAGGCCAGCCCCATTTGTCCGCCGCCACCTGCGCCACCAGAAAAGAGATACCCACCCCGAACGAGAAGCTCGATGTGTACAGCGTGACCGCACGCGAACTGTTTCCTGCCGGGAGCCGGTCGGTGAGCGCCTTCAGGCCCGGCATGTACGCCCCCGCAAAGCCGAGTCCGGCGATCGACCAGATGATTGTGCCCGACCAGAATCCTTGCGCAAACAAACCGAAGGCGATGGTCGCAAGTCCGCTCACGATCGATCCGCAGAGGAGCACCAAGCGCGCGTCGATACGGTCCGTCAGCGTCGTCAGTAGGGGCACCGCGAGCATGTAGCCGAAGGCGTAGCCGCTTGCCATCAAGCCGCCTTCGGCGGCACTGAGCCCCCATGCCGGCATCAGGTGTTGAGCCAGATTTGCCGAAAGGGTCACGTGCGGCAGCAGGTTGCCCACCTGTCCGAGACACATCACCGCGATCAGCGGCCGGCCGGTCAAGCTGCGGATGCTCGCCTCCCCTCGAGTTTGTGGGCATTCATGCGGTTCGCCCAGGCTGCAGGAGCAGCAGCGCGACGAAGGCAGACAGCGATGCGAGAGCGCTGACCCAAAGCGCGACGCTACCGACATGTTCTACCATGAGCCCCATCGCGAGCGGTGCGACGGCTCCCGTTGCCCGTGCCGGAAGCGAAATCATGCCGACCCGTCTCCCGAAGCCGGCGGGTCCGAACAGAGCCAGCGGCAGCGTGCCGCGCGCGATGGTGATGATCCCGTTGCCAGCGCCGTACAGGACCGCATAGGCAGACGCGAACAGAGGACCTCCCAGGATCAGCGTGATGACGCCGATTGGATTCATCAGTGTAGCAAGTCTCGCCGAGAGCAGCGGGTGGAAGCGACCGAGCCAACCCGCTTCGAGAAGCCGGGCACCAACTTGGGCGGGCCCCACCAACGTTCCTGCGAACAACGCGGCAGCCGGTGAGGCACCCAGGGACACCAGCATCGTCGGCAGGATGGCCGAAAACCCCGAGCTGACGAACCCGACGGCGGCGAACATGTAGGCCAGCACCACGATCGCGAAGGTTTCGCTTTCACGCGAGGGGAGTTGAGGATGATCCACCGTCCCGGCTTCCTGTCGTAGGGGCGCGGCATGCGGCAAGTAGAGATTGAGAGGAAGCGCCAGGACCAAATGGATCAGCACCCAAGCCTGGCACGCCACTCGCCAGCCGTATTGGGCATCCAGCCACGTCGACAAGGGCCAGCCGACGGAGCTGGCAAACCCGGCGATCAGGGTGATGCCGGTGATGGAGCGTCGCGCCTTGCTGCCGTAGATGCGCGCGAGCGTTGCGAACGCCGCCTCGTAGAGGCCCATTCCCATGCCGATCCCGAGCAGCACCCAGGATACGACCAGGAGTGCTGGCCCCTCTGCGATCGAGAGCACGAACAAGCCGCCCGACAGAACAAGGTTCGAGGCCGCGAGCAGGCCTCGGCCTCCGAACGTGTCGATGGCATGCCCCACCCGTGGCCCCAGAAGTCCCGCGATCACGAGGGCGCCCGAGAGCGCCGCGAAGACATGGGTGGGTGCAAGACCCAAATCCCGCGCGATTGGCGCAGCGAGGATGGCCGGAAGGTAATAGCTCGAGGCCCACGCAATGGTTTGCGTGGTGCCGAGTGCAACGACGACCGCGACCGGACCTGCAGCCTGGCCCGCAGGAATTCGATTCATGAGCACCCGCAGCCCGAAGCTCCCGTCTTCTTGGCCGCCTCGTCGGCGCCGCAGCAGGCCGATGCATCCTCCTTGGGAGGGCCGCCGCAGCAGGCCGTCGCGAGCGTGGCCGCCGCGACGCTTCCACGCGTGCAGACGCCGGTCTCCGGCAGCACGAGCTCGACCCTCGCCGCGGCGGCCTTGTCGCCCGCAAGGTCGGCCGCGATCGAGCGGACCTGCTCGTAGCCGGTCATCATGAGGAAGGTAGGGGCGCGGCCGTAGGACTTCATGCCGGCCACGTAGAAACCGGGCTCGTCGTGTGCGAGTTCGCGCGCACCATGGGGGCGTACCGTTCCGCAGCTATGCTCGTTCGGATCGATGAGGGGAGCGAGAGCGACGGGCGCCTCGATGGCCGGATCGAGTTTTAGGCGCAGTTCGGACAGGAACGACAGGTCGGAACGGAAGCCCGTCGAGACGATCAGTTCATCGGCGACCACGCTGCGCGCCCCGCAGCACGCGCCGGCCGCGATCCGGAGCCGGCCTTGAGCCTCCGAGATATGCGTGACGCCGAATTCGGCTTCGACCCGGACCTTGCCGGAGGCGACGAGCGCGGCGAAGGCGGCGCCTAGCTCGCCGCGTGCCGCGAGCTTGTCGTTGCTGCCGCCGCCGAACGCCTTCGCAGGGTCGGCGCCGCGCAAGAGCCAGACCGGCTCAGTGCCCGGTGCCTTTTCGGCGAGGTGGGCGAGGTCGATGAGCGTACCGACGGCCGAATGGCCGGCGCCGAGGACGGCGACCGCCTTCCCAGCGTATCTGGCTCGCTCGGCGCCGCGGACGTCCGGCATGCCGTAGGCGATCTTGCCCCCGTACTCTCGTTCTCCGAGGGCGGGCAGACCGTTTGCGCCCGCGGGATTGGGAGAGAACCAGGTGCCAGACACGTCGATGACGGCATCAGCCCGCAGCACCTCGGGCCCCTTGCCGTTCTGATAGCGGATCTCGAAAGGAGCGCCCTCGCGACCCTTGGTCTTGGCTTTGTCGAATCCGACCCGGCTGATCGCGGTCACGCGGCTCGAGGTGCGTATCGACTCGCGGAGCGCGGTTTTCGTCGCCAACGGCTCCAGGTAGCGGTCGATGAGCTCGCCGCCGGTGGGGTAGGATTGAGGGTCCGGAGAGTTCCATCCGGTCGGCGCGAGCAGACGCTGCGCGGCCTTGTCCACGTTGTACTCCCAGGGCGAAAAGAGCTGGACATGCTGCCACTGGCGAACGGCATGTGCCGCTTCGGGTCCGGCCTCGAGCACGATCGGCTCCATTCCGCGCTCGAGAACGTGCGCAGCCGCGGCGAGACCGACGGGGCCTGCCCCCACGATCGCCACCTTCTTCTTCTCCGTCATGATCGTATCCTATCCTTCTAGAATTATCGAATATTGATCGACCAGAAATCAAGCCGCCGGCTTCTTGCTCCGGCACTCCACTTCGTCGGCGCAGCACTCGGCCGCCATGAAGTCGACCAACCCGCGCATGATCTCGTAGTTGGCGTGGCAAACGAGCGTGGTGGATTCGCGGACCTGCGTGATCAGGCCGACGGAGACCAGCGTCTTGATGTGATGCGACAGCGTGGACGCAGGAATCTTGAGCTTTTCCTGGAGCCGGCCAACCGGCAGACCGGCCCTGCCGGCTCTCACGAGGGCCCGATAGATCTGGAGCCTGGTCCGGTTTCCAAGCGCTTCCAGGCGCGCTGCGACGTCTTCGATCTTCATGTGGCAAATATGCGCCCGGCGCGCAGGAAGAGTCAATTATATTTCTAGAAATGTCGAAATAGCGCGTGCTCTGGTTCTCTCAGGCATACCAGGCGAAGAAGCGATCGAGAACTTGACGGCCATTCGCCTCGAAGCACCGCCCGTGACTCACGACTATACGCTCGGGGTTCCAAGACAAGACTCTGTCAATTGCGGCTCGGGCTCTTCTTCGGTGCAACAAGAGTGGCAAGCGCATTCCGAAAAAGATCTGGCCAGTGGGATGGTACATTCCCGTGAGGCGCGCAGCCGAGCGCCAGGGCTCGCTAATCTTGTCCAGCTCAAGGTTGATGATCGTATCGGTGAGAATGAGCGTTCTGGACGCCTTGTGAAAGAAGACGATTTCTCCGAAAATGCGTCCTGGGATGGCAGTTTGGTCGATTTCACCTCCCCACGCCGGCGGCGGCGTCGACGTAAGCTCATCGTCAAACCGCACGTCAATTCCTCGCGCCCGTGCGCGTCGGCGTGCGCCCGGAGACCCCCACGTAGTGGCATCGGGGAATGCTCGCGACCACTCCCCGATGTGAGCATAGTGAAATTGGTTTGGTGATACGAGATGGCTGATCGAACCGATCGATCGTAGGTGGCGCGCGAGTTCGAGATCGAGCGCGATGGGTGAATGGAGGAATAGTTCACCATTCTGAAGCTGCACGACGGTCATGCGCGTCGAAAACGGCAGTGGCAGCGTCACGCCAGCCATCGTCAGGTACTCGAATGGCCCGTCGACGACCCCGATTCCTGGCGCGAAGGGCTTGTATTCGTTAATCGGATCGTACAGCGATGGAGTACGCGACATGGCGGTCTGCCGGGCGTTCCGGGCCGCCGATTATAGCCCTCTCGCCTTTCAAGACCTAGAGCCGGCGCAGGTTTAGCGGGGCGGCATCGATTGCACCTCTATCCGGCGGGTTCAGCGTGCACGCTCTGCTCCCGGTGTTGTGGAGTGCGATGGATCGCGTCGAACCAGGCAAGAACGGCCTCGGCCGAACAGGGGGGCTCAACTCCCAAGCCGCCGTGAAACTGGCGCCAGCGTTCCACGTAGGGCTCCCGCACCGCTGTCAGGAGCGGGGTTCCCGCGCAGACGACGTCCGCGCAGGAAGCGAGCAGCCCGTGTCCTGCGGCCTCGGCTCTGCCAAACCGACTGATGACGACGAGATCCACTGCATCCCTGATCGCGGATTCTATGCAATGCGCCATCGAGAGCAGGGCCTGTTCGTCCAGCTTGCAGCCGCGAGACTCGCTTCCGCGATCCTGGGTGATCCTCGCCCGCTCCCCGGTGCGAAGGTCCAACAGGTCGAGCATCCGGCATTTTGCCGAGCCCGGCACCATGTTGACCTCGGCTGACCGGCAGCGACATGACCGAGATCAACACACTTGAATCGGGACCGGGCGGCTTCCGCCGCCCGGTCCCGGTTCTCTACGCCTTGTAGTGGGGCGACTTGAACGATAGCCGTTTCGTCGTCTCGGGAGCCGAAGCGATCTTGCGGATGTCCGCCCACGTCTGCTTGTAGTTGGGAATGATGAGCTCGTTCACTCCGGCGTTGACGACGTTGCCCTGCACGCCGGTCGGGAACCCAAAGAGCATAAACGTCTGCTTTGGCTTCGCCGATGGCGTTGGCTGGACCATCGCTTGGGTCGAACCGGCATCATTATGGACCTCGACCAGATCGCCTTCGCCCAGGCCGAGCTCCTTCATGTCGTTCGGGTTCATCTCGATGAAGGGGTACGGCGTCCGGTCCATGACGAAGTCGTTCTGGGCATCCATGAACGCATTCTGCCAAACGAGGTTGGTCCGTCCGTTGTTGACCAGGAACTTGTACTTGGCCTTCTGCTCGGCCTTGCCCGCGGCCTGAAGCCCGCGCCAGGGCGCGGCCATGAAGAATGCCTTGCCGTCCTTGGTCGAGAACTTTCCGTCCGTGTACAGTCGCTTGGTTCCCTGGATCTTGTTGTCGGCGAAGCCGACAGATGGCTCCTGGAAGCCGTTCGTGCCCATCGCGCGGAGGCGCGCATACGTGACGTTCTCGCCGCCTTTCTCGTGCTTGCGGTAGCCGTCGTTGAAGGCGTCTTCCTCCGTCTTCCAATCGAACCCTTTGAACTGATCGGCGTAGGAGGCATTGCCCTGCTCGCGCAGCACGCGCTCCATCGTGTTCGCAAACCGGGCGGCGATGAGGCAGTCCGGCATCGCGTTGCCGGGCGGATCCATGTAGCGCTCGGTCAGCCGCATTCGTCGTTCGCCGTTCATGGATGTCAGGTTCATCTCGCCGGAGATGGCTGCAGGCAACCAGACGTGGGAGGCTTGTCCGATCTGGGTCGGCACGATGTCGACGTCGACCGAGAACAGGCCGCCCTGCCGGATCGCGACCATGATGGCGTCGACCATGGCCTTGCGGTCGCCCCAGGGCACGGTGTTCATGGCGTCCTTCACCATGTCCGTCCGGCGCTTGTACACCTGCTTGAACTTGAACGCGTTGAGCGTCGTCTTGTAGTGGTCGCAGGCCCAGATGTGATGGATGCCGCCGCGCCCCTCGATGAGGAGCTTGTCGACGTAGGCGGCCGGCCGCCCGACATGGGCGTCGGATGGACGCGAGTAGCCTTCCTGGTGGCCGCCCAGGCGCACGACTCCGCCGCCCGGCCGGCCGACGTTGCCGGTCGCGAGCGCGAGGTTCACGATGGCGCCGTTGGTGCGGTAGTTGTCGTTGCCCCAGATGATGCCCTTCTCGTATCCGAACATCGTCCGCCGGCGCTTGCCGCCGGCCTTCGGCTCCGCGATCCACTGGGCTGCCTTGACGATGTCCTCTCCGCGGAGCCCGGTGATCTTCGCCGCATCCTCGATCGACGTGCGGTTCGCAGCCAAGGCCGACGCGAAATCGGTCAACGGTTGATCGGCCGGCGTGCCGCCCGGACGGGAGATCAGGCCGGCGGCCTGACCCGAGAGCAACGTGCTTGCCGCGATGAACTCCTTGTCGATCCACCCCTTGTCGGCCACGTAGGTCAGAAGCGCGTTGAACAGCACGAGGTCCGTGCCAGGCTCAAGCGCGAGGTGGAGGACACGATCCTTCCCGCCCTCGGCTTCGCAGGCAGCCGTAGTCGCGGTGCGGCGTGGATCGATGATGATGATCCGGCTGGCCTCGACGGGTTCGCCGGGGAATTCCTTCTTCCTCTTGTCCATCGTGGTGCCGCGCAGGTTCGGTATCCAATGGTTGAGGAAGTAGTTGGTCTGGGTCTCGAGCGGATTGGTGCCGATCGCCACGATCGTGTCCGCAAGCTCGGCGTCCTCGTAGCAGTTGTTGAGCTCGCCGACGCCCATGTCGCGCGTCGCATGCACCTCGGAATTGTAGGCGGGCCGATTGTGAATGCGGACGTTCTTGATCTTCATGGCGCCGAAGTAGAGCTTTCCGGTACCCCAGGTGTTCTCGTATCCTCCGGCCGATCCGCCGTGGTCGAACATCGACACGAAGAGGCCGTCTTCGCCCTGTTCGTTGATCACAGCTGCCGTGACGCGCGCCACCAGATCGAGCGCGTCATCCCAGCTCGTCGGCTGCATCGAGCCATAGCGCCAGACCATCGGGTCGGTCAGACGCTGCAGCTGGGTGTTCCGTTGCTGGGAGGTGTGGTTCTCGGCCATCCGCGCGCCGCGGATCGAACCGAGACCGGAGTTCACGACACAGTCCGTGTCCGGCTTGATGACGAGGTGAACGTCCTTACCGTCCTGCTTGACGATGTTGTACATGGACGGCGAATACCAGGCCGCGGTCTCCGCGCCCTGCTGCTTGGACAGGTCGACGCCAAATTTGTTG
>NZ_JAUHJF010000018.1:0-139967 GCF_032380995.1 Bradyrhizobium sp. SZCCHNR2028 | reverse complement strand
TGCAGGGTCATCGCGTAGCGCCGCGCGGTCCAGCTGTTGCCGAGGCAGATCACGCTGCCGACATTGGCGAGGCCGAGCGCGGCGTCGATCACCGGCAGTGCGAGCGCGACGTTCTCGCCGGTATTCGTGGCGTGGTGCTCTTCGAGGATGCGCTCGGCCGGAATGCCGCGCCTCACCATGGCGGCCTTGATCAGCGTACACTCCGAAAGATCAGCGCCCGGCGTGATCCCGCCGCTGACGATGGCGTGGCGAAAGTAGCCCTGCTGCCACAGCTTCACCGCCGTCTCGGCACGCAGCTCCTCGTCGACGCGGGTCCCGAACACGAACAGGAGATCGGCCGGCCGCAGCGGCGTATCGGCGAAATGCCGCGCGTTGACCGCGGCGATCTCGGCGTCATCCGGTCTGCGCAGCGCGCGATCCTGCATCGTTCTTCTCCCAACGTCGGCTCATCCTGGCATGACGCGGCGCTGTCGCGCGCTCACATTCGATGACCGGCGATGACGCCGCGTGATCACGGCAGCAGCGAGCCGGGAATATCCGTGAACGTGTAGCTGCGCGGCCTGTTGCGGGTGATGAAGCCGCCGACATACCAGGCGAACAGCGCGGCGAAGCCGATCAGGAACAACGCTCCCGACCATTCGGCGATGACGAGCGCACGCACCAGAAGCCCGGTCATCGCCACCGCGAACAGCGCAATCGCGGCTAGCGCCGCGCCGTAGGTGAAGCGGCCGAGGCCGGCCGTGAGCCGCGCGTTGCTGCCGCTCGAGGCGAGCCGCGCATGCAGGCCGAGGATGAAAGCACGATAGGCCTCGCTCTGCGGCGCCATCAACGCCGCCGTCTGCCAGGAAGTCGAGATGATGCTCAGCCTGCGGCCATCGCGATGGGTGATGTCGGCACGAAAACGCTTCGCCTGCATCGACACCGGCCGGTAGGACAGCCGGATCGCGGCGATGTCGGCGTACGGCCACAGGCCGGTGCGGCCGGCGAACCGCCACGACAGGCCCTGCCCCGTGAGCTCGAACTGCTGCGCGGCGCCGATCAACGACGCCTTGTAGGCGTAGCGGATCGCGTCATGGCCTTCTGTGGTGATGTCCTGGGAAATGGATCGGTCCTGTTGCGCGTGGCGCGTGCCTTATCCTACAAACGGAGCATGAGCGAAACGATCTATTTTCCGCGGCACCTGATCCTGGCCGGAGCGATGGCCGCCGGCGTGCTGCTGGCGCTGGCCGTGCACATGCTCGGCGCCCGCTACGGGCTCGATCTCGGCGGCCTGTGGCAGACCGAGAGCGGCGCCTTCATGCCGGCCGGGTCGGCGATCGCCTGGTGGCTGATCGCCACCGTCGGCTTCTCCTCGGGCTATTTCATCGCCAACATCATGCACAGCGCGGTGTCGGGCGAGATCCCGCAGCGGATGCGCAACTTCCTGGTCGTGGTCGGCGTACTGATGCTGGCCGGCATCGGCCAGGCGATCTCCGGCCCGAGCCCGGTGCCGTCGGCCTCAGGTGTGCTGGCCGGCCTCGCCGCGCTCTGCCTCGGTGCCCTGATGGCGTTCTGCGGCGCCAATTTCGCGTTGCGTAAGAGCTGACGCGCGGCATCCGGATGCGACGACGCCGCGCGGGATGTCCGCGCGGCGTTTTGTCTCATCGACTGGTGACGCGATCAGCTTGCGGCGCGCAGGTTGACGCCGCTCTCGGCGAGCTTGGTCAGCTTCATGTCGGTCGCCTTCTCCTCGTCGAGCGTCTTCTGCAGCACGGCGGCGCAGTCGCTGCGGCCAAGCTGCTTGGCCCAGGCGATCAGGCTGCCGTAGCGCGTGATCTCGTAGTGCTCGGCCGCCTGGGCGGCGTTGATCAGCGCTGCGTCCAGCACGGCCTTGTCGTCGACCTCGCCGGCGACCTCCTCGGCCTCCTCGATGATGCCGTCGATCGCCGGACAGTCGACCGCCTTGGCCGCGATGCCGTGCATCTTGAACACCTGCTCGAGACGCGTCACATGCGTCTTCGTCTCATCGAGATGGGTCAGAAAGCCCTGCTTGAGCTTCCGATCCGTCGCCTTGTCCGCCATCTTTGGCAGCGCTTTGACGAGCTGGTTCTCGGCGTAATAGATGTCCTGCAGCTGATGAACGAACAGATCGTTCATCGTCTTGATGTCCTTGGTGAACAGTCCCATTTGCCTCATGTCCTCTTGGTTCGGGAACATGGCAGATCCCTCCCCGACCGATCGTCGCCATGTTCGCTGTGCCCGCGGGGCGCTAACCGACGGCCACGGCGGTTGTTCCGGCGCAACCGGCCCTGCCGGCCGGAACCGGTCGCAGAGGGCCAGGTTTGCTCGTGAACCGCGCGCGTAACCAATTGGACCGAACTGAGGCGGCCGCCAGCCATGTGACTGAAGTGTGACAGACCCGCGCCGCATGGGTCGGAGCTGAGCTGTGTCAAGGACTGCACAAGGCGCGCATTTTAGCATAAGGAACAGGCTGTCACGAATTGCCCGCCTCCATCGACCAATGGTTTCGCCTCTTTTCCAAGAACTAGTACCGCCCCGCCGGGAGGATGAATGCAGCGCCTGCTGACCACGCTCTCGCGTGGCTTCAAGAAATGGATCGGCTGGAAGCGGCTGGGGATTGCAGCGAGCCTTGCGATCATCGCCTTCGCGATCACGACGCTCGTGCGCACACTCAAGGGCGTCGATGCCGGCGTCATCCTGACGGCGCTCACCGAAATCCCGCTCGGTCACATCGCGCTCGCGGCCTTGTGTGTGATCGGCGCGTTCTGCACGCTGACCTTCTATGACTATTTTGCACTGCGAACGATTGGCAAGAAACACGTCCCCTATCGCATCGCAGCGATGAGCGCCTTCACCAGCTATTCGATCGGCCACAACATCGGCGCCACCGTCTTCACCGGGGGCGCGATCCGGTTCCGGATCTATTCGGACTACGGCCTGTCCGCGATCGACGTCGCCAAGATCTGCTTCCTGTCGGGCCTGACCTTCTGGCTCGGCAACCTGTTCGTACTCGGCATCGGCATGACCCTGCATCCGGCGGCCGCCACCGCGATGGACCAGTTACCCCCGGCGATGAACCAGTTGATCGCGATCGGCATCCTCGGCGCGATCTTCGCCTATCTCGGCTGGCTGACCGCCGGCAAGAACCGCCGGCAGCTCGGCCAGAACGGCTGGAAGGTGGTGCTGCCTTCCGCGCAGCTCACGCTGGTGCAGATCCTGATCGGCGTCGTCGACCTCGGCTTCTGCGCGCTGGCGATGTACCTGCTCGTCCCCGCCGATCCTCCGATCGACTTCCTGTCGCTGTCGGTGGTGTTCATCCTCGCCACCCTGCTCGGCTTTGCCAGCCATGCGCCTGGCAGCATCGGCGTGTTCGATGCCGCCATGCTGGTGGCGCTGCCGCAGTTCGGCCGCGAGCAGCTCTTGGCCACCCTGCTCGTCTTCCGCGTGCTCTATTTCGTGATCCCCTTCGCCATCGCGATCTCGATCATGGGCATCAGGGAGCTCTGGATGAACGTCGTCAAGCCGTGGCAGGAGCGGCGCCGGCTGAACGCCGCCTGCGAGGACGAGGTCGCCGCCAAGCGCGCCGCCGCCACGGCCCCTGCCGCGGTTCCCCAGCGCATCAAGCGCCACTCCCAGCGCTGAGCAGCAATTCTCTCGCGGACGATGCGACGGTTCGATCCTCGACCGGTTGAACTCGCGTGCGGTCCTCTTATTTCCGCCCCATCGCTGACGTGAATCCTTGCGCATGACCCGAATTCCCCCTCGTCCGCTGCTCGCCGCCTGCGTCCTGGCCGGCCTGCTCGCCCCTCTCGCCGCCACCGAGGCGGCCGCGCAGTTCGGCGCAGCGCCGCTGCAGATCAGCTGGGAGGTGCGCAACCGCTTCCGTCTCTTCCGCGAGGAGCGCGACTTCCTGCTGCATACCGAGAGCACACGCGACCGCTCGATCCTCGCCGCCGAGCAGGCGCTGGGAGTGCAGAGCGACGGCCGCGGCTGGGCGCGCAACGTCGTCAACCGGCTCTGCATCGACCTCGCCGGCCGCGTCAACGAGCCGTGCACGCGCGACAACGTCAAGGAAAGCTATCTCACCCCCATCGACCATCCGGTCACCGTGCGCCTGACCGGCCCGGTGCCGGTCGGCGCCACCTGCGCCTGGTCGTTCGACGACGGCGACGGGCCGCAGACCTCGACCTTCGACTGCGCCGAGCCGGTCAATTTGCGCGTCCGCTACGGCCGCCAGACCGTGGCATCCGTCGATGTCGCCAGTCCCGAAGGCACGCGGCAGGTCTCGACCGGAATCCAGGTCCGTGACGTCCTGATCGCCGGCCTCGGCGACAGCATCGCCTCCGGCGAGGGCAATCCGGACCGCCCGATCGCGCTCGCCGACGACGGCTTCTGCTTCCGCTCCTATCTCGGCGGCCCGACCGCGCAATATTATCGGCCGAGCCGCGCCGGCTTCAAAGGCGGCCGCGCCTGTGAGGCGCCGGACACGCTGCAGAACTGGCAGAAGCACAGCGCGGTCTGGCTCAACGCTGCCTGCCACCGCTCGCTCTACAGCTACCAGACCCGCACGGCGCTGGCGCTTGCGGTGCGCTATCCGCACGTCGCGGTCACCTACCTGCCGCTCGCCTGCACCGGCGCCACCATTGCCGACGGCCTGTTCGGCAGCCAGCGCGCGCGCGAATGCACGCCCGGCCGCTCGGTCGCGACCTGCGCCGGCGGCGTCAACGGCCAGCTCGGCGAACTCCGCGAGGCGCTGACCGCGGCCAAGCGCCGCCAGCCGGACCGCAAGCTCGACCTGATTCTGCTGTCGATCGGCGCCAACGACATCAACTTCTCCGGCCTCGTCGCCGACGTCATCGTCGACACGCCGACCGAGCGCACCCTGTTCAAGCGCTCCGGCGTGATCGGCTCGGTGGAGGAATCGCGCAGCGAGCTGGCGAGCGACCTGCCGCAGGGCTTTGCCAAGCTGCGCGAGGCGCTGAAGCCGCTGGTCGGCGACCTCTCGCACGTCATCTACACCTCCTACGGCAATCCGGCGCTGAGCCGTGCCGGCACGCCCTGCCCCGGCGGCCCGGCCGGCTTCGAGGTCCACCCGTCGTTCAACGCCAATCCGCAGCGGCTCGCCAAGGTCGCGGGCTTCGTCGAGAACGAGTTCCTGCCGTCGCTGCGCGGGCTGGCGCAATGCACCGCGGGAGTTCTGTGCCGCGATCCGCAGGCCGACCGCATGACCTTCGTCGATGCTCATCAGGCCGCGTTTGCCGATCACGGCTTCTGCGCCCGCTCGACGCAGGATCCGCCGTTCGACCGCGAATGCTTTTCGGCCGACGGCGCCAGCTTCGATCCGAACATCGTCAGCGCCGCCAACGAGCCGCTGCTGTGCGGCCGCGGCGCCAGCGAATATCGCCCCTATTTGCCGCGCGCGCGCTGGATCCGCGACGCCAATGACAGCTACTTCTCGGCGATGACCTATCCGCAAGGGCTGCCCGCGGCGATGCAGCCTTCCGACATCCACGATGCGAGCTGGGGCGTGCTCTCGGCCGTCTACGGCGGCGCCGTGCATCCGACCGCCGAGGGCCACGCCGCCATGGCCGATGCCGCGTTTCCGGCCGCAGCAGAGGTGCTGAACCTCGATGCGGCCGAGCCCAACGTCACGAGCCAGCCGCTGCCGCCGGCGGGAGTCGTGCGGCAGTAGCGCGCGGCCAACGATCGGCTCACCGCCGATGCACCGAGTCGCCCGTCGGCTCGACGTTGCGTCTCGGTCGCGAGCGGAGTCCGTCGATTGCGCCGAAACGGCCTGCCGCAAAAGGACGAAATTCGCCCGCCATTCCAGGTCGATGACTGCGTCCGGCCGCCTCGTGACAAAATTTCCTGTTTCTTTTTTCCAGAAATCATGCTCTGATGAGCGCATCCCGTGCTCATGAGAGGGGCGGTTCGCGGTCGTCACGAACGTGGAGTGCGGGACGCGGTGGGCGCCACCGGTCGCAGCGTGATCCGATCATGCCGACGAACGAGCGGCGGCGCACGGTGAAGTCGTAGGGTCCTGGCATCCCGATGCTGATGCCAAGCGAGCGTTGGTGATGATCCGCTCGTGACGGGGGCAAGACAGCCGGTCCCCGGGGAGAGGACGTATAAGCCGTCAAACATCGCGCAGGGAATGCCGGTTGATCGGCTTTACCTGTGGTTCCTGCCGCCTGCATTTTTTTAGCAGGCGGGCCATGGGTGAGGCCCTCACCCGGCATTCCCTGCGCCCTCTCGCTCGAGAGGGTCGCGTTCAGCTTGAAAACTCGGACGCCATGCGCCGCGAGATCACGATGGTGTGTCGCTTAACAACGACCACCAAGCTGCAGTTCGGCGGCGAACTACTTAGTCGGCGCCGGCTTCTTCATCATCGGCGGCGGCGCCTGCTTGGTCGCGGGGCCGGTTGCCGTGGTCGCCTGGGCCGGCAGATATTTGGCGAGGATCGCGGGGTCGATCTGGGCCATGTTGGTATCTGGAAGACGGGTCCAGGTCTCGTCCTTGCCAAACAGCGAGATGCCGAGATAGCCGTGCAGGATCAGCGTCTGCCCGTCCGGACTGACCCGCATATTGGCCTTCCAGATGTTGCCGTCGCGAGGATTGAGCACGTTGCCGCCTTCGTATTTCAGGCCCTCGCGCTTCATGTCGCGCACGAAGGAGATGCCGAGCACCGGCGCATTCTTGCGGTCATCGCTGCACTTCGAACAGACCTCGTTCGGATTGTCGCCGGGGCGCGGAAACGTCTTGGCGATCACGCCCTCGAACACGCCGTCGTGGTCGATGAAGAGGAACCAGCCGACGGGCCTGCCATCCTCGACCTTCTGCCACAGACCGGCCGCGGTCGGCTCAGCCGCGAGCGCAGGCCGCGTCAGCAGAGCACCGGCAACGACGAGCGCGCCGATCGCGAGCTTCGTCACACCAGGCGCCAGCCGAAATCGGGGAAACGCATTGCGCATCATCATCTCACCTTGACCAAGTCACAAAATGAATGGCCGCACAGTACGGCCGTTTCGTGCATCGTTCCAGCCCATAACAGGTCTGGCGCGCCGGTGAAACCGGCACGCGCAGGAAACATTTCTTCACATTTGAGTTGGTCCGGCGGCGCCGGGTTCCACGCTTCCGAGCAATTAGTTGACGCCGAGCTTCTTCTGCAGGCTCGACGACGACGTCGTGTACTGGAACACCAGCCGCTTCTCCGGATACACGTAGCGGTGCGCCTTCTGCGCCATCAGCGCGCCCTCGTGGAAGCCGCACAGGATCAGCTTGATCTTGCCGGGATAGGTATTGATGTCGCCGATCGCGAAGATGCCGGGCACCGAGGTCTCGAACGCCGAGGTCTCGACCGGAATGAGATTGTGCTCGAGCGCGATGCCCCACTCGGCAACGGGGCCGAGCTTCATCGTCAGGCCGAAGAACGGCAGCATCATCTCGCACGGCACGGTCTCGACCGCATTGTCGTTGCCCTTGATGGTGGCCGCGGAAAGCTGACCGTTCGCACCTTCGAGCGCCGTCACCTGACCGATGCGCAGATCCATCTTGCCGCTCGCCACGAGCGCGCGCATCTGCTCGACGCTGTGCGGCGCCGCGCGGAAATCGTCGCGCCGATGCACCAGCGTGATGCGCTTGGCGAGGGGATGCAGATTGAGAGTCCAGTCGAGCGCGGAATCGCCGCCGCCGACGATGACGACATTCTTGTCGCGGAACTGCTCCATCTTGCGCACGGCATAAAACACCGAGGTGCCTTCGTATGCCTCGATGCCCGGCACCGGCGGACGCTTCGGCTGGAACGAGCCGCCGCCGGCCGCGATCACCACGACCTTGCACTCGAACACCTTGCCGGCGTCGGTGGTGATGCGAAAACCGGGATCGCCGATCTTCTCGACCTTCTCGACCATCTCGCCGAGATGGAAGGTCGGGCTGAACGGCTTGATCTGCTCCATCAGCTGCTCAGTGAGGCCCTGCCCCGTCACCATCGGCACGCCGGGAATGTCGTAGATCGGCTTCTCCGGATACAGCTCGGCGCATTGGCCGCCGACCTTATCGAGGATGTCGATCAGATGCGCCTTGATGTCGAGCAGCCCCAGTTCAAAAACGGCAAACAGTCCGCAAGGGCCCGCGCCAATGATCAGCACATCGGTCTTGATCGCTTCGCTCATGTCGCTCTTCTCGTTGGAGGCGCCGCTCGACGGATGGCGGCAGATGGCGGTTCCGAATTTGTAGCCAACGGGGTGGTCGCAGGGAAGGCACAAAAGCCGCCCCTCGCTCGCGCGCGGCTTGCAGCGGCGGGCTTAGCCGGGTTTGAAGGGGACATGAATGATGGAGATCAATCGGTGACAGAGACGGCCCGCCGCGACCACGCGCCACGCCTGGAGGACTTTCCCTATCGGCTGACGGACAATGTCCGCTTCGGCGACCTAGATCCCAACCAGCACGTCAACAATGCGGTCTATGCGACCTATTTCGAGACCGGCCGGGTGACCTTGATGAAGGACCCGCGCCATGGCCTCGGACAGGAGGGGCTGGCCTGGATCATGGTGCGGCTCGACATGCATTTCCGGGCCGAGCTGCGCTGGCCGGGCATGATCGAGCTTGGACTGGGGGTCGTGAGGCTGGGGCGCACGTCGGTGACCTGCGAGCAGGTCGTGTTCTCGGACGGGCGCTGCGTGGCATCTGCCACCGCGGTCATGGTTCTGATCGACGAGGCGACGCGCAAGCCGGCGCCGCTGACGCCGAAGCTCATTGCTGCGCTCCAGCCGTGGGTCCGCCGCGGCGTGACGATCGCGCTGCCGGCATAGGCCTGGCGGCGATCACCGGGGGCGCGGCGATGAGGACGCGAGGCGAACGGTCAGGCCTGACGCTCGGGGGTGGAGACGACGAGGCCGTCGAGCTCGTCGGAGACCTTGATCTGGCAGGAGAGACGGGAATTCGGCCGGACATCGTAGCCGAAATCGAGCATGTCCTCTTCCATCGGGGTCGGCGGGCCGACCTTCTCGCGCCAGGCTTCGTCGACATAGACATGGCAGGTCGCGCAGGCACAGGCGCCGCCACATTCGGCCTCGATGCCGGGAATGGCGTTGCGGATCGCCGCTTCCATCACGGTCGCGCCGTTCTCGATCTCAACGGTTCTGGATTCGCCGGTATGGTCGACAAAGGTGATCTTGGCCATGTGTGCTCGTGCTGCGCAGGGAATGAGGTCGGGCTGTCCTATAACGGACCGCTCCGCTCCGCGCTAGTGCTGCCGCCGGCCGCTCAGGCCGCGCCGAGCATCTCCGAAATCGCCGCGCGGGCCTGCGCGATCGCCGTGCCCAGCCAGGCCAGCGCATCGGCCGGGTCGCCCGCCCGCAGCGCCGCTTCGAGCCCTTCCGCCGCGTCGGCGACATCGAGCGCGCCGACGGCGCGGGCCGAGCCCTTCAGCGTGTGGGCGACGGTGGCCGCATCCTCGGGCATCACCTGCAACCGCTCCAGCAGGCGGACAGCCTGGTCCGCAAACATGGCGAGCACCTCGCGCTCGAGCGCGCTGTCGCCGAGGGTCATCCGCCGCAGCAGGTCCAGGCTGATCGGCCCGTCGTCGGGAACCAGCGGGGGCGAGGGCATCCATTCGATCCGTGAAAGGTCGGGAATCATGGCGGCAATCCGGTCCGGCGGGCGCGCCGCGCGCGCCTGTGGTAAGTCAAGCACGACAATGGTTAATGCATTGTTACCGGCCCAATTGCCGCGGGTTTGCCGCGATTTGGGCCCGGCTCTGCCCCAATCGCGGCAGAAACGGGAATTCGCAGAACTTCTAAAGTGTTAACGGCGGGTGCTGTTAACGATGATTAAGAATCTCTTAACCACGGCCATTTCTTTCAACAGGCACTGCCAATAGGATGATGCCCGGATGGAGTGGGTCACCTGGCGGAATTTGCCACCCCTGGTGCCTGCGAGGGATGACGTCCGGTTCGAGCGTTGCGAGAGGGCACTCGTACGCGGCTCGCCGGATCGAAATTAAGACGAGGGCTCGGACTCAACATGGCGAACACTCCGAAAAAGGTCAAAGACCCGACTGAAGTTGCGCTGTCCGCCATTCAGGAGGCTTTGAACATCAGCGATTCGTCCGCGCCCACGGACTCGCAGAGCTCGGTCCACGCTGAGGGGGCCCCGCCCGTCATGCCGAACGGCGTATCCAGTCTGGATTCGTTCGACTCGCGTCCGGGCATCGACCGCAGCAGCCTTGACGAGATCGAGCCGCCGCCGCTCGCCGCGCGCCGCCCGGCCAATGACGACCGCGAGACCATCGGCCAGTTGCTGCAGGCGATCCAGAAGGGCCGCCCGTCACGCGGCGTCTACACGCTGGCAACCGCCTTTGCAGGCATCTGGATCGTCGGCTGCGTCCTGCTGACCATCGGTTTCCTGCCCGCTTTGCAGGCCCTGATCGGCCAGAGCGGCGGCGTGCTGGTGCTCGCCGGTCTCGCCGCCGTGTTCTTCGCACCGGTTCTGCTGTTCTACTTCCTGGCCAGTCTCGCCTGGCGCGGCCAGGAGCTGCGCATGATCGCGCAGTCGATGGCGCAGGTCGCGATCCGCTTCTCCGAGCCGGAAGGCGCCGTCAGCGATTCCATCGTGACCGTCGGCCAGGCCATCCGCCGCGAGGTCGCGGCGATGGGCGACGGCGTCGAGCGCGCGATCGCGCGCGCAGGCGAGCTCGAGATGCTGGTCGCCAACGAGGTTGCAGCCCTTGAGCGCGCCTACAGCGACAACGAGGTCCGCATCCGCGCCCTGCTGCAGGACATCGCCCATCAGCGCGATAACCTCGTCGGCCAGGCCGAGCAGGTCCGCAGCGCCATCTCGGGCGTACAGATCGACCTTCGCCACGACATCGCGCTGATCTCGGACGCGATCGCCTCGCGGGTCGACGAGGTCGCCAAGAGCATCACCGGCGCGCTGGAAGAGCGCGGCGCCCACATCACGGCCGCGCTCGGCAACGCCGGCGACAACATGATCCTCGCGCTCGGCGAGCGCGGCGGCGATCTGCTCGACCGGCTCGAAGAGGCCAGCGCCGAGACCACCCGCGCCGTGCTCGACGCCTCGGAGCGGCTCACCACCAGCCTCAATTTCAAGACCGGCCACGTCCACGACGAGTTCGCCGACCTGTCGGACCGCGTCCACGAGATGCTGAACGAGCGCATCGACCGCATCACCAGCGAGTTCGAGCAGCGCACGGCGGCCATCGTCGACGGCATCTCGGTGCGAACCGAGCAGGTTCACGACCAGCTCAAGGCGTCCGGCGAGTCCCTCCTGCTGGAGCTCGAGCTGCGCAGCGGCGATCTCGTGACCAAGATCGACGAGGCGAGCCAGCGCATGTCCGGCCACATCGTCACGTCAGGCGAGAAGGCGAGCGAGTCGCTCGATGCGACCGTCAATTCGCTGGTCGCCAAGGTCGTCAGCCAGACCGAGAGCACCCACGACACGCTGTCGATCCAGATCAGCGCCTTCGACGAGCTGGTGAAGAACCAGGGCACCGAGCTCGCCGAGCGCTTCGCACGCGACAGCTCGACGCTGGGCGCGCTGATCACCCGGCACATCACCGAGTTCGACCGCACGGTGAAGACCTATGGCGGCGAGATCGTCGAGCGCATGGGCCAGCGGACCCAGGAAATCTCCGACAATCTCAAGTCCTATGTCGATACGTTCGATACGCGGCTGTCGTCCAACAGCGGTGAGATCACGGCGACGCTGGATCAGCGGCTGAACCAGTTCGAGACCAATCTGCAGGCCCGCATCACCACCCTCGACACCTCGCTCGATGCGAAGATCAAGACCTTCGACGACAGCGTCGAGGGCCGCCTCAAGTCGCTCGAGGAGAACTTCGACAACCGCGCGACCTCGGTCACTTCGACGATCGAAGGCCGCCTCGGCACTCTGTCCAACTCGCTGACCGACGGCGCTGCCCAGGTGCTGCACGCGATCGACTCGCGGCTGACCGTGCTGACCTCCTCGCTGACCGATGGCTCGGCCCAGGCGATCCAGTCGATCGATTCCCGCCTCAACATTCTGACCTCCTCGCTGACCGACGGCACCGACAAGGCGCTCGAAGCGATCGATCAGCGCATCCACAGCCTGTCGAACATCATCGACGGCCGCAGCTACGAGCTGACCGAAGCCGTCACCGCGCGCTTCCAGGACATCCATCAGGGCATCGAGACCCGCGTCGGCTCGATCGCCAAGGACATCGACCAGCGCGTCTCGCAGTTCGAAGACCTGCTCGGCTCGCGCGTCGAGGCCGTGGCCGGCCGCATCGAGAGCAGCGGCCGTCAGGCGAGCGACGAGCTGATGACCCGCGCCGAGCTGCTGTCCGCCAGCATCAAGTCGCACGTGGAAGACGCGGAGCGGGCGCTGACCAATCTCGTGGTCAACACCAGCGAGACCATCCAGACCGGGGCCCGCTCGGCACAGCAGGCGCTGCTCAACGTCTCGACCGACGTCGGCTCGCAGTTGAAGAACACGTCCGCCGAGGTCGAGCGCGCCCTGTCGAACGCGGGCAGCGGCGCGGCCGAGGCCGTCCTGACCAGTGCGCGCGAGGCCCAGGCCACGCTGGTCGCGGCCTCCGGCGAGACCGCCGACCAGATCAAGTCGCTGTCGGCCGACGTCGAGCGCACGCTCACGGCGGCAGGCTCGACCACCGCAGCCTCGATCCTCGCCGGTGCGCGCGAGGCCCAGAACACGCTGGTGTCCGCCTCCTCCGATGCCGCCACCCACGTCAAGTCGCTCGCCGTCGACGTCGAGCAGGCGCTGACGGCCGCCGGCTCGGCCACGGCAGCCTCGATCCTCGCCGGTGCGCGCGAGGTTCAGAACACGCTGGTGTCCGCCTCCTCCAACGCGGCCGAGCACGTGAAGTCGCTCGCAGCCGATGTGCAGCGCTCGCTGACCAGTGCCGGGACGGGAACCGCCGAAGCCATCACGGCGAGCGCTCGCGATGCCCAGCATGCCCTGCTCGCGGCATCGAGCGAAGCGGCCGAACAGGTCAAGGCGCTGACCGTCGACGTCCAGCGCTCGCTGTCGATCGCAGGAACCACGACCGCGGAAGCGATCACCGGCGGCGCCCGGGAAGCGCAGACCACGCTGATCAGCGCGTCGTCCGAAGCGGCCAATCACGTCAAGTCGCTGGCAGCCGACGTCGAGCGGACGCTCGCCGCGGTCGGAACCAGCACGGCTGCGGCAATCGTCGACAGCGCCCGCGACGTCCAGACGAAGCTCGTCACCGCCTCGACGGAAGCAACCGAGCACGTCAAGTCGCTGGCCGTCGACGTCGAGCGGACGCTGTCGTCGGTCGGCGCCGATACCGCGGCCTCGATCCTCAACAGCGCGCGCCAGGCGCAGATGTCGCTGACCGCCACGTCGGCCGACACCGCGGCCACCCTGGTCGGCAGCGCACGCGAAGCCCAGGCGGTGCTGACGACGACCACGACCGAGACGGTCGCGGTGATCGTCGGCGGCGCGCGCGAGGCACAGAACCTGCTGACGGCCACCTCCACCGACACCGCGGGCCAGCTCAAGGCGATGTCGTCGGAGATCGAGCGCGTCATCAATTCCGTCGCGGCGAACACCACCGATGCGATCCAGAGCAGCGCGCTCAATGCGCAGAGCGCACTCGTCGCCGCCTCCAACGAGGTCTCCACGCGGGTCAAATCGACCTCGACCGAGATCGAGCGCTCGGTGCTTGCCGCCGGCAACTCGTTCGGCTCGGCCATGACCGGCAAGACCGACGAGATCGTCACCTATGTGCAGCAGCAGAGCGAACGACTGTCGCAGATGCTCGACGGCAAGCGCGGCACGCTGGTCGAGACGCTGAACTCGAAGACCAACCAGCTCACGATCGAGATCGATCGCGTCACCACCGATGCGCTGAAGGCGATCGAGGTCCGCGGCCAGAACTTCGCCCAGAGCGTCAATGGCAACGGCTCCGAGGTCGCCCGCACCATCACCTCAGCGGGCGAGCTCGCGACCACCGCGATCACCAAGTCGCTCAAGGAGCTGGAGCAGGCCTCGCGCGCGGCGATCGAGCAATCGCGCCAGGTCTCGGTGGCTGCGGTCACCGAGATGCAGGAGACGAGCAAGATCCTGCGCACCGACACGGTCGCCCTGTTTGAACGTCTGCGCGAGGGCAACATCCTGCTGCAGGAGGTCCTGACCGGCGCCCACGACAACCTCAACTCGCTGGAGCGGGCGCTGGTCACCCGGGTGGCCGACTTCGTCACCGCGATGAACGACGTCACCGCACGCAACGGCACCGCGACGCAGACGCTCGAGGACCAGCTCAACGTGTTCAACTCCAAGACGTCGCGGGCGCTGGAGGATCTCAACTCGCTGTCCGGCCAGTTCGACGCGCATGGCAAGGCGCTGATCGAGGCGGCGGCCATTGTCGAGCAGAGCAACCGCGATGCGACCGTCTCGATCTCGGATCGCAAGACGACGCTGGAATCGCTGGTCACCACCATCGATCTGCGCACCGCCGATCTCGACCAGCGTCTGACGCGCTTCACCACCCTGCTCGACGAGTCCTTGGCGGCCGCCGAGGAGCGCGCCCGCGACATCGCCCGGGTCGTGGCGGAAACGGCGGGTGCCGGCTCCACCGCGCTCAGCCGGCAGTTCGAGGCCATCCGCGCCAACGCCGAGGAGGAACGCCGCCTCACCACGTCGCAGATGCAGGAGATCTACCAGCAGAGCACGCAGGAAGCCGATGCGATGTTCAAGCAGTCGGCGGAGAAGTTCGCCACGCTGGTGTCGAGCATGAAGCAGATGACCGCCGAGATGCATCGCGAGCTCGAAGCGACGCGCAACGAGCTGCGCCGCGGCGTGCTGGAGATGCCGCAGGAGGCCGCCGAGAGCACGGCGCAGATGCGCAAGGTCATCGTCGACCAGATCGAGGCGCTGGCCGAGCTCAACCGGATCGTCGCGCATCACGGCCGCGGTCTCGACGTGGTCAGCGCGTCGCGTCCCGCCGCGGTCGCCGCGCCCGCAGCCGTGATCCGTCAGGAAGAGCCGATCGTCGCCGCAGCCGTCGGCGGCCGGCCGGACATGCGCCTGCGCGAGCCGGCTGCGACCAGCGTCGCCAACCTGCCGCCGCCGGATCTCGGCATGCAGCCGCCGGCCCCGCCGCCGCAGCCACGCCGGGTCGAGGCGCCGCCGATGGGTCCGGTCGCCGATCAGCGCAGCGACAACTGGCTGTCCGACCTGCTCAACCGGGCCGACAACAGCACCGCCGGCCAGACTGCGCCGCGCGGCCGCGGACCGGCCCAGCAGCAGCCGGGCAATCCGCTGGAGTCGCTGTCGCTCGACATTGCACGGCTGATGGACCGCAATCTCGCGGCCGAGATGTGGGACCGTTACCAGCGCGGCGAGACCAAGGCGTTCTCCAAGCGTCTCTACACCCCGGCCGGCCAGAAGGCGTTCGACGAGGTCGCCCGCAAGTACCGCGCCGACCGCACCTTCAAGCAGACGGTGGACCGCTACATCACCGAGTTCGAACGGCTGCTCGACGAGGTCGCCCGCGACGACCGCAACCCGCAGGCGCTGCGCGCCCAGCTCACCTCGGAGACCGGGCTGGTCTACACCCTGCTCGCCCACGCCGCCGGCCGGCTGGCGTGATGGGAGCGAATGGGCGAGTAGCGAGTAGCGAGTAGCGAAGGGTTCAGTAGAACCAGCGCTGCGACAAGAAGAACAAGCGGAGGCCACGAGGCCTCCGCTTCGCGTTTGGAGATGCAATGAAGGCGCTTTCGGCTTTGGCCGTTCGGGCCCCGCATCGCCGGCACCACGGTGTGCGACGTGCTCCGTAGCCAGCCAGCAGCGGTGGATAGCGACAGCGATGGAGCGCAGTCCGAGCGCAGTCCGCTGCCGCGCGCCCCTATTCGCTACTCCCTATTCGCAACTCGCTCGCGTCACCGCCGTCCCGTCGCCGCCGGCGGTGCGGGCGCGGGCTGCGAGGCCTGGGCGTTGCTCGGGCTGGCGTTGCTGGCCCCGAACAGGACCCGGGTCGGATTGCGATCGAAATTGTTCACGGCGCGGCTGATGTCGGACAGCGTGCGCCGTCCATCGGCCATCAGCGCGCCGGAGCGCTTGTCCAGATCCTCGGCGAGCTCGCGGATCGATTTCACCGTCAGGAACAGCTCGCCGCCATCCTTGCCGCCGGCCAGCGTGTTGAGACCGAGCATCAGGGTATCGGCCTTGCCCATGATGCCGTCGACACGGCTCATGACGCCATCGATGCGCTCGGAATTGCGGGCCAGCGACTGGGTGAAGACCTCGAGGTTCTTGATCGAGTTCTTCACGGCGTCCTGGTTGTCGGCGACCACCTTGTTGATGTTCTGCAGGGTGGCGCGGATCGCTTCGGTCACGTCCTGCAGCCGGGTCGGATCGGCACGCAGCACCGGCACGCCATCCTCGTCGAGCGGCGGCGGCGGCGCAGCCTCCTCGCCGCCCTTCAGCGAGATCGCGGCGACGCCGGTCAGTCCCTGGAACTCGAGCCCGACCAGGGTATCCTTGCGGATCGGCGCGTTGTTCTCGACCATCGCCAGCGCCACGACGCGGCGCGGATTGTCGAGCTTGACCGAGATGACCTCACCGACCCGGATACCATTGAAGTTGACGCTGCCGCCGTTGCGCAGACCCGCGGCCGGCCCCTCGAACACGACCCGCAGCGGGCTGCGCTGCTTGGTCGTGTGCAGGCTCTGAAACCAGAGGACAAACCCGACCGCCGCGGCAATCACTGCCAGCGTGAACGATCCGATCAGGACGTAATTCGCCCGCGTTTCCATTACCAACTCCGGTACCGGCACGTCGCAGCGGAGATCCCAGCCGCCGCTCCCATGCGCTCTCGGTTGGCGCCGGACTGCGGCACCCACCCCATCAGCTATGTCGCAGGAGTCCCCACTCCCGCTCACAAAAATAATCGCCCCGAGGGGCGCTACGCACTAACCCATCACGGCCCGTGCACGCTTGCCGTGGAAATACTGCCGGAGCCACGGATGTTCCGAGGCCTGCATGTCGGCCATCGATCCCGCAGCGATAATCTTGCCGTTGCCCAGCACGGCGATGCGGTCGCACGCCGTATACAGGCTGTCGAGATCATGGGTTACCATGAAAACGGTCAGTCCCAAAGTGCGCTGCAGGGTACGGACAAGCTCGTCGAAATCGCCGGCGCCGATCGGGTCGAGCCCCGAGGTCGGCTCATCGAGGAACACCAGCTCCGGATCGAGCGCGAGCGCGCGGGCCAGCGCGACGCGCTTGATCATGCCCCCCGACAGCTCGCTCGGGAAACGATCAGCAACATCGGGCCGCAATCCGACCATCACCAGCTTGGCGACCATGATCTCGTCGAGCAGACGCTGCGAGACCTTGAGATATTCCCGGACCGGGAACTGGATGTTCTGCCGCACCGTGAGCGAGGAGAACAACGCGCCCTGCTGGAACAGCACGCCCCAGCGCCGCTCTACGGCGCGGCGGCCGGCACGACCGGCGGCGTCGAGATCGACGCCGAACACCTCGATGTTGCCCGACAGCTTGGGCACCAGGCCGATGATGGTGCGCGTCAGCACCGACTTGCCCGCACCGGAGGGACCGACGAAGCCCAGGATCTCGCCGCGCTTGACGTCGAGGTCGAGCCCGTCGAGCACGCGCGTCTTGCCGAACTGCACGGTGACGTCACGCACGCGGATGATCGGATCGGACATCTCCTGCGTCATGTCACATCCCGACCGCGGCGAAGAAGATCGCGAACACGCCGTCCATCACGATGACGAAGAAGATACCCTTCACCACCGATGAGGTGGTGTGGCGCCCCAGCGACTCGGCGCTGCCCTGCACGGCCAGTCCTTCGACGCAGGCGACGATCCCGATCACCGCCGCCATCACCGGCGCCTTGAGCAGCCCGACCGTGAAATGATCGATCGAGATCGCATCGCGCAGGCGCAGCAGGAAGGCCTCGGGATCGACGCCGCCATAGAACCACGCCACCAGCCCGCCGCCATAGAGCGCGGCGATGTCGCCGAGGAAGGCCAGGATCGGCAGCGCGATCACCAGCGCGAGCATGCGCGGCAGGATCAGGACCTCGATCGGATCGAAGCCCATGGTGCGCAGCGCATCGATCTCCTCGCGCATCTTCATCGAGCCGAGCTCGGCCGTGTAGGCGCTGCCCGAGCGTCCGGCGATCATGATCGCCACAAGCAGCACGCCGATCTCGCGCAGCACCAGCACGCCGAGCATGTCGACCACGAAGATGTCGGCGCCGAACCTGCGGAAATGGAAGATGCCCTGCTGGGCGATGATGCAGCCGATCAGGAAGGTGATCAGCACGATGATCGGCACCGCGCGCCAGCACACCTGCTCGAGATGATGGATGGTCGAGGTCAGCCGGAAGCTGCGGGGATGAACGAGGACCCGGCCGCTGGCGACGATCACGGCGCCGAGCATGTCGATCAGCGCGGCGACCGTGCCGAAGATGCCGGCGACACTGAGGCCGATCTGGCCGAGCATGCCGGTGATGGTCACCATCGTCGCGTCGCCATTGGGCGCGGTGCTGACGCGGCGAACCTCATCGACCAGGCTGGCGTAGTTCGCAGAGAGCCCATCGATCCGGACCTCGACGGTTCCGGTCGTGAAGCTGCGGCGCAGCCGCTCGATCAGCCAGGCGCCGAACGTATCGAGCTTGGACACCTGGGAGACGTCGATCGAGACATCGACCTTCTTGCCGGCGAGCTTTTCGGCATCGGCGACGAGCCGTTCGAGCGACGGCGCAAAGGGCGCAGTCCAGGCGCCGGTCGCGCGCAGCGACAGCGCGTTGCCATCGCCACTGCGCTGCAAATCAGGGCCGCCCTTCACGACGGCCATCCTCGGAGCCTCGGACGTCCGCTCCTTGACGAGAAAAATCCCACCGCGTCGCTACCACCTTGCCGGAGACCACTATCAACAGCCATAGTCGGTCAGATCGCGCAAGCCCCAAGCGCCTCATTCCGGTTCACAAATCGCCAGACTTTCAAATGACTTCCAACGGTTTTCCAATACTGGACGCCCGGATCGGCCACTGGCCGATCGCCGGCAGCTTCACGATCAGCCGCGGCGCCAAGACCGAAGCGGTCACGGTGATCGCGGAAGTGCGACACGGCACGATCGTCGGCCGCGGCGAATGCGTGCCCTATGCGCGCTATGGCGAGACCCCCGAGGCATCGTTGAGCGCGCTGCTCGCGATGCGCGATGCGATCGCCTCTGGTCTCGACCGCAACGCCCTGCAGACGGCGATGCCACCGGGGGCGGCGCGCAATGCGCTCGACTGCGCGCTGCTCGACCTTGAAGCCAAGCGGAGCGGCCGGCGCATCTGGGACCTGCTCGGACGCCGCGCGCCGGGGCCATGCGTGACCGCCTACACGATTTCGCTCGGGACCCCCGACGTGATGACCAAAGCTGCGGCCAAGGCCGCGCACCGCCCGCTGCTCAAGATCAAGCTCGGCGGCGACGGCGATCCGGCGCGGATTGCAGCCGTGCGCGAGGCAGCTCCGCAGTCACAACTGATCGTCGATGCCAACGAGGCCTGGACCGAGGCGAATTTGGAGTCCAATCTCGCGGCCTGCGCCGCCGCCGGCGTCACGCTGGTCGAGCAGCCGCTTCCCGCAGGAAACGACGAAGCGCTCGCCAACATTGCGCGCCCGCTCGCGGTGTGCGCCGACGAGAGCGTGCACGACCGCAACTCGCTCGAAGCGCTGCGCGGACGCTACGACGCCGTCAACATCAAGCTCGACAAGGCCGGAGGGCTCACCGAGGCGCTTGCCATGGCCGATGCCGCGCGCGCGCTCGGCTTCGACATCATGGTCGGCTGCATGGTGGCGACATCGCTCTCGATGGCACCGGCCATGCTGCTGACGCCGCTCGCCCGTTTCGTCGATCTGGACGGACCGCTGCTGCTCGCCGAGGATTGCGAGCACGGCCTGCACTACGAGGACAGCCTGGTCTATCCGCCCGATCAGGCGTTGTGGGGCTGAAGCGACAGGCTTCGGTGCGCGATCCACATCAGGACGCCACCCGCTCCGGCCATCGCGGCCATCACGTAGTAGACACCGGGTCCATAGGCCGCATAGACCGGCCCCGAGAGGGCCGATGCCGCCGAGCCGACCACGCCGCTCGCAGCCGCATAATAGCCCTGCCCGCGCGCCGTCAGTTGCGCCGGCACATGGCGGACCAGCAGCCCCATGGTTCCGACCAGGGTCAGCCCGAAGGTGAAGCCGTGACTGATCTGGACCGCGGCGAGCCCGGCTGCATGCGGCTCCTGAGCCGTGAGGCTCCAGCGCAGCACGGCCGCCGCTGCACCGATCATGACCAGGTTGGCGGGCGCCAACGTGAAGCGTGGTGACAGGGCGAACACGACGATCTCGGCCAGCACGCCCATGGTCCAGAGCCAAGCGATGGTCAGCCCGCTGAAGCCCTGCGCCTTCCACGCGATGGCGGAGAACGTGTAGTAGGCCGCGTGGCTGGCCTGGATCAGCGCCGAAGCCGCGATGATGCAGAGGAAGCTCGGATGGCCCAGCAGACTGCGCCCGTCCCGGGCCAGGCCGGCGCCATGCGGCAGGGGCGGCAGCGCCTGCAGCAGCAGGCTGCTTGCCGCACCGCACAGCGCGACCAAGAGGATGATCCAGATCAGCTCGGACGACGGCGCGAGGTCGGCCACCCCGCCGCACAGCAGCGTTCCGGCGATGAATGCGGCCGATCCCCACAGCCGCAGGCGACCGTAGTTCAGGCCATAGCTCATCACGCCACGGAGCGCATAAGCGTCCGTCAGCGGGACAACGGGTGTCCATAGACAGCAGGTTGCCACGTAGACCAGGAATACCAGCCAAGGTTCGCGCTGGAAGGCGAGAACCACAAAGCCCGATGCCGTTGCGAAGGTGGTCAGCCGCATCGCGGCGCGCAGGGCCTGCCGGCGCTCGGCAACCGCGGTGATCAACGGCAGGACGGTGAAGCGGGTCACGGCGGGAACCGCGATGATCACACCGATCCACGAGGCGTCCAGCCCGATCGCCCGTAGCCACACGGGGAAAAACGGCAGATGCGTCCCCGACAGCATGAACACCGCGCCATAGAACAGCCCCAACCTGTCCGCGAATCGGCGCGACAATACCGGCGATGTGGTGGAGATTTGTCGGGACAGTGGCATCAATTCAATTGCGATTCGATCAATATCATGGTGATCGTTATGCCAACGCGCAGCAATGTGCGCGATAGGTTTGCCATGGTCGATGAAGTCTTCGCCCTCTCGCCGATATCCGCCCGCGCGGCTCAGCCGAACGAGGCCGATTACGAGGCGATCCGCGACGCCTTCATGGAGACGTCCCGAGGCCGCTGGTTCCTCGGCGAATACGCCAAACGCAACCGCAATGCCGACACCAGCATGGTGCTCGACGCCGTGGCCCGCATCGAGCATGCGCTGGCCTCGCAGCGTCAGCAGCAGCAGGAGTTCGAGCAGGCCGACAGCAAGGCGCTGCCCGAAGCGCTGGCCGCGATCCGCGCCTCGGTCGAAGACGCCGCACTCGCCGCAGCCTCTGCGGTCGACAGCATGGCCCTTGAGCAGAACCTGGCGCCGGTGCGCAAGGGCATCCGAATCATCAAGGAAATTTCCTGGCGCTGGCGCGAGATCGGCGCCGATTCCCGGATCTGCGACCTGATCGATTCACAGGTCACATCGATCGAGGCCGCGTGCGACCAGCTTGCGAGTGCCGACCCCAAGGTCGCGCTGCTTGCGGCCTTCGAGATCATCAAGACGCGGCTGAAGGAGCTCGACGCGGCGGAAGCAAGCGTTCCGCCCGCGGCTGACGAGATCAAGCCGGCGACCGAGTCCGCCGCCCCGCCAGTACCTGATGTCGCATCGGGTCCGGCTGCGGAGGCGACGGTCTCGGCTGAGCCGCAGGTGGCTTCGGGGCCGGAGCCCGTACCGGAACAGATGGAGGCGGCCCAAGCCGGGCCCGAGATGACCATTCCGCTCGTTGCCGCAGTGGCCGCGATCGAATTGGTCGAGACATCCTCCGGCGCTGACACTGTGATCATGGCGGCCGCAGCGGTTGAAGCCAGGATGGTTGACACCGACGCTGCGGCGGTGGTGCAGCCCCCCGAAATTGCGACCGAGCCGTCGGTGGACGAAACCCTTCTCGAAATCGAGCAGCACGCCGCGGCGGCCCTGGATGACGCCGTCGCCGCAGAGGCCCACGACGAAGCCGTCCTGGAATTGGTCGCGGCGGAGATGGGTGCTCCCGATCCGATCGACGATGAGGAGTTCAGCCGGGCCAGGACGCTTGGCTTCGACATTGAGGAGCCAACCTCGGTCGACGACGACATCGTCGCGAGCTTCAGCGAGCCGGCGCCGTCGGAGCCGGATCTCGCGCTGACCACGGCAGAAGTCCCGGTTGCCACGGCGGCGTCGGCTCCCGCTGCGCCTACGATGTCTGCCCCGCCAATGTATGCCCCGCCGATGCCGGCCCCGCCCGCGGCGGCCCCGCGCATGGCCTCGCCTCCAGCCTCGGCGCCAGTCCCCAGCGTGCCCGTATCGGCACCGCTTCCGGAGGCGATCACCATCGAGACCCTGGCCGCCGTGGCGGCTGCGGTCGCAGCTCAATCTCCCGCAGCGCCGCAGGCCGACGTTGCGCCGAGCCAGCAGGTCCGCCCGACCGCCGCCGCGGCTCACAGCACCAGTGCATCCGCGATGCCCAGGCCTGCCTACGAGCCGTCGCTGGGATCGACGCTCCTGTCGAACGGCCTTCTGCAGCGGCCACAGGCGCCCGCCAATGACTTGCTGGCGCCGATCCGTCGCATGACCCAGCCTGAGAAGATCGCATTCTTCTCGTAGGGCGAGAGCGTCTCGGCCACCTCCTATCGAACCTCGATCACTGAGCACCGAAAGGTGACGCGTTGATAGGTGACGCGGATCACGTACGCTGCTGCGTGATCTGCGTAGCCTGATCCTCAAGCCATTCGCTTGGCGCATGCTCGAGGAGAACGCCGTGTCCGTTCCGAAATTTCGCGCTGTAACATCCGCCTGGAAATCCCTGCTCATGTCCGCGCTGCTGGGCCTGATGGCCTGGGTCGGCCCGGACTCGGCGTTCGCCGCCGGCAGTGAGATCGACAACCTTCACACGCCACCGCGCGCGCTGGCAGCTCCCTCACCTGCAAAGGAGAGCAACACCCCCGCAGCAATCCCTCAAGGAGCCGAGCCACGCGTCGCACTCGTGATCGGCAATGCGAGCTATCAGAACGCGCCGCCGCTGGAGAACCCGGACAACGACGCCCATGCTGTTGCCAAGCTGTTGAACTCGGCCGGCTTCGAGGTGATCACGGCGACCGACCTGACGCAGAACGAGATGCTCAAGGTCGTCCAGGATTTTTCGAGCCGGGTGGCAGCAAACGGCCCGAACACCGTGGCAATGGTCTACTACGCCGGCCACGGGGTTCAGCTCGCGGGCGAGAACTATCTGATCCCGATCGATGCCCGTATCTCAGCGCCCTCCGACCTGACGACGGGGACGATCCGTCTGGTGGACCTGATGGCAACGCTCGACGCCATCCCGAGCCGCATGCGGATCGTCGTGCTGGACGCCTGCCGCAACAATCCATTCCCTGCCATCAACGATGCCGGACGCGGACTTGCCATCGTCGACGCACCGAACGGCTCCATCCTCGGATATTCGACCTCGCCTGGCGAGGAGGCGCTCGACGGGCGTGGCGAGCACAGCCCGTACGCGCAGGCGTTCCTGAACCTGGCGCGACAGCCGAACCTGCCGATCGAGCAATTGTTCAAGCGCATTCGCCTGCAGGTGAACCAGAGCACTGATGGTCGACAGACGCCGTGGGAAAGCTCTTCGTTGACCAGTGATTTCACCTTCTTCGGCGAATCCCTGGTTGCCGCAGCGCGCGCGCCGGTGAACGCGCCCGTGGTGCAGATGGCCGCCGACCTGCCGAGCCGTTCCGTGCGGCAGGCCTATGACTACGTGCTGTCGGAGAACCGTCCGCAATATTATCGCGAGTTCATCGCGATGTACCCACGCGATCCGCTCGCCGACCGCATCCGCGCACTGCTCGCCGGCCTCGTGCAGGCCGCGGCGTGGCACCAGGCCGTGCTGGCGAATTCGCCGGCCGCCTATCAGAGCTTCCGTGAATCCTATGCCGACAGCCCATATGCGCCGGTCGCGCTGCGGCTGCAGGGACAGCCTCGGCCCATCCCCGTGCTGCAACCGAGCCGTCTCATCATGCCACCGCAACTGGCACCGATCGCGCGGCCGTTCAATCCCGGCGCCCAGATCCAGAGCCATCCAGGCCTGCAACCGAAGCTGCCGGTCACCACCGTGCCGCCGCGCGGACCGATGCCGCCAACGGTGGTCACGAAAGGCAATGCCATCAACAACGCGGGTCCCAACAAGGTCGTCGATCCCAGGCCTATCGCTCAGACCAGGTTGCGCGACAGGATCATGCCGCCGGCAAATCCGCCTGTCGCCGCGAAGATCCAGCGCGATCCACTGAAGCGCAGTCCTGGACGGCCATTCGACACCCGCGAGGTCCGGCGTCCCTTCCTCGGCAATTCCGGACCGTTCAAGCCGAACATCAACGCGTCGCGTCCGTCGATGGCGCGTGGCCAAGGAGGGATGCAGGGCGGCCCGACGCGGGGCACGCCGCACGTCGCGCAGTCCGGACTGCGGATCGGCGGTGGGGGATCTGCAAAAGGCGGCCTCAGCTTTCACTGAGGCTTGATCGTCAGGCGATCAGCCTGGCGTAGAGCTCAGCATCGACATTGCCGCCGGACAAAACGATCACCACCGTCTTGCCCGCCACATCCAGCCGGCCGGCCAGCAGTGCCGCCAGCCCGACCGAACCACCGGGCTCGACCACGAGCTTCAGCTCCCGGAAGGCAAAGCCGACCGCGCGGCCCACCTCCTCATCCGAGGCCTCGACCGCAGCCGACAGAAGTTGGCTGTTGATCGCGAAGGTGATCTCGCCCGGAATCGCCGCCATCAGCGCGTCGCAGATGGTGCGTCCCTTCGCATCATGGGCCTCGCGGTGGCCGGCCCGCAGCGAGCGCGCATGGTCGTCAAAGCCCTTGGGCTCAGCCACGACCATCTGGGTGCTCGGAAAATGCGCCTTCACCGCGGTCGAGACGCCGGCAAGCAGACCACCGCCCGAAGCCGGGACGATCACCAGATCCGGCGACAGGCCGAGCGCCGCAAGGTCCTCGGCGATTTCACGACCGACGGTGCCCTGCCCTGCGATGACGTGGGGATCGTCATAGGGCGGCACCACCGTCGAGCCGCGCTTTGCTGCGATGTCGCGCGCGATCGCTTCGCGGTCCTCGCGATCGCGATCATAGAGCACGACCTCGGCACCGAACGCCTTGGTGCGCTCGCGCTTGGCCGCCGGCGCATCCGAGGGCATCACGATCGTGGCGTCCATGCCCAGCAATGTGGCGGCATGGGCGACGCCCTGCGCATGATTGCCGGAGGAGAAGGCGACGACGCCGTTGCCGCGCGCTGCCTGCGGGATCGACGCCAGTTTGTTGTAGGCGCCGCGGAACTTGAACGAGCCGGTCCGCTGCAGCACCTCCGGCTTCACGAAGACGTTCGCCTTGAACTGCTCGCTCAGCACGGGAGCCGGCAGCAGCGGAGTCCGCACGGCCACGGGCGCGAGGACGCGTGCCGCCTCATCGATGTCGGCGGCGGTCACGGGCAGGATCGGGGAATGAGCTGTCATGCCCCTATTTTACCGCGCCCGATTGCCGAGAGGCAAGGGAGCCGGTGTCAGGCGGCGCGAGCGGCCAGTTGGGGAACCGGCGCGCGCTGCCGCAGCGGATCGGTCCAGGTGAGGATCTCGAAGCGGCCGTCCTCGTGCTCGACCAGCGCCGTGCAGCTCTCGACCCAGTCGCCGCAATTCATGTAGCGAATGTCGTCCTGATCGCGGATGACAGCGCAATGGATGTGGCCGCAGATCACGCCGTCAGCGCCATGCCTTCGCGCCTCGGAGGCCAGCGCCGTCTCGAACGCGCCGATGTAGTTCACCGCGTTCTTGACCTTCTGCTTGGCCCATTGCGACAGCGACCAATAGGGAACGCCGAACATGCGACGGAAGAAGTTGACCAGACGGTTCATCTGGATCGCGAAGTCATAGGCCTTGTCGCCGAGATGGGCGAGCCAGCGCGCGTTCTGCACGACCAGATCAAAGATGTCGCCGTGGATCACCAGATAGCGTTTGCCGTCAGCGCCGGTGTGGACGATGTTCTCGACGACGTCGATGCCGCCGAAATGCGTGCCGTAATAACCGCGCAGGAACTCGTCGTGATTGCCGGGGACATAGACGATCTTGGCGCCCTTGCGCGCCTTGCGCAGCATCTTCTGCACCAGGTCGTTATGCGACTGCGGCCAATGCCAGCTCGATTTGAGCGCCCAGCCGTCGATGATGTCGCCGACCAGATAGATCGTATCTGCATCATGGTGGCGCAGGAAATCGACGAGGAGATTGGCCTGCGAGCCGCGGGCTCCGAGATGAACGTCCGAGATGAACAACGTCCGAAAGCGCCGAGCCGGGCTTTCTTCACCAGCAGTCTCAAGTCCCATGCGCGCCCACCTAACAGTCCCTGATGACACCGCGATGACGAAACGCCGCACCAGCAGAACCCATCCTGCCGGACCGCTACCGGACACCGCTCGTTCGACGACTCGCGACGTCCTTCGTCACTGCCCCGCGATACCAGCGGGGTGCGACAATCAGGCGACAGGCGGGCGGCGCGAACAGGGAAAATCAGCCTCCTATCTCGGCACGGTGACGACGCGCAGATTGTTGGTGGTGCCGGCCCGCGCGAACGGGATGCCGGCGACGACGACGAGCAGGTCGCCGGCTTCAGCGAACTCCTCCTGCACGGCGAAGAAGGTCGCGCGCTCGACCATCTCCTCGTAGCTCTGCACGTCCTGCGACAGCACGCTGTGCGCGCCCCACAGCAGGCACATGCGCCGCGAGGTGTCCTCGTTCGGCGTGATCGCCAGAATCGGCAGGCTCGGCCGCTTGCGCGCAACGCGCGAGGCCGAGGTTCCGCTCGACGTATAGGCCACGATCGCCCTGGCGTGGATTGCTGAGGCGAGATCGGCCGCCGCGGTTGCCACCGCATGCGGCGGCGTCTGCTCCTCGCCCGGCTGCGTCGCCTCGACGATCGAGCGATACATCTTGTGGCCTTCGGTGGCCTTGATGATGCTGTCCATCATCGCCACCGCCTCGCGCGGGTATTGGCCGCTGGCAGACTCCGCCGATAGCATCACCGCGTCGGCGCCGTCATAGATCGCGGTGGCGACGTCCGAGACCTCGGCGCGCGTCGGCGTCGGCGTCGCCACCATCGAATCCAGCATCTGCGTCGCGACGATCACCGGCTTCACGGCGAGCCGGCAGGCACGCACCAGCTCCTTCTGCTTGCCGGGCACGTCCTCGTTGGGAATCTCGACGCCGAGATCGCCGCGCGCGACCATGATCGCATCCGACAACTGGATGATGTCGTCGATCCGCTCCAGCGCCGCCGGCTTCTCGATCTTGGACATGATGCCGGCGCGGCCGTTGATGAGGCCCCTCGCCTCAAGCACGTCCGACGGCTTCTGCACGAACGACAGCGCCACCCAGTCGACGCCGAGCTCGAGCCCGAAGGCGAGATCGGAGCGGTCCTTGGCCGTCAGCGGCGACAGCTCCAGAATGGTGCCCGGCAGATTGACGCCCTTGTGATTGGAAATCGCGCCGCTGACGATCACCTTGGCCTCGATCCAGTCGTCGCCGAGGCCGGTGACGCGGACGCGGACGCGGCCGTCATCGATCAGAAGATCGTGACCGGGCGAGACCGCCGCAAAGATTTCCGGATGCGGCAACGGAATCGATGTCTTGTCGCCCTCGGTGCCGTTGAGGACAAATCGAATCGTCTCGCCGACTTCGACCTGGATCTTCTTGTCGCGCAGAGTGCCGACGCGAATCTTAGGACCCTGCAGATCCATCAAGATGCCGATCGGTCGCTGCACTTCCTTCTCGAGCGCGCGGATCGCGGCATGGACCTTGGCGTGATCGGCCTGGGTGCCGTGGCTGAAGTTGAGACGAAAGGTGTCCACACCGGCGAGGAACAGCGCTTTCAGCATCTCCGGAGAATTGCTCGCGGGACCGACAGTCGCAACGATCTTGGCTCGACGGTGACGACGCATGATGTGTCCTTTCTCCTTAAGCCGTGTCTCGCGTCTCTATGACACGCATGTGATTGGCATGCGCGGACGCAGCGGAAGCGCTGATATACGCCCCGCAGCGTCCATTGCAAGCGCGACACGGAACACGCCAGAATTGTGCAAGAGAACGGCACGCCTCAGGCGTTGGAGCCGTGGATCGCGTCGATGACGGCGTCGGTCACCTGCTTGGTCGTCGCCGTGCCGCCAACATCGGGGGTCAGGATGCCGGCTGCACAGACTTTCTCGACCGCAGCCATCAGCCGCGCGGCCGCGTCCGTCTCGCCGAGATGCTCGAGCATTTGCGCGCCGGTCCAGAACGTCGCGACCGGGTTGGCGATGCCCTTTCCGGTGATATCGAACGCCGAACCATGGATCGGCTCGAACATCGACGGGAAGCGCCGCTCCGGATCGATGTTGCCGGTCGGCGCCACGCCGAGGCTGCCGGCCAGCGCGCCGGCGAGATCGGACAGAATGTCGGCATGCAGATTGGTCGCCACGATGGTGTCGAGGCTCTTCGGCTGCAAGGTCATGCGCACGGTCATCGCATCGACCAGCATCTTGTCCCAGGTTACGTCGGGGAATTCGCGCGCCACTTCGGCGGCGATCTCGTCCCACATCACCATGCCGTGCCGCTGCGCATTCGACTTGGTGACGACGGTGAGGAACTTGCGCGGCCGCGACTGCGCCAGCTTGAACGCGTAGCGCATGATGCGGGTGACGCCGACGCGGGTGAAGACGGCGACCTCGGTGCCCACCTCCTCCGGCAGGCCGCGGTGCGCGCGGCCGCCCATGCCGGCATATTCGCCTTCGGAATTCTCGCGCACGATCACCCAGTCGAGATCGCCGACGCCGACATTGCGCAAGGGCGAGGCCACACCAGGCAGGATCTTGGTCGGCCGCACATTGGCGTACTGATCAAATCCCTGGCAAATCGGCAGCCGCAGGCCCCACAGCGTGATGTGGTCGGGCACGTCGGGCGCGCCGACCGCGCCGAAATAGATCGCGTCGAACGTCTTGAGCTCGGCGAGGCCGTCGGCGGGCATCATCACGCCGTGCTTCTTGTAGTAGTCCGAGCCCCAGTCGAAGGTCTTGACGTTGAAGCTGATGTCGCCTGAGCGCTTCGCGAGCGCCTCGAGCACACGGACACCTTCGGAGATGACCTCGGGGCCGATGCCGTCGGCGGGAATCGCGGCGATGGAATGGGTGCGCATGAAAGGGCTCCGTGTGATGGGTCAGGATTGCGTGGCGCACGTTGAGAACGTGACAGCAACAGGGTCAGCACCGCCGATACCACCAGCAGCCCGGCGACGAAATAGAGCCCGCCGTTGAAGCTGCCGGTCTGGTCCTTGATCCAGCCGATCATCGCTGGACCGACGAAGCCGCCGAGATTTCCGATCGAGTTGATGGTCGCGATGCCCGCCGCGGCGGCCGAGCCGGACAGGAACATGGTGGGCATGCTCCACAGCGGCGGCTTCGAGGAGGAGATGCCGACATTGACCAGCGTGAGTGCCGCGAGCACGGCGGCGACGCTGGTCGACAGCCCGGCCAGCCAGAGGCCGACGGCGGCGACGACGCAGGCCAGCACGACGTGCCAGGTGCGCTCGGCGGTGCGGTCGGAATGGCGCGCCCACAGGATCATGACGACCACGGCCACGGTCGGTGGCACCGCGTTGAGGAAGCCGACGGCGAACGACGACAGGCCGAACTGCTTGATGATCTGCGGCGCCCAGACGCCGAGCGTGTAGAGGCCGGCCGAGGTGCCGAAATAGACCAGCGCGAGCGCGAGCACGCGGATGTCGGCCAACCCGCGCCAGATGCTGTGGCTGGCGGTGGCGGCCTTGCTCGCCAGCTCGGCATTCATCGTGCGCACCAGCCAGTCGCGCTCGTCGTCGGCGAGCCAGCGCGCCTGCTCCGGACGATCGGTCATGTAGGCGAGCACGACGAAGCCGAGCAGCACCGCCGGCAGCGCCTCGATCAGGAACAGCCACTGCCAGCCCTTGAAGCCGAGAATGCCGTCCATCTCCAGCAGCGCGCCGGAAACCGGCGATCCGAGCACGGTCGACAGGGGCGCTGCCGCCATGAACAGCGCGGTGACTGCGGCGCGCTGCCGTGCCGGGAACCAGTAGGACAGATAGAGGATGATGCCGGGGAAGAAGCCTGCCTCGGCCGCGCCGAGCAGGAAGCGCAGCACGTAGAAGCTCATCGGCCCCTGCACGAAGGCCATCGCGCCCGACACGATGCCCCAGGTGATCATGACCCGCGCGATCCAGATCCGTGCCCCGAACTTGTCGAGCGCGAGGTTGGAGGGGACCTCGAACAGGAAATAGCCCCAGAAGAAGATGCCGGCGCCGAACCCATAGGCCGAGGCTGACAGCCCGATATCCTTGTTCATGGTCAGCGCCGCGAAGCCGACGTTGACGCGGTCGATGAACGCCACGAAGTAGAGCAGCATGATGAAGGGCACGATGCGCAACGTGATCTTGCGCAGCACGCGCGTTTCCAGCTCTCCGGCCATCGTCACCTCCCTGTCCCGTCTTGTCGTTGATCTGACAAGCGTAGGCGGCGAACCAGGCCGGCTTCAATACTCGCATCATTATACAAAAAAATGATATAATTCGACCCATCGCCTCATCAGGACTCCGCCATGGAATTGCACCAGCTCCGCTGCTTCGTGGCCGCCGCCGAGGAACTGCATTTCGGCAAGGCGGCGCAGCGGCTGCAGATGCTGCCCTCGGCGCTCGGACGCCAGATCAAGCTGCTGGAGGAGGATCTCGCGACGCCGCTGTTCGCTCGCACCACGCGCGCGGTGTCGCTGACCGAGCACGGCACGACCTTGCTGCGCGACGCCCGGGCGATCCTGGCCCGCGTCGAGGCGGTCGAAACCGGCTTCCGCCGCCGCGCGCGCGGCACGAAGGCGCAGCGGCTGCGCGTCGGCGCCATCGACAGCGCGGCCGCCGGGCTGCTGCCGCAATTGCTGCACGATTTTCGCGAGCAGCATCCCGGCATCGCGGTGCAGCTCACGGAGGAGAAGACAATCCGGCTGCTGCCGAAGATTCTCTCCGGCGCGCTCGACCTCGCCTTCGTCAGGCCGCCAGCGCGCACCGATGTCAGGCTCGAATTCCGCGCGCTGCTCAGCGAGAGCGCCGTCGTTGCGCTGCCGCAGCGGCACCGTCTGGCGTCGCGCGCCGCGGTCTCGCTGGCCGACATCGCCGACCAGCCGCTGATCGTCCCGGATCGGCGATCGCGGCCGCACAGCCACGACCTCACCATGAAGCTGTTCGCACAGGCCGGGCTATCGCCCGACGTGGCGCAGTTTGCCGATGAGAAGCAGACCATCGTGCATCTCGTCGCCGCGCGACTCGGCATTGCCATCGTGCCGCGCTGGACCTCGCGGCTCGCGGTCTCCGGCGTCCGCTTCGTGCCGCTGCGGATGACACGCGGCAGCACCGCCGGACGGCTTCCGCTCGCGGCAGCCTGGCTGCGCGGCTCGCGCGATCCGGCGCGCGAGGCCATGCTCGGTGTGCTCGACGCGCGGCTTGCGAAATACGCCCGCGGTGCCTGACCGCAAAATCCGCCGAACATCCTACCCCAGCGGCGCCTCCGCGATGTCGAGCAGGGCACCGAGGCCATGGCGCAGGCCGCGCATCGGCTGCTGCTCCGAGGACAGGCCGAGTGCCAGCAGCGAGCGGCCGGTCACCGCGTAGACATGGCCGAAGGGCAGCGACTGCGGCTGTGCATCCGGCTGGTTGGTGTCGAGCAGCGCCAGCCAATTATGGCCTTCGGGCACGGACGGAAGCGTGAAGTTCACGACGTCGAAATGCGCGTTGTAGACCAGCAGGAGCGTCGCATCCGAGCCACGCCGCTTGACGCCGGTCTCCTGGGCGCGGCCGTCGAGCAGCATGCCGAAACAACGCGCGTGATCGTCAGTCCACTGCTCCGTCGTCATCTCCTCGCCCGACGGGTCGAGCCAGGTCACGTCGTTGACGCCGAGGTCCTCATTGTGCGAGCCGATCAGGAAGCGGCTGCGATAGAGGATCGGAAACGCCTTGCGCATGGCGATCAGCTTGCGCGTGAATTCGCGCAACGCCCGCCCCTGCGGCGTGATGCCCATCCAGTCGAGCCAGGTCGTCTCATTGTCCTGCGCATAGGCGTTGTTGGTGCCGTTCTGGGTATGGCCGAACTCGTCGCCGGCGAGCAGCATCGGCGTGCCATGCGACAGCAGCATCGTGGCCAGCAGATTGCGCTTCTGGCGCTCGCGCAACGCCGTGATCTCGGGGTCGTCGGTCGGTCCCTCGACGCCGCAATTCCAGGAGTGGTTGTTGCTGTGGCCGTCGCGATTATCCTCGCCATTGGCCTCGTTGTGCTTGTCGTTGTAGGAGACGAGGTCGTTGAGGTTGAAGCCGTCATGCGCGGTGATGAAGTTCACGCTCGCCCAGGGGCGGCGGCCGCGCTTGTTGAACAGATCGCCCGAGCCGGAGATGCGCTTGGCGAAATCGGCGAGCGTGCCGCCATCGCCCTTCCAGAACGCACGCGCGGTGTCGCGGAACTTGTCGTTCCATTCCGCCCAGCCCGGTGGAAACTGGCCGACCTGATAGCCGCCCGGACCGATGTCCCAGGGCTCGGCGATCAGCTTGACGCTCGACAGCACAGGGTCCTGACGACAGGCATCCAGGAAGCTGCCGCCCTCGTCGAAGCCATAGGGCTCGCGCGCCAGGATGGTGGCGAGATCGAAGCGGAAGCCGTCGACCCGCATCTCGGTCGCCCAATAGCGCAAGGAGTCCGCGACGAGCTGCAGCACGCGCTGGTGCGACAGGTTCACCGTATTGCCGGTGCCGGTGTCGTTGATGTAGTAGCGTTTCTGGTCCGGCATCAGCCGGTAGTAGCTGGCATTGTCGATGCCCTTGAACGACAAGGTCGGCCCGAGCTCGTTGCCTTCGGCGGTGTGGTTGTAGACCACGTCGAGGATGACCTCGATGCCGTTGGCGTGGAACTGGTTGACCATGGTCTTGAATTCGGTTGCGAACGGCGTCTTCAGATAGCGCGGCTCCGGTGCGAAGAAGCCGATCGAATTGTAGCCCCAGTAGTTGCGCAGCCCCTTCTCGACCAGATAGCTGTCGTCGATGAAGGCGTGGATCGGCAACAGCTCGGCCGAGGTGATGCCCAGGGAGCGCAGATAGGCCGGAATGTCCTGATGCGCGAGACCGGCGAAGGTGCCGCGGTCGGCCTCGGGCACCAGCGGATGCAGCCTGGTGAAGCCCTTGACATGCACCTCGTAGAAGATCGTCCGCTCCCACGGAATTTCCGGCTTGCGCGAGGTGCCCCAAGTGAAGGCGGGATCGATGACCCGGCACTTCAGCATCAAGGGCGCACTGTCGCGGTCGTCGAACGACAGGTCCTTGTCGGCATGATCGAGCCGATAGCCGAACAGCTCAGGCCCCCAGCGCAGGTTGCCGACGAGCTGCTTGGCATAGGGGTCGATCACGAGCTTGTTCGGATTGAACCTGTGACCGGCGTCCGGCTCGTAGGGTCCATGCACGCGATAGCCATAAACCGTGCCGGGCCGCGCGGCCGGCAGGTAGCCGTGCCAAACCTCGTCGGTGTATTCGGGCAGCTCGATGCGCTCGAGCTCGGTCTCGCCGGTGTCGTCGAACAGGCACAGCTCGACCTTGGTCGCATGGGCGGAAAAGATCGCAAAGTTGACGCCGAGCCCGTCCCAGGTCGCGCCGAGCGGAAACGGACGGCCTTCGCTGATCCTGGTCTTGCGCAGATTGAACGCCGCCTGCGTCAAAGCGTCACCGAGGTCGGTGCGTTGGTCCATCCTTTGCCCCCTTCGTCCGATTCCCCAGATCGATTGCCGGGGGTCTCGATGATCAGCGTCGATTGCTAGGTTGCCGCTGGCGTCTCGTCCGGCACGATCACTTCCGCCTTGGTCTCGGTCACCGTCACCGACGCGATCACAGCTCCTTCCGGCGCTGCCTTCGCGGCTCGCTGCTGCGCGACTTCCTTGGTGATGGCAGCGATGGAGTTGCCGATGCGTTCGACCATCTCGGACAATTCCCCGGGCGACATCTTCAGCCGCTTGGTCACCACGCGGACCTGGGCCTGATCGGTCATGTCGAGCTTGTTGCGGGACGGCTGAATCTTCGGACGGCGCATCGGGAGTCCTCCTGCATGCCAGCTAACCTTGAGTGCGGAATTTGGTTCCCGCGCTCCCTCCCCCTGGGCATCGCCGTGAAGACGTGCGTCACTGCTCTCGCGGCGCCATGCGCCCGAGTGATGTCATCGGTGTTGCCCCCCCCGATCAGGCAGAGGGCGCAGGGAATGCCGGGAGCTGGCCGATCGGGATAGGGGGGAGTCTCGCGACTCCACCCCTCCCACACCACCGTACATACGGATCACGTATACGGCGGTTCGGCGGATTAAGCGGCTTTGCGGGCTGCGAGGAAAGGCAGGCCGAGTGAGGCGAACAAGGACCTTGGCAGAGCGTTGGCCAGTGCGGCGCTGTTGGCGAGCCGCCAGGGACCACGTGGGTTGCCGGCGGTTTTAAGCGCCGTCTCCCGGTCGACGCCGCGGCGTCGCAGCTCGTCGAAGCGAGTAGGACCGCACTTCCATTGGGTCCAGACGACGGCGCGCAACCGCCGCCTGATCCACTCATCGAGCTTGCGCAACACCGACGGCGTCTCGCAGAACCCGAAGTAGCCGCGCCATCCCTTCAGATACAGCGCCAGCTTCTCGATGATCTGCTCCAGGCTTCGGCCAGACTGTCGCCCCGTCAGCTCCCGAACTCTCGCCTTGCAACGGGCAATGGCCTCAGGCGCGATGCGCCGGCGCGGCTTCTTCCCCTGCGTAAAGCTGAAGCCCAGGAACTTGCGGTGGCTCGGTCTGGCGACCGCGCTCTTGGCCCTGTTCACCTTGAGCTCGAGGCGCCGTTCCAGGAATCTCTCGATGCTCGCCATCACCCGCTCGCCCGCCTTCCGACTGCGCACATAGATGTTGCAGTCGTCGGCATAGCGCACGAAGCGATGACCTCGCCTCTCCAGCTCCTTGTCCAGCACGTCCAGCATCAGGTTCGACAGCAGCGGCGAGAGCGGCCCGCCTTGCGGCGTTCCTTCCTCCGTCGGGCTGACCAGCCCTCCCTCCAGCACGCCCGCAGTCAGGAAGCCGCGGATCAGCTTCAGGAGTCGCTTGTCGGCAACCCGCTTGGCGACCAGCCCCATCAGGATGTCGTGATTGACCCGGTCGAAGAACTTCTCCAGATCGATATCCACCACGACCGCGTGCCGGGACGCAATGTAGGTCTGCGCCTTCGCCACCGCCTGATGCGCCGAGCGGCCCGGCCGGAAGCCGAAGCTCGTCTCGGAGAACGTCCGATCCCATTCGCTTTGCAGCACCTGCAGAACCGCCTGCTGGATGAAGCGGTCGAGCACCGTCGGGATGCCGAGCAGCCTGACGCCGCCCGATGCCTTCGGAATCTCGACACGCCGCACCGGCTGCGGCTTGTAGGTGCCGTCGAGCAGTTGGGCGCGGATCGCGAGCCAGTTCACCTTCAGGTAGGCCGGCAGATCATCCACGGTCATCCCGTCGACCCCCGCCGCGCCCTTGTTGCGCTTCACTCGGTCCAATGCCTTCTTCAGGTTCTCACGTGCGACGATCCTTTCCATCGACGGTCCCGCGACCGCCGTCTGATCGAGACAGGCTTTCGCCGCGCGAGCTTCGGCCGCCCCGGCGCCGGCCCGCGGGGCTTCACCCCTCGGTCCGGGGCGAGGGTTCAGATTGCTCTGAGCTTCCTGCCGCATTGGGTCGTGCGAGATCACCGCTCCACCAGAACTTCCATCGTTCGGGCCTTCGGCGGTACGCTGCCGCCTACTATGCCCTCTGCTGACTTCTGCGTCGCGTTCAGATCGCCTTGCAACGACCTCAGTCCCGTTGCCGGGACACGACGCAGATCTCCCGAGGTAAGACCGACCGCCTTCACCGCATGCCCGTCGGATCTACCACCCCGCCCCTTGATGACCGTGGACTTCGCGATTGGTGGCTCGCTCGTCCGGCCGGGTAGGCCTCACATCCGATGTTTGTTCATCGGGCCGCGGCTTTGCTCCACGCTGTCTTCAGACCCCACCTCGCGATGACGCCCTTGCGCTTCGCTAATCCTTCGCCGCCATCAGGCTGGATAGAGGACTTCCACCTCCAAGCTGTCGTTCATACTCGGCACACCACCCATGGCCCGCCTGCAGAAAAAAAGCAGGCGGCAGTCACCACAGGTTCAGCCGAGACATCCCGGCATTCCCCGCGCGATGGTTTTCACGCTTACTTCGCGATCTCCTCGGTGTACCGGCTTGTTAGTCACCGTCGCCCTCGGGATCATCGCCCGAAGACTTGGCGCCAGCATCGGGGCGCCAGGACCACGCGACTTCGCGTCCGCAAGCTGCCGTTCGTCCGCGCGAGTCGCCCCACGCTGCGGCATCCTACAGCCACCGCATCCCGCGCCCAACGTTCCGTGACGATCGCGAAGCGCCCCTCTCGAGGAGCACGGGATGGAGACAATCAAGCACGATTTCCGAAAAATGGCAACAGATTTATTTTTCTCAGAAATACAGACTGGTTCCGATCAGCCCGAGCAAGCATCGGCGGCGCGTGCCCGCTCCGTTGACGATTGGGGTCTTGTCAGTTCGCAATCGGCGCCTACCGGGGCGGCCGACGGCGGCTTGGCTCAGACGGGCGTTGTGCATAGGGGTTCGGCAAGCACATGGCCGACATGCCCGCAGCCCCCGCTCTACACGCCTCCCACGACCTGTACTGGCACGAGATTGTGCTGGAACCGCCCCACTCCCATGTCTGGAGGCACACCGGGTCAATGCCATCGAACCGTTGAGCTGCGGCCGGAGCGGTTGCAAGCACTGTGATCGAAGTCATGAGGAGAAGCGCGCGCATCATCACACATCATGGCACGAGGCTGATCAATCCGAAAGGGTCTGCCGGCGCGGCGATCTCGAACTCGGGCAAAGCCCTTTGCCGCAGACGACGCTGCCGTAGGCTGGGCAAAGCGACGCCAAAGGCGGCGCGTGCCCACCATCGGCGGCGCTGGGTGCGGGCGGTGGGCACGGCGCGCGCGAAAGCTCGCCCGACAAGGCCTCACCCCGGCGCGCCTTTGCCCACCCTACGGTCCCTCGTCAATCATGACCGGCCCGGTGACCTTCTTCCGAATGGCCTCGACCGCAATCCTGTCCCGCCCTACCCGAACAGATGCGCCAGCCAGAATGCCGCGCCGGCGGCGAGGCCGCCGACCAGCGCAGTCTGCAGCGCCGACTTGATCTTGTTGACGCCGGTGAAGTGGCCCTTGATGGCGCCGAAGATCAAGAGCGCGATGCCGGTTGCGACCACGGAGATCCGGAGTGCGGACGAGATGTCAGGCGCCAGCATGTAGGGGATCAGCGGGATCAGGCCGCCGATCACGTAGGAGCCGCCGATGGTCACGGCGCTGACCGGCGCGCGCTTCGGATCCGGGCGTTCGAGACCGAGCTCGAAGCGCATCATGAAGTCGACCCAGCGCTTGCGATCGGACGCGATGGCGTCGACCACGGTGGTCAAGGCCTGGCCTTCGAGACCATAGCCGCGGAAGATCGCCGCAACCTCCTCGACCTCGCGGCCGCGAAGGTGCTCGATCTCGTCGTGCTCCCGCTTCTCCTCGGCGGCATAATGCTCGGCGTCGGAGCGGGCGGCGAGATAGCCGCCGAGCCCCATCGCGATCGCGCCGGCGACGACCTCGGCAAGGCCGGCGGTGACGATCACGTCGGTCTTGGCGACCGCAGCCGAGAGACCGGCGGCGAGCGCGAACGGCACGGTGAGCCCGTCGGCCATGCCGATCACGACGTCGCGGACGACTTCCGACGCGGTGAAGTGCTTTTCGATGTGCGGCGTTGCCGGCATGACGGCCTCCGATGGCGTGATCGACGGAGGCCTCTTAGCAGGCCCGGATGACAGGACCGATCACCGCAGTCCCGGCACCATCCGCCGCAGGGTGCGATCGTGCAGCCAGTAATGATGCAGCAGCGCCGCACCGGCGTGCAGGCCGATCAGGATCATCAGGCCATTGGCCAGCGCCTCGTGCATCTCCTTCAAGTCGTGGGCGAAGCCGCGGTCGCCGACCCAGGGTGAGGCGATCTCGAACAGGCCGAACACCGGCAAGCCGTAGCCGCGGGCAAACTGGGTGACGATGCCGAGGACCGGAATGGCGAACATGATGCCGTAGATCAGCAGATGCGTGATCTCGCCGATGTGAACGGTCCACGCGCCGAATTTGGTCGCTTCAGGCGCCGGCGGCGGATCGGCCAGGCGCCAGGCCAGGCGCGCGAGCGCAAAGCCCAGCATCGCCAGCCCGAGCGAGACGTGCATGAACAGGCCCGTGTCATGAGAGCCGCGTGGCAGGATGTCGCCGAGATGACCCGAGATCCAGGCCGCCGGCACCAGCACGGCGACGATCCAGTGCAGCCCGATCGCGACGGACCCATACGCCTTGGCGGAATTTCGAATACGCATGATCAGCTTCCTTCGACCATTGGGCACCCCCCGCGGTGGCAAGCCGCGCGGGGCGTCATGACCTGAGGTAATAGCTGACCGGGGGCGTCGCGCCGCTGACGCGGGATGTCAGCCTACTGTCAGAATGGACGGCGCCGGGGTCGCCTGGGACATCGCGGGCTGCGGCCAGCGGAGCGCCGAGACGATGGCCGGCGCGATCGTGATCCTGGCGCCGCCCAGCTCGGAACGGCCGATCTGCAGCCGCCAGCCATAGGCTTCGAGCACGTCCTGCACGATCGCGAGCCCCAGCCCGCTGCCCGGCCCCTGCTCGTCGAGGCGGCCGCCGCGCTCAAGCACGCGGCCGATCTTCGCGTCCGGAATGCCCGGACCGTCATCCTCGACGATGACGATCAGAGGGGTCGCACTGGCGACGATGCGAACCGTGCTCGCCGCATGACGCGCGGCGTTCTCCAGCAGATTGCCGAGCACCTCGGCGAGATCCGTCCGATCCATGGCGACGCTCAGGCCCGGGGGCACCTCGCCATCGAAGCTGACATGGGCGGCCGCCGGCGTGCGGCCGAGCGTCCCAAGCAGCGCATTCACCAAAGGCGCGAGCTCGGTCGCGGCCTCCGGCCCGCCGCGGGCCTTGCCGCGCAGCCGCGCCAGCGCCAGCTCGCGATCAACCTGCCGGCTCATCGCCTCGGCGACATCCTCGATGTTGCGCGCCAGCTCGAGCTGGCCGAGCTCCCTCAAGCGCGCGGCGTCGGCCGTGAGAGCGGCGAGCGGCGTCTTGAAGCCGTGAGCGAGATCGGCCGCACGGCTGCGCGAGCGCATGATCTCGCGCTGCTGCGCATCGAGCAACGCGTTGACCTCCTCGACCAGCGGCGCCACCTCGGTCGGCACGTCCACGGGGAGATGCTGGCGCCGACCGCTGCGGATCTCGGCGACGCCACGGCGCAGCACGCCGAGCGGACGCAGGCCGAGAGTGACCTGAACCGACGTGCCGACGGCGAGGATGACGGCCAGCACGGCGAGCGCGATCGACAGATCCTTGGCGAAGGTCAGCACCGCGCTGGTGGCACCGTCGAGGCCGTAGGCCACGGCCGCGCGCACGCGGATCTGGCTTTCCGGATTCATCAGGATGCCGCGCTCGGCCACCAGCACGTGTTCGCCATCCGGCCCGGCGAGCTCATGCTGATGCACGTCGCTCGGTCCAGGCTCGTCGATCGGCAGCGGCAGGATGGTGTCCCACAGCGAGCGCGAGCGCAGCAACTGGCCATGATCGTCCGAGATCTGCCAGTACAGCCCCGACAGCGGCACCACGAAGCGCGGATCGGCCGGCGGCCGCGCGACCACGATGCGCCCTTCCGCATCGACCTCGAGGCCGTTCAGCAATTGGCGCAGGTGAATGTCGAGATCGGAGGCGAGCGTCCGCGCGACGTGGCGCTTGAACAGCACGACCATGCCGAAGCCGGCGACGCCGAGCGCGACCAGCAGCGCGATGGTGCCCGCCGCCACCAGCCGCAGCCGCAGCGAGCCGAGCCTCATTCCGCCGTCTCCGGGATCATGTAGCCAAAGCCGCGGCGGGTCTCGATGATGTCGGCGCCGAGCTTCTTGCGGACGCGCCGGATCAGCACCTCGAGCGCGTTGGAGTCGTGCTCGTGGCCGAGGCCGTAGACGTTCTCCTCCAGCTCATGCTGCGGCACGACGCGGCCGCTCTGCCGCAGCAGATAGGCGATCAGCCGGTATTCGAGCTGCGACAGCGTCACCGGCACGCCGGACAGGCTGACCTTCATCTGGCGCTCGTCGAGCGTCAGGTCGCCGGACGAGAGCACCGGCGCCGCACGGCCGGCGGACCGCCGCACGATCGCGCGCAATCGCGCCAGCAGCTCCTCGTTGCGAAACGGCTTCGGCAGATAGTCGTCGGCGCCGGCATCGATGCCGTCGACCCGCTCCGCCCAGCTCGCGCGCGCCGTCAGGATCAGCACCGGCATGTGTCGCCCCGCGCCGCGCCAGCGCTTCAGCACCGACAGGCCGTCCATGCCGGGGAGGCCAAGATCGAGGATCACGGCGCCATAATCCTCGGTGTCGCCGAGAAACCAGGCCTGCTCGCCGTTGTCGGACGTTTCGACCAGATAGCCCGCCGCCTGCAGCGTCCGCACCAGGTCGGACGCCAGCCGCGGATCATCCTCGACCAGCAGCACACGCATCTACTTTTCCTCGATCCGTTCGATCTCGCCGCTGCGCGCATCGACATAGACCTCACGCACGCGGCCATCGCGGCCGATCACCCGAAACTCATAGCGCCAGCGGCCACGCAGGCGCTCGACATCGATCCCCATCACGTCGCCGGCGACCCGGCCACGCAATCTCGGCAGGATCTGCGACAGCGGCAAGACGTCGCCCGCCTCCACGGCATGACGCATGGCATCACGGCGCTCACGATCATCCTCGCGCGCCACCGTCGCCGCGGACGCAGCCGTCGAGATCAGCATCGCAGATGCCGTGATGCGCATGAACCGTCCAATTTGAGGCAAATGCATGATCCTTCCGGGGCCTGACGCCGTCATCTTCAGAGATCGTCGTCATTCGTTGCGCTCTCGCCACTGGTTCGAATTGCGGGGCACGAATTGCGGAGCATTCGCAAATGCTACCGAGGTGGTGCGGATGATAGTTTGAACTTCCGATGTCGGAATTGCGCATCAGACAGATGCGGGGGTGGAAACTCGCACAGGATCGGCATCCTGCCCGAGGCAAGCTGACTCCCCGCTGACACGACCCGACGGGATGCCGTCAGTCTCGTTGCAACATGATCGCTTCAGGACGGAGCGAGCCGGGGGCGGTGAGTTCGGAGACGAGCATGCGTAAGACGATGACATTGGCAGCCGTGCTGGCGGGGCTGGGCGGCATCTTGGCCATGTCACAAGCCAGCCGGGAGACGGCGCCCACGCTGGTGCCGGTGGCCCGTGCCGTGGACGGCGGTCTTGAAGCTGATCTTGGGGCCGGTCTTGGAGCTGGTCTTGGGGCCTACCCGCATCTTGCGGCGCTGCATGCGCGGGCCGAAAGCCCGCCGCTGAGCTACGAGCCGGCCCGCCGCGAGCGCGAAGGCGACGACGACGATCAGGACGAGCCGCGGCGGTGAGGCGAACCGGCCCCTGGCGAAGCACCGACCGGAGCTAGGCCGGCAGTCCCGCTTCGTACCAGCGACGCGTCGCCCTGACGATGCGCACGGCCGAGAGCATCACGGGGACTTCGACGAGAACCCCGACGACCGTCGCGAGCGCGGCCCCCGAGTCGAGCCCGAACAGGCTGATCGCGGCGGCAACCGCCAGCTCGAAGAAATTGCTGGCGCCGATCAAGGCGGCCGGAGCCGCGACGCACCAGGCCACGCCGAGCCGGCGGCTCAGCCAATAGGCGATGCCCGCGTTCAGATAGACCTGGATCAGGATCGGCACGGCAAGGATCGCGATGACGACCGGCTGCTTCAGGATCTGCTCGCCCTGGAAGCCGAACAGCAGCACGAGCGTACCGAGCAGCGCCGCGAGGGAGACCGGTTGCAGCACCCGCAAGGTGCGCTCCAATGCCCCGCCCTTCGTCCGCAACAAAGAGCGACGCCAGAGTTGCGAGATGATGACGGGCACAACGATGTAGAGCAGCACCGACAGCAGCAGGGTGGTCCATGGCACCGAGATCGAGGCGACGCCGAGCAGCAGGCCCACCAGCGGCGCGAACAGGAACACCATGATGACGTCGTTGAGCGCGACCTGGCTCAGCGTGTAGTGCGGCTCGCCCTCGCACAGATTCGACCAGACGAACACCATCGCCGTGCACGGCGCCGCGGCCAGCAGGATCAGACCCGCCACGTAGGACGACAACTGGCTTGCGGGGAGCATCGGCGCGAACACATGGCCGATGAAGACGCTGCCGAGCAGAGCCATCGAAAACGGCTTGATGGCCCAGTTCACGACCAGGGTGACACCGATGCCGCGCCAATGCTCCTTCACGTTGCCGAGTGCGGCGAAATCGATCTTCAGCAGCATCGGAATGATCATTAGCCAGATCAGGGCCGCGACCGGCAGATTGACCCGTGCCACCTCCGCCGACGCGACAGCCGCGAACAGCCCCGGCATGAGATGGCCGAGACCGATGCCTGCGACGATGCAGAGCAGGACCCAGACCGTCAGATAGCGCTCGAAGATCGTCATCGGATCAGGCCACGTCGGAGCGGAACGACGTTGCGCCCTCGCCCGTCCCGATCTCGCGCAGCCGCGTGCCCAGCGACATCGAATCGATGCGACCGAGCGGCAGATTGACGAAGGCGTCGATCCGGTTCTTCAGATAGCGGAAGGCGGTCGTGAACGCCGCGAGCTTCTCCAGCTCCGTGCCTGCGGCCGCCGCCGGATCCTCGATGCCCCAATGCGCGGTCATCGGTTGCCCCGGCCAGATCGGACACGCCTCGCCGGCGGCGTTGTCGCAGACGGTGAAGACGAAATCCATCGCCGGCGCGCCGGCGATGGCGAACTCGCTCCAGCTCTTCGAGCGCAGATCGTCGGTCGGATAGTCCATGCGCCTGAGCAGCTCGAGCGCCAACGGATGCACCGCGCCCTTGGGCGTGCTGCCGGCCGAGAAGGCGCGGAAGCGGCCGGCGCCGTCCTTACGCAGGATCGACTCCGCCAGCACCGAGCGCGCCGAATTTCCGGTGCAGAGGAACAGCACATTGTAGACGCGGTCAGACACGATTCTTCTCCTTGCGCTTGGGCGGACAGCAGGGGGTGAGGCTTGCGACGACGGGCGCGCAGACCTCCGGTCGGCCGCCGCAACAGTCCTGCAGCAGAAACAGCGCGACCCTCTGAAATTGCGCGAGGTCGATGCGGTAGACGATCGATCGGCTGTGCCTGATCGAGCTGACGAGGCCGGCGCGCGCCAGCACGGACAGATGCGCCGACAGCGTGTTCTGCGGCACCTCCAGCAGACGTGCGAGCTCGCCGGCCGGCAGACCGTCGGGCTCGTGCTGCACCAGGGTGCGAAAGGCCTGCAGGCGCGTCGGTTGCGCCAGCGCCGCCAAGGCCAGAACGGCTTGTTCGTTTTCCATATATCCAGAATTATCGATATATAGAGTCGGCGTCAAGGCCGACGAGCTCGAATGGTCGTTGTCGACGAACGGAGACGACGCGCCCGAAGGCTCATCGCAAGCGCAGGCGGGTGCCGTCGACGATGAGCTCGCCGTCCCGTTCCATGCGTGCCAGGGCGCGATAGAGCGCCTCATGGGTGACGCCGAGCTCGGCGGCCCAGTCCTTCTTCGACCGGCCGAGCTCGACCTCGCCGCCCTCCCCTTCGGTCTCGATGAAATGCACGATCCGCCCGCGGGCGGTCTTCAGGCTGAGCCGCTCCGACTGCGCCCGGACCTTGCGCAACTCGCGGGCGAGATGATCGCACCATCGGTCCCCGATCTCGGGACGACGCAACGCTTCGGCGAAGGCCTTGCGGTCGATCGCGAGCAGCGCTGAATCCTGCGCCGCGACGGCGTCGCAATGATACGACGCCTGATCGAGGCTGGCCTCGGCGAGAAAGCCCCGCCGCGCACGCTGCAGGATGATGTCGTCGCCGGCGCGCGAGCGGCGCAGCAATCGCACCTCGCCGGTCAGCACGAAAAACATCGCACGCGGCCGATCGCCCCGGCAGAACACCGTGCCCTGGTGCGGCACCTGGATGCGCCGGGTCTGCAACCGCGCGGCCGCCGGCAGAGCGGCAAGCAACGGCGACAGCCGTGCAAGGGCGCGCCAGTCGAGCGGCGGGCGCGTGCCCTCGGGCGGGAGATGGATGATCCTCGGCATATGATCAGGATCATATGTGCCGCCGGCTGCGCGGTCTAGGGAAGACGTCACCGCGTTCGCTCAAATGGAGGTCCTCATGCGCCTGCGTCTTGCCGCCATTGTGCTGGCCTTCGTTGCGTCCGCCGGCATCGCCACGGCGCAGCACCACGGCCATCACGACCACGGCGGCCACGGGGCGCTTCCGCCAGACCCGCGCGAGCGGGTGGCGTTTCCGCCCAATCTCGCCGAGCACACCCTCGCCAACATGCGCGACCATTTGCTGGCGCTGCAGCAGATCAACGACGAGCTGGCGGCGGGCGAGCCGGACAAGGCCGGCCAGATCGCTGAGCAACGCCTGGGGATGAGCTCGCTGCGGCTGCACGGTGCCGCTGAGGTCGCCGGGTTCATGCCGCAGGGCATGCAGGAGGCCGGAACGACGATGCACAAGGCGGCGAGCCGCTTCGCCATCGAAGCGCAGAACGCGGGCGTGACCGGCGAGCTCAAGCCGGCGCTGAAGGCGCTCGGCGAGACGATGGCCGCCTGCGTCGGCTGCCATGCCGGCTACCGGCTGAGATAGCGCGCCGGACAACCGACCACGCGCGGCGCGCGCTCATGGATATTTCTAATATTCTAGAAATATCGTTTGACTCCGGCGGGCCCATGCCGCATCCTCCACACCATGAAGCTCGATGACGCCGCTGCCCGCCTGGAAGCCCTTGGCAACACCACGCGCCTGAAGATCTACCGCGCGCCGGGCATGCCGGGATGCCGGTCGGCCGGCTGCAGGAGCGGCTGAAGGTCCCGGCGTCCACGCTGTCGCACCACGTCAAGACGCTGGTCGCGGTCGGGCTGATTTCGCAGATGCGCGAGGGCACGACGCTGGTCTGCCATGCCGAATACGACGTGATGCGCTCCCTGCTCGGCTTTCTGGTTTCCGAATGCTGCGTCGAGGAGCGCGACTGCGGCACCGCGAGGCCGGCCGCTTGATGATCTCGCCTTTTAATTCGATACTTCTAGAAGTATAGGAGGAGTACACGACGGACGCCAAGACGGTCGCGATCATCGGCGCCGGCCCGGTCGGGCTGGCGGCAGCGGCACATGCGCTGGCGCGCGGCCTGAAGCCGGTCGTGCTGGAAGCAGGTCCGGAAGCCGCGCATGCGGTGCGGCAATGGCAGCACGTCCAGTTGTTCTCGCCGTGGAAGTACAACATCGATACAGCGGCGGCGCGGCTGCTCGCTGCGACGGGATGGAATTCGCCCGAGCCCGAGGTCTATCCCACCGGGCGCGAGCTGATCGAGACATATCTGGCACCGCTCGCGACACGCACGGAGCTGCGCGACGTCGTCAGGACCTCGCATCGCGTCACCGCGATCAGCCGAGCCGGCTTCGACAAGGCCAAGTCGAAGGGACGCGCCGATGCGCCGTTCGAGATCCGCATCCACAACGGCAAGGGCGAGGCGGCGCTGCAGGCCGACGCCGTCATCGATGCCTCCGGTGCCTGGTTCTCGCCCAATCCTGCAGGCCACGGCGGGCTGCCCGCGCTCGGCGAGGCCGCGCATGCGGCGCGCATCGCCTATGCGATGCCGGACGTCCGAGGCGCGCAGCGCAGCCGCTATGCGGGCAAGGCGGTCGCGGTGCTCGGCGCCGGCCACTCGGCGATCGGCATCTTGATCGATCTGGCCGCGTTGGCCGAGGACGCGCCGGGCACGCAGGCGATCTGGCTGTTGCGCAGCGACGATCCGGCGAAGGCGTTCGGCGGCGGCAGCGCCGACCAGCTCGCCGCGCGCGGCGAGCTCGGCCTGGCCTTTGCCGCGCTGGTGCGTTCGGGCCGCATCCGGCTCGAGACCGGTTTCGGCGTCACGGGGATCACCGATGAGGACGGAAAGTTGCAGATCATCGCGGCCGGTGACCGCAGCGTCGGCGCGGACGAGCTGATCGTCGCCACCGGCTTCCGTCCCGATCTGTCGCTGCTGGCGGAGCTGCGCCTGCGGCTCGATCCGGCGATCGAAGCGCCGGAGGCGCTGGCGCCCCTGATCGATCCGAACGAGCATTCCTGCGGCACGGTACGGCCGCATGGCGCGCGCGAGCTGGCGCAGGCCGACGAGCCCGGACTCTATCTCGCGGGCATGAAGAGCTATGGCCGCGCGCCAAATTTCCTGATGATGACAGGCTATGAGCAGGTCCGTTCGATCACCGCCGACATCGCCGGCGACAAGGCCGCCGCGCAGCGCGTCGAGTTGAAACTGCCGGAGACCGGCGTCTGCACCCGCGGCGGACTGGAGAGCATTGCAGCCCTGTCCGGCTGCTGTGGCGGACCGGCGCCGTCCGGCGTAGACAGTTGCTGTGCCGATGATGCCAAGGCCAAGGAGGCTGGCCGCAGCGGCTGCGGCTGTTCGTGACGTAGAGCCAAGCAGAGGTTTAACGGAATGCAGGCACGACGGCTGGGCGTGGTCATCGCTCTCGGCACCGCCCAGACGCTGGCCTGGGGATCGAGCTACTATCTTCCCGCCATCCTCGCCGACCCGATCGCCAGGGATCTCGGCCTGTCCAACAACTGGTTCTTCGGCGCGTTCTCGGCCTCGCTGATCATCTCCGGCCTGTTGGGTCCGCGCATCGGCCGCCAGATCGACCGCGTCGGCGGCCGTCAGGTGCTGTGCGCCTCCAACATCGTGCTGGCGATCGGGCTGGCGCTGCTCGGCCTGTCGCATTCGCTGTGGGTGATGGCGCTGGCGTGGCTGTGGCTCGGCGTCGGCATGGGGCTCGGCCTCTATGACGCCGCGTTCGGCGCGCTCGGGCGCATCTATGGCAAGGATGCACGCGGCGCGATCACCGGCATCACCCTGATCGCGGGCTTCGCCTCCACCGTCGGCTGGCCGCTGAGCACGCTGGGGCTCGCGACGATCGGCTGGCGCGAGACCTGTTTCGCCTGGGCGATCGCGCACCTCGTGATCGGCCTGCCGCTCAATTTGTCGCTGCCGCGTGCGACCCAGATGGCGCCCGGCGAGATGCCGACCGGCAAGCCGAACATCCCGCTCGACCGCCCGATGGTGCTGATCGCGTTTGCGATGGCCGCGGCCTGGACCGTGACCGCGGCGATGGCGGTGCATCTGCCGCGGCTGATGCAGGCGTTCGGCGCGACGCCGGCGCAGGCGCTGTTCGCAGGCATGATGATCGGGCCGGCGCAGGTCGCCGCGCGGGTGTTCGAGGCCGGCTTCCTCAGCCGCTTCCATCCGCTCGCCTCGGCGCGGCTCGCCTGCATCACCCATCCGATCGCCGCCGTGACGATCGGTCTGTTCGGCGGCGGCGCCGCGGCGGCCTTCGCGCTGCTGCACGGCTCCGGCAACGGCATCCTGACGATCGCTCGCGGCACCCTGCCGCTCGCGATCTTCGGCCCCGTCAACTACGCCTACCGGCTCGGCCTGATCGGGGCGCCGTCACGGATCTGCCAGGCCTTCGCGCCGCTGCTGTTCGGCCTGCTGATCGACGGGCTCGGCCGCGGCGTGCTGATCGTGTCGGCGAGCCTCAGCCTGTCGGCGCTCGCCGCCTTGATGCTGCTCCCGGCCGGGCGCGCCGAGGCGGCGGTGCCGCGCAGCACGACCGACAAGGCGGCCTGAGCCGGTAGCACTTCCTTAACCAGCTTTCTGCGCGCACAGCCCACCTTGCCGCTGCGGACGGGCATCCTGGGGCGCATATACGGAAGGTTGAAGGTTGGATTGAATGATACCCGTGGTCATACGGGGGTGTTCACCACACGATGGCATTGCAGCGCAAACACATGCTTCGTGTCGGGGCGGTGGCCGCCTGCGTCGGGATCTTCCTCGCCGGCGCCGATTTCGCCGTGACCGCGCTGATCGGCAACCAGACCGCGCGGCAGCTCAGCGAGCTCAGCAAGGTGGCGCTGCGCCGTTCCGAGGCCGCGATCGACTCGGCCGGATCGATCCTGAACCGTCTCATCGCGAAAGGACCGATGGATTGCAGCGCCGTCGCGCTACAGGCGCTGCGCCTTCACGTCTATCAAGGCACCATCATCAAGGACATCCGCACCGTCGATCGCGACGGTGCGGTCGAGTGCGCGGCCTATTCCGAAACGCTCGAATTCGACAATGGCTGGGCGCGGCGCGACGAGATGTTCAAGTCCGCCGACGGCGAGCTGCGGCTGTTCCGCGTCGAGCAGTTCACCGGCGCCGCGTTCGGCGTGATGCGCGACATCGACGCGCAACGGTCGCTGGCGGCGATCCTGCGCATCGACGGCAACCTGCTGGACGTGATGCCGGTCGGCCTGCGCGCCGAGAGCAATGTCACCCTGACCCTGCCCGATGGCGAGCAGGTGGCCGGCTATCAACCCGATACATCAGCCAAGACGCCGGCGCAGACCGTCGCCTTCACCACCGTGTCCGACCGCTATCCGCTGCAGGCCACGATCCATGTGCGACCGCAGAGCCTGAGCGCGCGCCGCGACCTCGCTTATCTCCTGACGATGCTCGCCGCCGGCACGCTGGGCGGCATGTTCGGCCTGCTGCTGGCGAGCTATCTCAGCCGGCCAGTGGACCCGGTCGCCGAGCTCGATCGCGCGCTCGCGGCCAACGAGTTCAAGCCCTATGTGCAGCCGACCTTCCGACTGAAGACCGGCGACATCGTCGGCTGCGAGATCCTGGCGCGCTGGGAGAAGCCGGACGGCCGGCTGATCCCGCCGATGAGCTTCATCCCGCTCGCCGAGAGCACCGGCCGCATTGAGAAGCTGACCTGGCAGCTTCTCAAGACCGCCTTGCGCGAGCTGCAGCCGGAGATGAAGCAGGACAAGCTGTTCAAGCTGTCCGTCAACATCACCCCGCGCCATCTGCTCGGCGACCGCTTCATCGACGATCTACGCAAGACGGTCGCATCCTCGTCGGTCTCCCCCCGCCAAGTCGTGCTAGAGGTCACCGAGCGCGAGGAGCTCGCCGATCTCACCAAGGCGACTGATGTCGTGAAGGAGCTCAGCGAGCTCGGCTTCCGCGTCGCGCTCGACGACGTCGGCATCGGCCATAGCGGCCTGTCCTACATCCAGCGGCTCGGCGCGCGCATCCTGAAGATCGACAAGTTCTTCGTCGACGCGATCACCCGCGACCAGTCCGCCGTGGTGGTGGTGCAGATGCTGGTGGCGCTGGCGCGCGAGCTCGACATGTCCGTGGTCGCCGAGGGCATCGAGCATCAGGAGCAGGTCGATGCGCTGGTCGCCTGCGGCGTCGAGGAAGGCCAGGGCTATCTGGTCGCACAGCCGATGTCGCTCGGCCGTTTCAAGCAGTTCCTCGACGTGCGCCGGGCCTCGGCCGTTCCCGGCCAGGCCGGCGAGCCGGAACTGGCCGCGTGACGGCGAGCCCGCGCGCGTCGGGCACACGCCTCACTGCCTGGTCATCTGTCCGCGGATCTCGCCGCCCGGGTTCGCCTGGGTGTGGACGTTGGCGTACCATTTGCCGGCCAGCAGATCGGCCGCCTGCGCATCGGTGATCACGGCGGAGCCCGTGATCGGCGGCTCCGGGCTCTTGAACGGCAGCACGATGCCGGCGTTCTTGCCGGGCTCGCTGGGCCCGTGGAAATGCGCGCCGATCGGCGGGCCGCTGAGGCCGGAGAAGGTAACCTTCCAGCTCAGCGTCTTGGTTGCGGTGTCGAAGCTCGCTTCGGCCGCGCCCGACGCGGCGGACGCGTTCGGCGGCACCTCGTTGGCTGCCTTGAGTTCAGACTTCAGAACGACGGTTTCAGCATGAGCGAGTGGCGCGGCCGCGACGCAGGCGACGGCGAGCAACGCCAAATGAACGAATGTCCGTCCCATGGTTTTCCTCCTAAATCGTTTTGTGCAGTCTCGGTGTTCGAGACCCCACGGGCAAGCCGATATTCCGTGGCACGCGTTAACAGCCCAGGCATGGGCAGCGGCCCAGGCCGCGTTGATTGAACAATCCCGACCCCTGTGCCAAACAGGACGGGAACACAAAGGCCTCGAAAGAAAGCCATGGCGGATCGAATGGTTGCTTCCAAGACGGCGCGCGGCAAGGTGGGGCGGCCTCCGCTCGAACGTGCCGGCGAGGTCGAGGAGCGCATTCTCGACGCGGCAAAGACCGTGTTCCTCGCAAACGGCTTCGAAGGCGCGAGCGTCGACGAGATCGCGCAGACCGCGCGCGCCGGCAAGCCGACCATCTACGCGCGATTTCCCAGCAAGGCCGCGCTGTTCGCGGCCGTCATCGGCCGCCAGGCCGCGCGCAACACGCAGTATGAGAACCTGGCGCCGCAGGGCCGCACCTTCCGCGCCCGGCTGATCAGCCTCGGGCTCACCTTGATCGAGCGCGCCTTCGTCGAGGACACGATCGGCCTGATGCGCACTGCGATTGCGGAAAGTCCGCGCTTTCCCGAGCTGACGCTCGAGATCCAGGACACGGCGCGCAAGCGCGCCACCTGCAATGTGAGCCACGCGATCGGCGAGCTGGCGCGCGCCGAAGGTCTCGCCGGCAAGGGCGCCTTCTCGGCCGACCGCATCGAGGACAGCGCACGGATCTTCCTCGATCTCGTCGTGTTCGCCGTGCTGATCCGCAGTCTGCTCGGCGAGGACATGCGCGCCCTGAAGAAGGAAGCCCAGGCGCATGTCGAGAAGCGCGTCGACTTCTTCCTCGCCGCGACGACGTGATCCTAAATCTTTTTGTCCTTGCGCAGCTCCGGAAAGATCGTCTCGTCCTGCAGGATCACGTCCGCGGTGCGCTGATAGTGCGCCGTGAGCAGCGCAACCGCGCGTTCGGTGTCGGCGTCGAGCACGGCGTTCACGATGTCGGCGTGCTCGTCGCCGACGGGGCGTGACGGAAACGCCTTGCGGATCGACAGCCGGCGGTAGCGATAGAGCTGGTCGGCAAGCTGGCCGCAGAACGCGATCAGCGACTGCGAGCCGCAGTTCGAGATCAGGACCCGATGATAGATCCAGTGCAGCCTCTCCCACTCCGGATTGTCCTCGAACGTCGTCGCGCTGAGCGAGCGCGGCGCGCGGCTGAGCCGATGCTGCGCCAGCACCAGTTGCTCCTCCCAATCAGGCGTCGCCGCCGCCATCGACTCGCGCAGCGCCAGCGCCTCGACCCAGCAGCGCGTCTTGGTCAGCTCGGCGAGCTCGGCGCGGCTGATGTCTTTGACGTAGAAGCCGCGCTGCTCGCGCACCTCGACCAGTCCGTCGGCAGTCAGGCGGTTGAGCGCCTCGCGCAGCGGCGTCTGCCCGGTCTGATAGGTCTCGGTCAAAAACCGCATCTGCAGCTTGCGCGACGGCGCCAGCCGGCCGGACAGCAGGTCCTCGCGCAGCCGGTCATACACATGACTCGCCTGCGTCGACGGGCCCTGCCCCTCGGCCTCCAAAACCGCATCCACGTCCGGTCTCCTCTGAATCAGACGACATATATAGAGCCGGGCCACACAACATAAAATTTATAAATTCTTATTGATTTCGATTTTTTCTGTAATAAAAGGGACGAGCCGGTTTCGCCGGCCATGGACAGAAACGTCGCGCGTCCTCACCCGGGCATCGCGCAGGAGGACACGCTTATGACCCGGTTTCCGGTCGCGGCTCTGCGCAGCGTCGATCTGGGCACGCCCGATCTCGCGCGTTCGGAAGCGTTCTATCGGCAGACCTGGGGGCTGGAGCGCGTCGCAGAGGCCCACGGCGTCGCCTATCTCCGTGCGACCGGCAGCGACCATCACGTCGTGGCGCTGCACCGGAGCGAGCGCACCGAGCTGCAGGCGGTGACATTCCGCCTCGCCGATTCCAGTGAATTCGATGCCATCAGCCGCAACGCCATCCATGAAGGCGCGACGCTGATCGCAGCGCCGGCGCCCAACCCCGGCCCCGACGGCGGCGTGATCATGAGCCTGCGCGGCCCCGAAGGCGGCGTGCTGCGCTTCGTGCATGGCGACATCAGGCACGACGCCAAGCCGCCGCGGCCCGAGCTCCCGGAGCGGCTCGCCCACGTCAACCTCAACAGCACCGATGTCGATCGTTCGGCGGCATTCTACCAGAAGGCGCTCGGCTTCCGCCTGACCGACCGCTCCGCGGCGATGGCCTTCGTTCGCTGCAATTCGGACCACCATGCCGTCGTGATCGCTGCGGCGAAGGTCAACGGGCTCAACCACGTCGCCTTCCTGATGCCGACCTGGGAGGGCGTGATGCGTGGCGCGGGCCGCATGATCGATGCCGGTCATCCGATCGCCTGGGGTGTCGGACGCCACGGCCCCGGCGACAATGTCTTTGCCTACTTCATTGATCCCGTCGGCACGGTCATCGAATACACCGCCGAGGTGCTGCAGGTCGACGACGACTACGTCGTGCGCGGGCCGGAGCATTGGGTCTGGCCGCCCGGCCGCACCGATCAATGGGGCATCGCGCCGCCCAAGGCCGAGCACGTCAAGTCCGCGCAGCTCGCGGTCGGCTACGCCGCCTGACTCATTCTCCAACTCCGAGTTTCCATGTCCGCCACGTCAGATCACAAGCATTTCGAGGCCGTCATCATCGGCTTCGGTCCGACCGGCGCCATCGCCGCGAGCCTGCTCGGCACGCAGGGCATCAAAACGCTCGCGATCGACCGCGCTATCGACATCTACGACAAGCCGCGCGCGATCGCGCTCGATCACGAGATCATGCGGCTGTTCGACAATCTCGGCATCGCCGAACAAGTCAGCCGCTACGTCGCGCCGTTCCCCGCGTCCGAGCATTTCGGCGCGCAAGGGCAGTTGATCCGCCGCATCGACATGGTTGGCGAGCCCTATCCCCTCGGCTACACGCCGAGCATGGTGTTCACGCAGCCGCCGGTCGAACAGGTGATGCGCGATCGTGTTCACCGCTGTCCTTCCGTCACGGTCGAGCTTGGCACGACCTTCGTCGCAATCCGGCAGGATGCAACGGCGGCGACCATCACGCTGCAGCGGGCGGACGGCACGATGCGCGAGGTCACCGCGGACTATGTCATCGCCTGCGACGGTGCCTCGAGCACCGTGCGCCAGCAGCTCGGCATCAGCTTCGACGATCTCGACTTCGACGAGCCGTGGCTGGTGGTCGATCTTCTCGTGAATGACAGCGGCGTCAGCAAGCTCCCGGCCACCGCAGCCCAATTCTGCAATCCCGCGCGTCCGACCACCTACATCATCGGTCCCGGCGACCATCGTCGCTTCGAGATCATGCTGCGAGCGGGGGAAGACCGCCAGGCGATGGAGCAGCCGGAGCAGGTCTGGCAGCTGCTGTCCCCCTGGCTCTCTCCGGACGATGGCGAGCTGTGGCGCGCGGCGAGCTACCGCTTCCATGCGCTGGTCGCGCGCCGCTGGCGCCAGGGTCGTGTCCTGCTCGCCGGCGACGCCGCGCATCAGCAGCCGCCCTTCATCGGCCAGGGCATGTGCCAGGGCCTGCGCGATGCCGCCAATCTGTGCTGGAAGCTCGCGCGCGTGTTGCGCGGACAATCGACCGCGGCCCTGCTCGACAGCTACGAGATCGAGCGCAGCACGCATGTGCGCGAGCTGACCACGCGCATCAAGGCGATCGGCCGCGTCATCTGCGAGCAGGATCCGGAGGCCGCAGCGGCACGCGATGCGCGTATCCTTGCCGAAGGCGGCGGCGTGCCGCGCACCATCACCCGGCAGGAGATCGTGCCGCCGCTGACGCAGGGATTGCTCGCGACCAAGGCAAACGCGGCCAATGGCACGCTGTTTCCGCAACCCTGGATCGTCGGTGATGGCGGGCGTGCCCTGCTCGATACCGTCGCCGGCACCGGATGGCGGCTCGTCCTCGACGGGCGGGGTGCGCTGAACTCGAGCTCGATCGACGCTGCCACCCGCGACGCCGGGATCAGTGTGATCGTCATCGGCGGTCACGGCTTGCACGAGGAGAGCGCCGTCGTCGCACGCTGGTTCGAACGCCACGGCTGCAGCGCCGCGCTGGTGCGACCCGACCATTATGTCTACGGCGTCGCGACGGACGCGCCGGAGCTCGCCGCGCTGCTGAGCGAGTTGAACGAACGACTGCACTAATCAAAACAAGAGACTATCAAACGGGGAAACGCCATGACGACATCATCCGACACCGCCAGACCCAGTGTGGGAGGACGCGCGATCGCCGTCCTCGTCATGCTGTTCCTGTTCCAGACGCTGAACTTCTTCGACAAGCTGGTGTTCGGCCTCTCGGCCGTGCCGATGATGAAGGAGCTGGGTCTGAGCCCGAAGGAGTTCGGCCTGATCGGCAGCAGCTTCTTCCTGCTGTTCTCGCTGTCGGGCATGGCGGTCGGCATGTTCGTCGTCGGCCGCTTCCCGGTGAAATGGCTGCTCCTGATCATGGCCGGCGTCTGGTCGGCGACGCAGATCCCGATCTTCTTCTCCGGCTCGATCGCGGTGCTGGTGATCTGCCGCATCATCCTCGGCGCCGGCGAAGGGCCGGGACTGCCGACCGCGCTGCACGCCTGCTACAACTGGTTTCCCGCCGACCGGCGCAGCGTGCCGAGCGCCGTGGTGCTGCAGGGCATCAGCGTCGGTCTCTTGGCCGGCGGTCCGATCCTGACCTATGTCATCGTGAGCTATGGCTGGCGCACCGGCTTCCTGTTCTGCGGCCTGCTCGGGCTGGCCTGGATGCTCGGCTGGTTCTTGGTCGGCGGCGAAGGCCCCTACTCCGCCCTTGCGCCGGAGGCTTCGGCGGCGAAGGACAAGGCGTTGCCGGCGCGCGTGCTGTGGGCCGATCCGACCGTGATCGGCGTCATCATCATGTCGACCGCGTCGTACTGGATCGTCGGCATGTCCGCGACCTGGCTGCCGCCTTTTCTGCAGCTCGGGCTCGGCTACAAGCAGGTCGATGTCGGCTGGATCATCTCAGGGATCTATCTGTTCCAATCGCCGCTGCTGCTCGGCGGCTCCTGGCTGACGCAAGTTCTGCAGCGTCGTGGCTTCAGCCTGCGCGCCTGCCTCGGCCACGCCTCCGGCCTCGCGCTGCTCGCCGCCGGCTGTGCGCTGCTGCTCAGCATCGTCACGACGGGTCCGCTGCAGCTCGCCTGTATCGCGATCGCCTTCGCCGCACCGAGCCTCACCACGATCTTCGGCCCCGTCGCGCTTGGCGCCGTGGCGCCGGCGATCCAGCGCGGCCGACTCATCGTCGTGATCTACTCCGGCAACGCGGCATCCGCACTGGTATCGAATGCGCTCACCGGCTGGATCGTCGGCGAGGCCGGAAACAACGCGCCGCTCGGTTACGCCCACGCCATGACATTCACCGCCGGCGTGCTGATCGTCGGCGCCATCTCGGCCTTCGCGCTGATCTTCCCGGAGCGCACCATCGCGCGCTTCGCGAAATCGGCGCAAGAACCGGCTTCTCCCTCCGCCGTAGCGGCGGTTTCGACCTGAGGACATCGGATGAGATTTGCAAGCTTCACCATCGACAATGCGCCGACCTGGGGACTGGTCGAGGGCACTGAGATCGCCGATCTCGGTGCTATCCTGCGCGACCGCTTCCCCGACCTGAAATCGGCGATCGCAGCGGACGCGCTGAAGGAGGCGGCCGCAGCGGCCTGGGGCGCGAGGCGGTATCCGCTCTCCGCCATCAGCTTCCTGCCGGTGATCCCGAACCCGGACAAGATCCTCTGCATCGGCCTGAACTACGAGACGCACCGCAAGGAGACCGGCCGCTCCGAGGTCGAGAACCCCACGGTGTTCGGCCGCTTCGCCAACAGCCAGACCGGGCATCTCACCGACATCATCCGCCCGCGCGTCTCGACCGATCTCGATTTCGAGGGCGAGCTCGCCATCGTCATCGGCAAGCCCGGCCGCTACATCCCGCGCAGCGAGGCTTGGCAGCACATCGCCGGCTATGCCTGCTACAATGAGGGCAGCGTCCGCGACTTCCAGCGCCACACCCACCAGTTCACGCCGGGAAAGAATTTTCCCGCGACCGGCGCGTTCGGCCCGTGGCTGGTCACGCCGGACGAAATCGACGATCTCGGCCCGTTGCGGCTGCAAACGCGACTGAACGGCGAGGTCGTGCAGGACGCCACGATCAGCCAGATGATCTTCGATATCCCGCGCCAGATCGAATACTGCTCGTCGTTCACCCGGCTCGAGCCCGGCGACGTGATCGCCACGGGAACGCCCGGCGGCGTCGGCTCCCGCCGCACGCCCCCGCTGTGGATGAAGCCCGGCGACGTCGTCGAGGTCGAGATCGACCGGATCGGTCTGCTGCGGAACGGGATCGCGGACGAGACGGTGTGAGCGCCCCTGATGTTCTTGACCGTCATTCCGGGGCAGCCCGCCAGGGCTGAACCCGGAATCTCGAGATTCCTGGTTCGATGCTTGCGCATCGCCCCGGAATGACAGCCGAACAACAGTGCCTACTCAATGCGCCATCGCCGGCCCGCCGCCGAGCCTGACCTTGCGGAGCGTCAGCGCCAGCGGAATCGCCGACAGCGAGATCAGCATCAGCGCCCAGTAGACGTCGACATAAGCGAGCAGCGACGACTGCATCTGCACGGTCTGGCCGATCCAGGCGAGCGCCTGCTGCTGCGCCTGGACCAGCGAGCTGCCATGCGCGGTGAAGTAGTTGGTCATCTGGTGCAGCGTGTCCTGATAGGCCGGATTGGACGGAATCGCATTCTCGACCAGCCGGCTCTGGTGGAACTGCGCACGGTGCGCCAGGATGTTGGCCGCCAGGGACACGCCGATCGAGCCGCCCGTGTTGCGCGCGGCGTTGATCAGCGCCGAGGCCTGATCGGTCTTCTCAGGCGGGATGCCGTTGTAGGACGCGGTCGTGATCGACAGGAAGATCAGCGGCAGGCCAATTCCGATCAGCATGCGGGATTCGGCGAAGAACCAGAAATCCACATTGGCGTAGACCCGGGTGAGGTCGTACATCGCGAACGCCACGACGGCCGCGCCCGTCATGATCATGTATTTCGGCTGCACCTTGCCTGAGAGGCGCCCGACCACGAACATCATCGCCATCGTCACGAGGCCGCCCGGCGACAGCACGAGGCCGGCCCAGGTGGCGGTGTAGCCGAAATCCTGCTGCACCATCTGCGGCAGCATCTGCGTGGTGCCGAGCAGGATCGCGCCGGTCGCCAGCATCACCAGGAAGCTGGCGCCGAACTGGCGCGACGCCAGCATGCGGACGTCCACGGTCGGATTCTTCCGGTTCATCTCCCACGGGATCATGGCGATGAAGGCCGCGACGCAGACCGCGGCGGTGACCATGATGAAGCGCGAGTCGAACCAGTCGTCCTCCAGGCCGCGATCGAGCATCAGTTCGAGCGCGCCGAGGAAGGTCGCGACGAGAAGGAATCCGACGACATCGAAGCCGTGCGCCTGCTTGCGACGCTCCGCCGTGACTGAGGCCGGCTCCTTCAGGATCAGTCCGATCAGGATCATTGCCGCAACACCGACAGGGCCGTTGATCAGGAAGCACCAGTGCCACGACGCGTTGTCGGAGAGATAGCCGCCGAGCGTCGGGCCGACCACCGGCGCCACGACCACGGCGACGCCGAACAACGCGAAGGCCTGGCCGCGCTTTTCCGGGGGAAAGGAGTCGGCCAGGATCGATTGCGCCACCGGCACCATGCCGCCGCCGCCGAGGCCCTGCATGATCCGGAACAGCAGCAGCACCTGCAGATTCCAGGCGAAGCCGCACAGCACCGAGCTCACGGTGAACAGGCCGAGGCAGAGCAGGAAGAAGGTCTTGCGGCCGAAACGCTTGGCGAGATAGCTCGACGCCGTCAGGATGATCGCGTTGGAGACGAGATAGGTCGTCACCACCCAGGAGGATTCGTCCTGGCTGACACCCATGCCGCCGGCGATATAGGGCAGCGCGACGTTGGCGATGGTGGTGTCCAGCACCTCCATGAAGGTCGCGAGCGCAACCAGCACGGCGATGATCCAGGGACTGCCGGCGCGCGGCGCGGAGAGAGCAGCGGCCTCGCTCATGGCATCAGCCTTCTCACAGCGCAGCCTTAAGCCGCTCATAGAGCGACGGCTTGGGATCGACGCGCACGGTCGGCACCACCGACATGCCCGGCCCGAGTGCGACGTCGGTCGGCGGATCGTCCATCTCGATCTTCACGGGCACGCGCTGCACGATCTTGACATAGTTGCCGGTCGCATTCTGCGGCGGCAGCAACGAGAAGGCCGGGCCCGAGCCGGATTGCACGCTGGCGACGTGGCCACGGATCTCGCGCTCGGGATAGGCATCGATTTCCAAGGTCACGGGCTCGCCGGGGCGCATCTGGTCGAGCTGCGTTTCCTTGAAATTGGCGCTGACCCACACGTCGTCTGGCACGAACATCGAAAGCGCCGTGCCTTGTGCCGCGAACTGGCCGTCGGCGGCGCTGAGATTGACGACGCGGCCGGACTGCGCCGCGGTCACGGTGGTGTAGGACAGATTGAGCTGCGCCTGGTTGCTCTGTGCCTGGGCTTGCGTGAGGTTGGCCTCGGCGCTCTCGCGCTGCGCCTTCAGCGACTCCAACTGGCGTTGCGCGACCGAGAGGTTGGCCTGCGCCGAGGTCAGCGCCGCCTTCTGCTGCTGGAGCTGCGATGTGTATTGCTGCTCGCTCTGCACCGTGCCGGAGCCGGTGCGGGCGAGGTCCTGATAGCGCTTGGCCTGCTGCTCGGCGAAGGTCAGCCCGGCCTGGGCCTGCTCGACCTGGGCCTGGCCCGCGGTGATCTGCGCCTGCTGCACCTCGATCTGCGCATCGATGTTGCGGATCGCCGCCTGCGCCGACTTCACCTGCGCATCGGCCTGCGCCAGCGCGGTCTTGTAGTCGCGATCGTCGATGCGCGCGATCACGTCGCCGGCCTTGACGTGCTGGTTGTCGGTGACCGGGACGGCGGAGATGTAGCCGGAGACTTTCGGCGCAATGGAGAACTGGCGGGCCGCGATGAAGGCGTCGTCGGTGGTCTCATAGTGACCAGCCGCATCGTAGTAGACGTAGCCGCCGGCGCCGACGGCGAGCAGCAGCACGAGACCCAGCGCTGCCCCAAGCGGATGCCGCCGGATCAGGCTCCTCCGGGACCCCTCCTGGCGCTGCCCGTGCTCCGTCGGCGACGGGCCGGGCTCCGCAGCCGGCGCCTTGGCCTCGATCTGCTGCGGAGTCTCGCCGGAGGCATCCCCGCGCCATTGCCGCACGGCACGATCGCGGGCCGAGAGCGCCGGACCGTCGTTGGCCGCCGATGGGACCTCAGCCGATGACAGAGCTTGCTGTGTCATCACGTCTCCTTGAATAGAACGGAACCGTTTCGTTTCTAGAATTGGGGGTTATGCAGATGGGATGCAATGGCGGACCGCGATGCGGACAGCTAAACTTTTCGTCATTGGAGGCCGCCGGCGCGCGATCACCTGCGCCTTCACCGCGATCCGCCGTCAGCAGGATCAACTGCGTGACGCAGCCGGGGTTGCAGCCTCACGTCATCGCGTTGACTCGATCAACTCAGCTAAATACAACACACGCATAATAAGAAATTGTTAGGGCCGGCAACCAACCACCACGGCGGGTGCCGACATGGTCATATTGCGAGGCACGCATGCCCGTCCGTCAGGTACCAGGCTCAGACCTGCAATACGTGCTCATCGCCTTCGACGCGACGGGGCAGGAGCGGCGAGAGGCCGACGGTTCGCTCGCGAGCGAGATGGTGGTGAACCGCCTCCAGACGCTGGGCGGGGCGGTCACCGATATTCTTCTGCTGAGCCATGGCTGGATGGGCGACGTCCCTGCGGCGATCGAGCAGTATGATCGCTGGCTTGCCGCCATGGCGGCGCTCGAAGCGGATCGGCTCGCCGCGGCGCGGCAGCGTCCCGGCTTTGCCCCCGTCATCATCGGACTGCACTGGCCGAGCCTGCCGTTCGGAGACGAGACGCTGCCATCGGGCGGCGGCGGGTTGCTGTCCGCCGACACGTCGGCGGCATCGCTCGAGGCGGAGGTGGAACGCTATGCGGCCCGCATCGCCGACACCCCGGCGGCACGCGCCGACATTCGCTCGATCCTCGAGCAGGCGCGCATTGCGCCGGCGGCGGCCACGTTGCCGGACTCGATGCGCGATGCCTATCTCAGGCTGTTCGCCGCGGCCGGCCTTGCGATGGGCGATGCGAGCGGACGCCCCGGCGCCGAGCAGGACCGGTTCGATCCATCCGTGATCGTGAGCGAGGCGCGGAGCGCGCCGGCCGACGCAACCGCCGGGACGCTGGGCCTCGGCGATGATCTGCGCGACGCGCTGCTGGCGCCGCTCCGCATCCTGTCGTTCTGGAAGATGAAGGATCGCGCGCGCCAGTTCGGCGAGGCCGGCGCTCATGATGTCCTCGTCAGACTGCAGCAGGCGGCGCCCACGGCCCGGGTTCACCTGATGGGCCACAGCTTCGGCTGCATCGTCGTGTCGGCGGCCGTCGCCGGCACGCCCGACGGCCGCGCGCTGCCGCGCCCGGTCGAGACGATGTTCCTGGTTCAGGGTGCGCTGTCGCTGTGGTGCTATGCCGAGAGCATTCCGCAGGCCGCGCCGACGCAGGGCTATTTCCGGCGCACGCTGCTCAAGGGGCTCGTGCGCGGCGCCTTCGTGACCACCCGCTCGAGCTACGACCGGGCCAACGGATGGTTCTACCCGCTCGGAGCGCGGCTCAAGCAGCAATATCTGCTCGATACCGACTATCCGCTGTACGGCGCCATCGGCAGCTTCGGCGTCCGCGGCACCCAGCCCCTGGCGATCGTCGACATGCCGATCCAGGATGTCGGCTTCAGCTACAATTTCGGCGGCGGCCGGGTCTACAACATCGAGGCGAGCCGCATCATCAGGAACGGCGGCGGCGCAGCCGGCGCCCACAGCGACATCGCCCACCCCGAAGTGGCGCACGCTTTCTGGGCTGCGATCCTGGCTGCACCCGCAGCCGTCAAGCCGCAACCCGGCCTGGGCGGCGGGCTGCTCGGCAGCGACTTCAGGCAACTCCATCAGCAGGGCGACGATCAGCAGCTTTGGCGGCAGCGGACGTTCGAGCGTGCTCCGTTCCCGGAGCAGGTGCAGAAGCAGGATCAGCAGCAGGTCGAGCCGGCCCAGCGGCAGCAACGCGAGCAGCAGCAGCGGGAGCAGGGTCAGCATCAGCAGCAGCAACGGCAGCAGGAAGACCAGCAGCAGCAGGTTCAGCTGCAATATCCGCAATGGGTGCCGGCACCGCCGGTCGCGCAGCCACCCCCGTTCGAGAACCGCAAAGCCTATCCGCCCGGCGAGCAGCGCTGGATCAACGCCGGCTTCGAGGATCTCGATGCGCCGTTGAAGCTGGGCCAGTGGTACACCTTCGCTTTCGACGTCGACGTCCAGCAGAGCGGCGTCTCGTCGGTGCCGCTCGCCGACGAGCAACTGTTCCCGGAAGGGACGTCCGATGTCACCTTGACCATCCAGCTCGACAGCGACGATTTCGAGCTGTCGGACAAGAGCCGCCCGCTGCGGCTGCCGCGCACAGGCAAGTCGCGCAACAAGGCGCGGTTCGACCTGTCGCCGAAGAAATTCGGCCCGTCGGCGCTGCGGGCGACGGTCCACAAGGACGGCAATTTCGTCCAGCAGATGGACCTCGTCATCGATGTCGGCGCGGCGCCCTCGCCCCGCGTCGAGGGCGCGCATGGCCGGCCCTATTCCTCCGCCAGCGTGCTCAATCCGCGCGACGTCGGCCTGTCGATCATGCCGATCGCGGGCGGTTACGACTGTCTCGTCTGGAAGCCCGTCACGGTGCGCGCCCGGCTGCCGTTGCTGCCGGACTACCTCGCCAAGTCGATCGAGATCGCGCGTCAGGAGCTCATGAAGGTCGTGACCTATCAGAACGCGGCCGGCAGCTTCGTCTTCCAGAGCGGGATCGACATCGCCGATGCCGACCGCGACGCCGCGCTCAAGATCATGGCGCGCGCGGGAGCGGCGTTGTTCACGAAGCTGTTCTTCGGCCCCGCCGCCGCGCAGGATTCCAAGGATATCGGCGAATTCCTGCGCAAACTGACCAGCGACCGCTCCAGGCGGCTGAAGCTGCAGATCGTGGCGGAGGCGACCACGGTGCCGTGGGGCCTGCTCTATGTCGGCGATGCCTCGGCCGGCGCCAAGCTCGACTGGGACAATTTCATCGGCATGCGCCACGTGATCGAGCAGATCCCGATGCAGAACACGCCGCGCGTCTCCGACTGCCTGATCCCCAGCGACAAGCCCGAACTCAGCATCAGCGTCAACGTCAACGACAACATCGACCGGCAGATGGGCGCCGACCTCGTCGCCCAGCAGCAGCGCTTCTGGGTCGCGGAGAAGGCGGCACGCCGCAACGTCCACGTGGTCTCGCGCACAACCAGCAAGGAGCTGGTCAAGGCGCTGGCCGACGAGACCACCAACGACCAGATCCTCTACCTCTATTGTCACGCCCGGGCGACCGGCCTCGACGATCCCGGCGGTCCCGACGGCTCCAGCCTGGTGCTGACCGATGCCGGCATCACGCTGGGCGAGCTCAGCCTGGACGCCCCGACCAGCAAGCTGCTTCCCGGCAACCCCCTCGTCTTCATCAACGCCTGCGAGTCGGCCGAATTGTCGCCGGCGTTCTACGACGGCTTCGTGCCGTATTTCATGGCCAAGGGCGCGCGCGGCGTGGTTGGGACGGAATGCAAGACGCCGGCGATCTTCGCCACGGCCTGGGCGAAGCGCTTCTTCGAGAGCTTTCTCGACGGCATGCCGCTGGGGGAGACGTTCCTCAACCTGCGCCGGGAATTTCTCCGCGAGCACGGCAACCCGCTCGGACTGCTCTACGCGGTCCATTGCGACGGCGACACCCAGGTCGCGCCATCACTGCCGCGGTTGCCGCCAACGGCCCCCGCGCCGAACGTACAGCCGGCGCTCGGCACCGGCACCTGACAGCGTCCTCAGCGCGCCGGCTCCGGCCCGGCGAGACGCACGACGAGAGCCAGCGCGGCAACGACCGGTGGCACGACGAAGCACCAGCTGCCCAGGCGCACGAACAGCAGCGCGGCGCCGCCGCAGCCGAGCGCAAAGGCGAGCACGTTGATGGCCATCTGCATGAGCCGCGCGGGCGGCGGCGCCTGGCCCTTGTCACCGACATAGATCCTGTCGGCGAGATCGATCATCACCTGCGTCGTGGTGCCGGTCATCAGGGTCGAGGGCGGCGCGGTCGGCAGATGGATCCGGTGCACGGCGTTCTGGATCGCCATCGCCGCGACCAGCACCATGCCGGTGATGATCGCCTCGCGGCTGTCGCCATCATGGAACGCGCCGAAATGCACCGCGAGCGCGGCGCCGAGGATCAGCAGCACGAGCTTGACCGCGATAAGGATCTCGAAGGCGCGCGCCCCCCGCCGCGACAGCAAGGTGCCGGTCAGGCGTGTCGCGATCACGACCACGCAGAACACCGGAAGCGCCAGCAGCTTGGCGACCGCGCCCGAGGTCCCGAGCGCCAGCGCCGCGCCGAGCGTCACGAAGTTGCCGGTGACGTGCGCCGTGAACAGGCCCTGCAGCGCCAGGAAGCCGGCCGTGTCGACATAGCCGGCATTGACGCTGAGCAGCAGCGGCACAACGTTGCGTGACACGAATTGCGACATGTGGTCCTACCTTCGTTGTTCAGAGCGCGTATTTCAGCTCGATGCCGATGTAATCGCTATCGTGGCCGCCGGCGCGGCGCAGCGCATCACCGATCTTGTAGTGCACGGCTTCCAGCGCACCGGTGAGATTGGCGCTGAAGCGATAGTCGGCGCGCAGCTGCGCGTAGACGCCGGACCATGCGCTGCCCCGCCCCGCGGTGCCGGCGACCCCGACATTGGGCTGGACGTAGATCGCGTCCGCCGTCGTCGCGCGCCATTGCAGGCCGACGGCCGCCATGAACGACAGATCGGTCGCGGGTTTCACCGTCAGCGACGGCTTGAGGTGGACCAGGTTGGTGTAGCCGGTGAAGCCGGCGAGCGTGAAGTAATAGCCGTTCGGGAACAGCGGATTGAAGGTCTCGATCCTGCTGTCGCCGGGATGGCGGTCGCCGGAGGCGCCGTCGAGCTGAAGGCCGATGCGCGGCTGCCAAGCCAAATCGGCGAAGGTGTAGCCGGCGCGCGCCCCGGCGCCCCAGGCGCGGATCTGCTTCGTCCCGACCGAGCCCGCCTGCCCCATCGCCTCGAGATCCCAGTCGAAGCCCGCCAGCTTGCCGGCGAAGCGGATGTCGAGCACGTGGCGCTGCTCGGCACCCGCTGCGTCGAGGAAGCGCGCATTGTCACGCTGATAGTAGGAATAATACGACGACAGCTCGTTGGTGCCGAGCACCTGGCGCTCGATTCGGAAGGTGTGGAACAGGAACGATCCGTTCGACGTATCGTCGAACGGGCGCACCAGATTGTATTGCACCGGCTGGCTGACGAACCCGATGAAGCGCCATGGGCCGCTTTCCCAGTCGGCCCACAGCGCGTCGAAGGACTGGCGCACGTTCGGCCCGTCGCGCGACGAGACGAAGCGCTGCAGGTCGAAGTCGAAATCCTGGCGCCCGACCCGGGCCTTGAAGGTGCCCTTCTCCGTCGCATCGACATAGGCGAGGAAGGCGAGCCGGAGGTCGAGCGGATCCTGGTCGACGGACGTGATCTTGGCCTTGCCGAAGGCACGGTCGTCCTCCAGCTGGACGAACAGCTGCCAGTGCTCGTTGAGATGTGCGTCGGCATGGATCTGCAGCCGTTGCAGGACATGCTGATCGGGTTTCGTTCCACCGATGCCGAAGCTCGCGGCTTCCAGGCTCTCGAACCGCTCGCGCAGGTTCATGCCGAACGAGACGTAGCTCTGCGGATGATCCTGCTGCAGCGGGATGTACTTGATCGAATCTGATGGCGCCGTGCGCCGCGCCGGATCGGCGAGCACCGACCAGTCCTCCTGCCAGCGGTTGGTACGGATCGCCGGACGTGAGGCGTCGTCCTCGGCGAGAGCTGACGTAGCCGCACATAGCGCGCCGAGCAGCGCGCTCGCGACCACCGTCTTTCTCAGGACCCGCGCCATCCGTCACCTCTCGGGAATCGCAGCAATACCCTACTTCGACGGCGCATGAATCTCCGCGACATAGCCGCCGGGAAACTGCACCACCGCCTGTTCGCGCCTATCCGAGGTGAAGGGCTCGACTAGCACGGTCGCGCCTGTTGCTTTCGCCTTGTCGAGGGTCGCCTTGAGATCGGCGACCTCGTAGCCGGTCATCTCGCGCCCGAACGGATATGGCAGATGGCCGTCGGTCACGAGCACGGTCATCCGCCCGAACACCGACTCGATGCGGAGGCGCCGATAGTGATCGTTGGGACGACCGATCTCGACCCCAGGCGCCTTGGGGTCCTCAGAGACGACCTTGCCCTTGGAGAAGCGCAGGAAGGCGCGCGTGAAGGCCTCGACGCGATCGGGCGAAACATAGACGCGGTTGTCGGGAACGGTCTGGAACGCCGCGTAGGACGGCTTCGTCGTGTGCCAATACAATTGCATGTTGACGCCGCCCGGCCACTAGATCACCGCATCACGGCCGATCGGATCGGGAAACGGCGCAACCACCACGTCGGCGCCGGCGGTCCTGGCCGCCTTGATCGCCGCGTCCAGATCGGTGACGAGATAACCGGTGCGCTCGGCGCCGAATGGGTACGGGATTGGTGTCTTGAAGCCGAACAGCGAGACGGTCCCGACCGGCGTCTGCAGCAGCTGCGAGGTCGTGCTGCTCGGAGCAGGCGTCACCGTCGCAACCACCTGCTTGGTGCTCAGGCCGCCGAAGGTGGCGAGGAAAGAGGTAGCGAACTTCTCGACGTCGTCGGGCGCGACATAGACATGCGTGGTGTCGTATTGCGCGCCCACGCCGATCAGCGGCGCCGCGTCCTTGGCGAGAGCGGGCGCGGCGAGCAGCGTGGTGGCAATGACGGCACCGAGCAGATGACGGGAACGGACCATGACGACCTCGAATGAGCAGATGTGGATCAAGCGCGGCGCGCGCGCCAGGAGATGATCGAGACGAGCACGAGGCCGGCGATCAGGCCGAGATGCTCGAAGAAGGCGTTCAGCGCCATGAAGCGCTCATGGCCGGCCATGTGCCAGAAATCATTGGCGGTGAGCATCGCAACGAGCGTGAGCACACCGAGCGCGCCGGAGCCGAGCCAGACGAACCTGTTCGCGATGACGAGCACCGAGCCGATCAGCTCGACGGCGATCGCGGCCGACGCCCACAGCGCCGCCGGCTGCAGGCCGAAATGCGCCTGCTCAGCGATGGCGCTTGGGAAGTCCATGAACTTCTGGACGCCGCCGATCAGATAGGCTGAAACCAGCGCGACCCGCGCCGCGGGCCACAGCCAGCGCCAGTCGAGCACCGCGGCGATCGGCCGCGGCGTGTCGGACATCCCCGCCATCTCAGACCGCCCAGCAGGCGCAGCCGAGCGCGCCCCAGAAGCTCTTGAGATCGGAGACCGGCAGGCTGGAGGACCATGCCCGCGCGTGGTCGTGGCCATGCATGCCGCACGCGCTGGTGCAGCCGCACATCTGCATCGCCTGGGCTCGGACGGTGCCATCGTCGCCCTTTTCCAGCCAGGCGCCATAGCCGCCGAAGCGGCGCACCGGCGACCATTCGGGCATCGCCGGCGGCGGAGCGGCGTCATCCAGCGGCTTGAACGCGGCGGCTGCGTAGACGATGCGGCCACCGACCATGGTGAGGTCGCTGGTGATGTCGGCGATCTCGGCCTCCGCACAGGAGAAGAAGTCGCGATCCGGCACGATCAAATCGGCGAACTGCCCGACCGCAATGCGGCCCTTCCTGCCTTCTTCGTTGGAGAACCAGGTGACGTTCTCGGTCCACATCCGAAGCGCCGTCTCGCGATCGAGGCAGTTGCGCTGCGGATACAGTCGCAGGCCGCCGACGGTGCGGCCGGTCACCAGCCAGGACAGCGAGACCCACGGATTGTAGGAGGCGACGCGCGTCGCATCGGTGCCGGCGGAGACCTTGACGCCCTTGTCGAGCATCGTCTTCACCGGTGGCGTCGCCTCCGCCGCGCCAAAGCCGTAGCGCTCGACGAAATACTCGCCCTGATAGGCCATGCGGTGCTGCACGGCGATGCCACCGCCGAGCGCGGCGATACGGTCGATCGACTGGTCCGAGATGGTCTCGGCATGATCGAAGAACCAGTGCAGCCCGTCGAGCGGGGTATCCTGATTCACCTTCTCGAACACGTCGAGCGCGCGCGAGATGGTCTCGTCATAGGTCGCGTGCAGCCGCCACGGCCACCTGTTCTGGACCAGGATGCGCACGACCTCCTCGAGCTCGCCTTCCATCTCGGCCGGCATGTCCGGTCGCGGTACGCGAAAGTCCTCGAAATCGGCGGCCGAGAACACCAGCATCTCGCCGGCGCCGTTGTGGCGGAAGTAGTCGCTGCCCTGCTTGTAGGACGAGCTTTGCGTCCAACGCAGGAAGTCGTCCTTCTCGCCTTTCGGCTTCTGCGTGAACAGATTGTAGGCAAGCCGGATCGTGAGCTGGCCGTCATCGGCGAGCTTCTGGATCACGGCATAGTCGTCCGGATAGTTCTGAAAGCCGCCGCCGGCGTCGATGGCGCCGGTGACGCCGAGCCGGTTCAGCTCGCGCATGAAGTGCCGCGTCGAGTTGAGCTGATAGTCGAACGGCAGCTTCGGGCCCTTTGCGAGCGTCGCATAGAGGATAGCGGCGTTCGGCTTCGCGAGCAGCAATCCGGTCGGCTTGCCCTCGACATCGCGCGCGATCTCGCCGCCGGGCGGCTCTGGCGTGTCCTTGTCGTAGCCGACGGCGCGTAGCGCGGCGCCGTTGAGAATGGCGCGATCATACAGATGCAGCAGGAACACCGGCGTGTCCGGCGCGACCGCGTTGAGCTCATCGATGGTCGGCAGCCGCTTCTCGGCGAACTGGTGCTCGGTGAAGCCACCGACCACGCGCACCCATTGCGGCGGCGGCGTGATCGCGACCTGCGCCTTCAGCATCGCCATTGCGTCAGCGAGCGACCGCACGCCGTCCCAGCGCAGCTCCATGTTGAAGTTGAGACCGCCGCGGATGATGTGCAGGTGATTGTCGATCAGGCCCGGCAGCGCGCGCCGGCCCTTCAGGTCGATGATCTTCGTCGCCGAGCCAGCGAGCTTCATGACGTCCTGCTCACGGCCGACCGCGGTGAACACGCCGTCCTTGATCGCGACAGCACTCGCCTGCGGGTTGGAGCGATCCAGCGTCGTGAACAGGCCGCGATGCAGGATGAGGTCGGGATGATCGGTCATGAGGTCTTCTCGTCTCGCGCCGAAGTGATGGTTGTGTCTGCCCGGCCGTGATGGCCGGGCAGCATGCCGAAGATGTGCGTGGCGCAGGCCGCCTTCTGCCACGCGGCAGCAAGCGTGGTGCCGTTCAGGAGCTGCTTGCCCACGGGGATCACCTGCTCTCCGACGAGGATGCCGAGCAGGCCGACCAGCGCCACCAATGGCGGCGCCGGCGAGCGGACCTGAAGCAGGCTGTAGATCACGCCGACCAGCAGCCCTGCCCCGAGCGAAAACAGATAGATCTTCATCGTTCGTCCCGGGACTACTTGGCCCCGCCCTCCGAGGCGTGCTCTCCAAGCGCCCATTTGGAGAAGCGGATCTGGATGCCGTAGGGCGAATGCGCCTTCAGGATCTCCATCATGCCGTCATAGGTCTCGGCACGCGCCCAGTCCTGCTGCAGCTCGAAGGCGAACTGGCACGAGGTGATCGGCACCGCGCCGGCCTGCACCGCACGGTCCATCGCCCGGTTGTGCGCTTCGAGCGACAGGTCGCCGCAGGCATCGGCCGGGATGTAGATCTCGTAGCCTTCGCGCAGCATGTCGAGCGTCGGGAACAGCACACAGGCCTCGGTCCAGAGTCCCGCGATGATGAACTTCTTGCGACCGGTGGCGGCGACCTGCTTGCGGAAGCCGGCATCGAGCCAGGAGTTCATCGCCGTGCGGTCGACGATGTCGTGCTCTGGAAACAGCTCGGTCACCTCCGGCATGAAGGGACCGGAGAACGAGTCCTTGGCGACCGTGGTGAGCACGGTCGGGATCTTGAACAGCTTGGCCGCCTTGGCGACGATCTGGATGTTGTTGAAGACGCCGAGGCGATCGTGCGACTGCACACCTTGATACATCGCGGGCTGATAGTCGATCAGCGCCACCGCGCAGTTCTGCGGGGTCAGCATTTCGAGCTTCGACATGAGAATCTCCGTGACAGATTTGTGATGCGGAAGGACGCGCGAGGGCGTCAGCCCTTGATGAAGGCCAAGAGGTCAGCATTGATGGTCGCGGCCTCCGTGGTCGGCATGCCGTGCGGAAAGCCCTTGTAGGTCTTCAGAGTGCCGTTCTTCAGGAGCTTGGCCGACAGCGGCGCGGAATCCGCGTAAGGCACGATTTGGTCGTCCTCGCTGTGCATGACCAGCACGGGCAGCGTGATCTTCTTGAGATCCTCGGTGAAGTCGGTCTGCGAGAACGCGACGACGCCGTCGTAATGCGCCTTGGCGCTGCCCATCATGCCCTGGCGCCACCAGTTCTGGATCACGGCCTCGGACGGCTTGGCGCCGGGCTTGTTGTAGCCGTAGAACGGCCCAGCGGCGACGTCGCGATAGAACTCCGCGCGGCGCGTGGCGACCTGGGTCTGGAAGTCGTCGAACACCGACTTCGGCAGCCCGCCCGGATTGGCCGCGGTCTGCACCATCAGCGGCGGCACCGCGGCGATGATGGCAGCCTTGGCCGCGCGGCTCTCGCCATGGCGCGCGAGGTAATGCACCACCTCACCACCGCCCGTGGAATGGCCGACATGGATCGCGCTCTTGAGATCGAGATGCGCGGTCAATGCCGCGAGATCGTCGGCATAATGGTCCATGTCGTGGCCGTCGGCGACCTGGGCCGAGCGGCCATGGCCGCGGCGGTCATGGGCGACGACGCGAAAGCCGTGATTGAGGAAAAACAGCATCTGCGCATCCCAATCATCCGCTGACAGCGGCCAACCATGGCTGAACACGATCGGCTGGCCGGAGCCCCAATCCTTGTAGTAAATCTCTGTGCCGTCATTGGTTTTCAGAACGGGCATGATTTTCTCCTGCGCGCCAGCCATGCGGTCGCACAACGAATTTCGTGTCGCGATCGCCAATGCCCGGTGCTATGCAATCTCATGTGCATCTGCACAATGACCCGAGGAGGCCAAAGCACTGGCTCCAGAAGGCCAAGGGATGGCTCAGCAGATTCGAACCACATCGTCGTCCTGGATGCGCGGCGTCGCGACGACACTGAACGAGCAAGGTCTGGATGCGGCCGCGCTGTTCGCCGACGTCGGCCTCTCGATCGACGATCTCGACGATTGCGATCGCCGCTGGCCGACCGAGGCACTGAGCCGGTTGTGGGTGCTGGCGGCGGAGCGTTCGGGCAATCCGGACATCGGGCTGGCAAAGCTCGATGCGCCGCGGCCTGACAACTATGGCGTCGCCGGCTACGCCATGATGTCGAGCCCCACGCTTCTCGCCGGGCTGACGCGCCTGATCCGCTACATGTGCCTGGTAAGTGACGCGGTGACCATCACGCTCGAGCAGGGCAATGGCGGCCGCTGGGTGCGGACCGACGTGTTCGGTGGTGAATGCCCGATTCCGCGGCAGCGCTACGACTACGGCGTCGTCAATCTGCTCAATCTATGCCGGTGGATGCTAGATCGTCGCTTGACGCCGCTCGCCACCCGCTTCTCGCACGCTGTGCCGTTGTCGATTGCGTCCTACAACAGGGCGTTCCAGTCCCCGCTCGAATTCGATGCGCCCTTCAACGGCTTTCTGGTGTCGGATCAGGATCTCGCCTGCAAGCTGACGACCTCGGCGCCCGAGCTTTCGGCAATCCACGATCGGATCGCCGACGAGGCGCTGGAGCGCCTGGTCAAGACCGACACCGCGCATCGCGCCCGCACCGCGATTGCCAAGCTGCTGCCCGACGGCAGCCCGTTGCGCTCGGCCATTGCCGCCGAGCTCGGCTTGAGCGATCGCACCTTCCAGCGCCGGCTCGCCGATGAAGGCCTCTCCTTCAGTGATCTCGTCGACGATGTCAGGCGCGAGCTCGCCCAGCGCCATCTCGCCGATTTCCGCATGACGCTCACCGACATCGGCTATCTGCTCGGCTATGCCGACCAGAGCACCTTCTTCCGCGCATCCAATCGCTGGTTCGGCGAATCACCAGGCGAATATCGCTCCCGCGTGATGGGGGGACATCAGCAGGAGATCGCCGCCGCGCGGCTGATGCGCACGGCTCGAACCAGCATCGGGTGATCTCAATCAGTAGAACCGGTACAGATGATGCACCGGGCCGTGGCCATGCCCGACGGTGAAGCGATCGGCCGCCGCGATGGCACCGGAGATGAAGGCCTTGGCATTGCGCACGGCCGCCTCGAGGCTCTCGCCCTTCGCCAGCCCTGCGGCCACGGCCGACGACAGCGAACACCCCGTGCCGTGGGTATTCTTCGTCGCAACGCGCGGTGACGCCAATGCGATGCAGCCATCCGCGGTGATCAGATAGTCGGTGCTGTCCGTGCCCTGCCCGTGGCCGCCCTTGATCAGCACGGCCGGACAGCCGAGCGCGAGCAGCCGGCGGCCTTGCGCCGCGATCGCCTCGTCCGAGGTCGCGACCGGCTCGTCCAGCAGCGCGGCCGCCTCGGGCAGGTTCGGCGTGATCAGCGACGCCCGCGGGATCAGCCCGCGGCGCAGCGCGTCGATCGCATCCTCCGGCAACAGCCGGGCACCCGACGTCGCCACCATCACCGGATCGAGCACCACGTGTGACGGCGTCCAGCGCGCAAGGCTTGCGGCAATGGCGTCGGCAATCGGCGCCTGCGCCACCATGCCGATCTTGACCGCGCCGACGGCGAGGTCGTCGAACACCGCATCGATCTGCGCGGTGACGAAATCGGGGGGCACCAGGTGCACCCCGGTCACGCCCTTGGTGTTCTGGGCGGTCAGCGCCGTCAGCACCGAGGCGCCATAGACGCCGAGCGCCGCGAAGGTCTTGAGGTCGGCCTGGATACCGGCTCCCCCGGAGGAATCCGAACCGGCGATGGTGAGTGCGACGGGGGTGCTCATGCCCCTTCCTAGCGCGGGCCGGCCGCGCCCGGCAAGCAGGCCCGGCCACCGGAGAAAGCGTATCGACTTCGCCGGAAAACGCTATATTGAGGCGAAAGATGCCTTCCGGAGACAGCCCGCAATGGTTCCCTTCTTCGTCCAGATCAAGTGCAAGCTTGGCCAGTCCTACACGGTCGCCAATGCGCTGGCGGAAGCCGAGATCGCCTCCGAGATCTACTCGACGGCGGGAAATTATGACCTGCTGGTGAAGTTCTACGTCGACAATGCCACCGACATCGGCCACTTCGTGAACGAGAAGGTCCAGGTGCTGCCGGGCATTCAGGACACCCACACCATCATCACGTTCAAGGCCTTCGGCGCCACCTAGCGACGAGCTCGTCCAAGCCCGGGACGACCTGCCCGTCGGCCGCCTGCCTCACGACAAAGGCGCCCGTCGTGACCGACGGGCGCCGAGGTCCTGAAAATGGGTCAAGCATGGTTTCGTCATGAAAGACGGGGGGCGGCCGGAGGCCCGTGTCCGCCAGTGCGTGTCAGCAGGCTGAAAAGCCGGACCTTTCGATCGCGAGGGGTCATGGGGGGACCGTCGAACGGCCCGGCTTTCCTTTCGGGCAACTTGGCGATAGGCGTCTATAACCGGTGCGCGGAGCATCGGGTCAAGGCGGGCGACCGATCCGATACGGTCGATCAAGAAGTTGAGACGAAAACTCAAGAATGACTGCGGCGCCGTGTGAAGAGTGAGATCAAAGCCGTTTCGTCCCTGCTGCCGAGCTATGGCTTTTCCGCCGAGCAGATGGACACCGAGACCAACATTGCCGCGTGGCGTGAGGCCACGTCGACGTTCTTCGAGGTCGACGAGCTCGCGGCCGGCGAGGCCGCTCCGTTCCGGGCGGACGTCCTGTCCTACGCGCTTGGCTCCGTCCTGCTCGGATCGGCCCGTGCGAGCGGCCAGCGGTTCCGGCGATCGGCCGAGACCGTCGCCCGCAGCGGCGTGGATCACATCATCCTGCAGCTCTACGTGGACGGCAGCTATGAGGGCGTCGCTGGCGCCTCGCCGATCCGGGTCGAGGCCGGCGACCTCTGCGTGCTCGATCTCGCCCAGACACTCGAAACGCGCGCGACGCCGTTCGAGAACGTCACGTTGGTGGTGCCGCGTCCGATGTTCGATGCGCGCCTGCTGCAGGTCGACGACCTGCACGGCCTGGTGCTGCCGCGCAGCGGCGCGCTGGCGCCGCTGTTGGCGCGGCATTTCGGCGCACTGCTCGACTATGCGCCGCGCATGAGTTTCGACGAGTGCCAGGCCGTGGTCGAGGGCACGATCGCGCTGATCTCGGCCTGCCTGCGCGGCGAGCTCGAACGCCGCGATGCCGACCGCAGCGTGACGCCGGACGCCTCGCTGCTCCGCGTCCGCCAATATATCGAAGCGCGGCTGTCGAGCCCCGAACTCAGCGCAGACGCGGTGGCGCTGCATTTCGGTCTGTCGCGCGCTTCGCTCTACCGCCTGTTCGCGCCGATCGGCGGCATCGCCGACTACATCCGCCGCCGCCGACTGCACCGTGCGTTCTTCGATCTCGCGGGAACCGGATCGCGGGCGTTGCGCATCAGCGAGGTCGCGCGGCGCTGGCAGCTCGGTACCGATGCGCATTTCACGCGGCTGTTCAAGTCCGCCTACGGCATCACGCCGAGCGCCGCGCGCGAGGCCGCCATGCTGGGCTCGCCACGCCTGCCGGTCGACGCGGACACCGAAACCGCCTCGCCGCTCAGCCGTTGGATGCGAGGGATAGCAGCGCCCCGGACCGGGGAATGAGCGCGACGACGGCCGCCGAATGCGGATCGTCGTCCTCGAATGCGCCGTCCTCAGATGCGTCTTCGGCCGGCTGCGGCTCGTCGGCCTCGGACGCAGCGCGCGCGATCTCCAGATGCTGCTCGAGCTGCTCGACCGGCATCGGCCGGCCCAGCAGATAACCTTGCGCGAAGTTGACGCCGAGCGAGCGCAGTTGCACCAGCTGCTCTTCGGTCTCGACGCCTTCGGCGGTGATCTGGATGCCAAGCCCCCGCGCCAGCGTCACGACCGACGAGATGACGGCGGCACTTTCGTCGCGCACGCTCAGATTGGCGACGAAGGACTTGTCGATCTTGATCTTGTTGAAGGGGAACGCCGTCAGCGAGCGCAGCGACGAATAGCCGGTGCCGAAATCGTCGAGTGCCAGCGAGATGCCGAGGCCCTTCAGCCTGTCGATGAAGCTCTCGTTCTCGGCCGCGCGCTCCAGCAGCACCGACTCCGTGATCTCGATCTCGAGACGCTTCGGATCGAGGCCGGACCTCGCGAGCGCCGACTGGATGACGTCGAACAGTTCCGCCTGCTTGAACTGGACGGGCGACAGATTGACGGCGATCTTGACGTCGTCGGGCCATGCGGTGGCGTCGTCGCAGGCGCGCCCGATGATCCATTCGCCGAGCGGCACGATCAGGCCGGTCGATTCCGCAAGCGGGATGAACTTGTCGGGCGGCACCAGGCCCTTGACCGGATGACGCCAGCGCACCAGCGCCTCGACACCGCGGCGCTCGCGCGTCTCGGCGTCGTAGAACGGCTGATAGTGCACCTCGAACTGGCACTGCGCGATGGCGTCGCGCAGATCGCCCTCGAGCGTGTTGCGCGCCTCGAGCTCGGCCGACATCGCATCGTCGTAGAGCGTGTAGCAGCTGCGGCCGGCGGATTTCGAGCGGTAGAGCGCGAGATCGGCCTTCTTGAGCAGGTGCTCCTGGTCGCGGCCGTGCTGGGGCGCGAGCGAGATGCCGATGCTGGTGCCGATCTCGACCCGTTGCCCGGCGAGCTGGAACGGCTCGGCGATCAGCTTGGTGATGCGCTGAGCAAGCTCGATCGCGGCGGCGCGCTGGTCGGCGGATCCGGCCTGGATCAGGGCGAACTCGTCGCCGCCGAGCCGGGCCAGCACGTCCTCGTCGCGCAGTTGCGATCTCAGCCGCTGCGCGACCTGCACCAGCAGCTCGTCGCCGGCGCCATGACCGAGTGAATCGTTGACGTTCTTGAAGCGGTCGAGGTCGAGCAGGAAAACGGTGAAGCGGCCGCTCTTCTCGTCGTTGATGCGCTCCATCTCCTCGAGGAAGAAGGCGCGGTTCGCGAGGCCCGTCAGCGCGTCGGTCTGCGCCAGCTCGAGCACGCGGCGATTGGCGAGCGCGAGCTGCAGGGCGTTGCGGCTCGACAGCGCGAGATACACGGCGAGGAAGATCGTCGTCGCCATGCCGGCCGCATACAGCGCCAGCGCGCGATTGTGGCTCGCCATCAGGCTGCCGCCGGCGGGCGCCGCCTGGAACACCCAGTCGGCATCGCCGATGCGCAAGGTCGTCGACCAGATGCTGGGGTCCGCGGGCCAGCGCTGCGGGTCCACGCCGGAGGCGTTGATCACGCGTTCGGGCGGCAGAAGGTTGATCGCAAGCGCCGGACTGTTGGGATTGTTCGCGCGCACCGACTGCAGCAGCGTCGGCAGGTCGAACACGCCGATGATGAAGCCGCTGAGATTGCGCCGGCGGTCGGCGACCGTCGTGCGCGACGTCCCCTTGGCGTAGACGGGGATGCCGATCATCACGGCGTTGTTGCGCTCGTTCTGATTGATCAGGTTCTGACGCGTGCGCAACGCGCCGATCACGTCGTAGTCGCGCGACTGCTCCAGCACGGCGCGATGGTCGGGAATGCTCCAGTAATCGAGGCCGTAGACCGGCGACGTCTTCGCCTCGGTGGAGAAGTAGACCGGATAATATTCGTCGCTCTCCGGCGCCACCGTGCCGTCGGGATACGACTTGATGCGAAAGGCGGGAACGCCATCGGTGATCGCCGCCGCCTCGTATTCGCCGCGCTCCTTGCGCTTGATCCGCGGCAGCCACGCCAGGCGGAGCATGCCGCGATGCGCCTCGAACAGGCGCGCGCTGAAGGTCTGGTACTCGCTGCGGGTGATGTCGTCGTTGGCGGATTCGAAGCGGGTGCGCAGCGCGGTCAGCCGGCTGACATATTCGTTGACGCCGTTCTGGACCAGGATCGCCTGGGCTTCGGCCACGCCTTCGAAATCGGTGCGCGCCAGCCGGTTTTCCCAGCGTCCCACGGCAACCGTCCCGACGACCGACAGCACGACGCCGACGCATGCCGCGATGATCGCAGGGCGATAAAGGCGGTATCGCGATAACGACGCGCGCAGCCTCTCCCGCCCGCTACCGCTGCGAGCATCATCCTTTTCCGGCAGCGTCGGTGCGCTGTACTCTTCAACCTGCAATATGGCCCCCGCCAAACGGCTGCCCCTCACCACGATGGGGCCGATGCTGGCCGCGGTAAGTTAAGGACGGTCAAAGATGATCCGTTGTGGAGTACCAGAAACCGGGGCTTGGTTAACGGCTGACTGTTGAGGGCCGCCCAAAACGCGATCAAGCGCGGGCTACGTCCTTAGCGAGGTCTTCATTCAACACGCCTAGACTGAGTTGTCATCCAGCGTACCCGTGCATCGAAGATCGCAATGAACTGGTTTTCAAGCCTTCGGATCTCCATCGTTCTCATCCTGATCGCCGGCGTGCTCCCGCCCGGGCCTGCGCGCGCCGACGAGCTCGGCGTCACCAACGACTCCATCATGTTCGGCCAGGTGGCGGCGCTGGAAGGCCCGTCGGCCGCGCTGGGCCAGGCGGCGCGCCAGGGACTGCTGGCAGCCTTCAACGAGCTCAACGCCAAGGGCGGCGTCTACGGACGCAGGCTCAAGCTGGCGAGCCGCAACGACGGCTACGATCCCGATCGTTCGGTGGTCGAGACCATCAAGCTGATCTACGAGGATAAGGTGTTCGCGCTGATCGGCGCCGTCGGCACGCCGACCGCGATGGCCACCGCTCCGATCGCGGCGTCGAACGACGTCCCCTTCATCGGGCCGATCTCGGGCGCCGAATTCCTGCGGGCGCCCGAATTCCAGAACATCGTGAACATCCGCGCGAGCTACGCGGCCGAGGCGGAAGCCTCGATCAAGTACCTCACCGAAGAGCTTCACCTGACCCGGATCGCGATCTTCTATCAGGATGACGCGTTCGGCCGCGACGTGCTGGCCGGCGTGAAGACACATCTCGATCGCCGCGGCCTCGAGCTCGCGGCCGAAGGCACGTTCGAGCGCAACACGCGCGCGGTCGGCGCGGCGCTCAAGGTCATCCGGCGCGCGGAGCCGGAAGCGGTGATCCTGGTCGGCACCTACGGCCCGTGCGCCGAGTTCATCAAGATGGCGCATCGCAGCGGCTTCAACCCGACCTTCACGGCGGTCTCCTTCGTCGGCGGCAACGCGCTCGCCAAGGAGCTCGGCCCGGAAGGCCGCGGCGTCATCGTCTCCGAGGTGGTGCCGTTTCCGTGGGACACCGACCTCCGCATCGTCGCCGACTATCAGGCCGCGATGAAGACGCTCGATCCGAGCCAGACGCCGGACTTCATCGGGCTCGAGGGCTACATCACCGGCCGCCTGGTGGCCCGCGCCCTGGCGATGACCGGGCCTAACCCGACCCGCGCCGAGCTGCTGCGCATCATCAACGAGGTCGGCCAGTTCGACATCGGCGGGCTGGTGGTCAGCTTCGGCAACGCGCGCAAGGAGAATCCACCGCCGGTGTCGCTGACGGTGATCCAGAGCGACGGCAGCTTCAAGCCGATCTGATCCGCGTTGCGCGCCGGCCGAACTGATCAGCCCGCGGGCTTCTTCGGCTTCGGCGGGCCTTCGACCGGCGGCAGCGATTTCAGATAGACCGCCATCGCCTTGCGATCCTCGGGCGTGAGCTGCGAGGTGTTGCGGATCACCCGCGCCATCGAGCCGCCGGCGCTGTCGCCGTCCGGCAGCTGTCCGGTCTCGAGGAAATAGCTGATGTCGCTCTCGCTCCAGTCCGACAGGCCCTTCTGGGTGATGTTCGGCACGAAGCCCTGACCTTCCGGATCGGGCCCACCCGCCAGACGCTGCGCCGAGACGATGCCGCCGAGCGCATTGCGCGGGCTGTGGCATTCGGCGCAATGGCCGAGCGTATTGACCAGATAGGCGCCGCGATTCCACTCCGCCGGGCGCGAAGCGTTGGCGGCAAAGGGCTTGTCGTCGAAGAACAAGAGCTTCCAGACCCCGACGGTGCGGCGGATGTTGAACGGGAATGGCATGTCGTGCGCGCGCGAGGCCCCGGCGACCGGCGGCAGCGTCTTCATGTAGGCGAAGAGATCGCGGACGTCGTCGATCTTCGCGGCCGCGTAGGAAGCATAGGGAAACGCCGGGTAGTAGTGGCTGCCGCCCGGCGACACACCCCTCACCACCGCATTGACGAACTCGGCCTCGCTCCAGCGCCCAATGCCGTCAGTGGGATCGGGCGAGATGTTGGGCGCGTAGAACGTGCCGAACGGCGAGGTCAGCGGCAGCCCGCCGCCGAGCTTCAGTCGATCCGGCTGGTTCGGGACGGCATGGCATGACGCGCAGCCGCCAATGTTGAACATCTCCTGGCCATTGGCGAGATCAGGCGCCCGTGTCGCCGCCGCGAGCACCACGGTCGACGGGCTCGTCAGCCACCAGAATACCGCAAGGCCCGCGGCACCGAGCACACAGACAGCAAGCAGAAGGCGTCGCAACATGGTCGCTCCGTCACGGCGGGGAGGATGGCGTGGTTTTCGTCGCAAGCTCCAAGGCGTCGTCGGCGATCGATACGACAGGACGCACGGGCGTACAAACAGAACAGGCGCACAAACAAACGGGGCGAACGCGCAGCACGCGTTCGCCCCTCGCATGAGATCACATCAGGTCAGCTGGCCTTGAGCCGGAAGGTTTCGTGGCAACCGCCGCACTCCTTGCCGATCGCCGGCGCGGTCGCCTTCAGGCTGTCGAGATCCTTGATCTTGGCCTTGGCCTCGGTGACCACCTTGGCGAAGCTGTCGATCTTGGTCTTGAAGCCGGCATGGTCTTCCCAGATCTTCGGCGACGGGCTGTAGTCGCCCTCGAACTTCGCGCCCTTGACGCTGGCGGGATACATCGTCGGCAGCTTCTTGGCCGTCTCGTCGAGCTGCGCCAGAGCGGCATTGACCGCGGCCTGGTCGTACGGCTTCTCGCCCTTCACCATGGCGATGAGAACACCGCCGAGGTTCTTGGCGTTGGCCTTCATCGTGTCCTGGCTATGCTTGACCAGATCCTGCTGTGCCATCACGGCGCCCGCCCCTAGCAGCAAAGCTGCGACAGCCACGACAGTCCGCTTCATCAATTCGCTCCTTTGTTGTCACAATCCCGTCCAGCCCACCTGAACGGGTCGCTCGGTTAGATCAACCCCTCAGCCCGCGGATTATTCCGGAATTGAGGCGGATATCGGAGAGGCTACGGAGGGAGAGTACTCAGAGACTATGACGGCGATGCTGCTCCCGGATCGCAATCCAGACGCGCTCCGGGGTCGCCGGCATGTCGATGTGATCGATCTTGTACTCGCGCCAGAGCGCTTCGACGATCGCATTGACCACAGCCGGGCAGGAGCCGATCGCGCCCGCCTCGCCCGCGCCCTTGACACCCATCGGATTGGTCTTGCAGGGCACGTTGTGGGTCTCGAAGGTAAAGGACGGCGCGTCGGCGGCACGCGGCAGCGCGTAGTCCATGAAGCTGCCGGTGACGAGCTGAGCGTCGGAGTTGCTGTAGACCACCTGCTCCATCAGCGCCTGACCGATGCCCTGCACCGCACCGCCATGCACCTGGCCGGCCAGCAGCAGCGGATTCAGCGTCACGCCGAAATCGTCGACGATGACGTAGTTGACGATTTTGATGATCCCGGTCGCCGGATCGATCTCGACCTCGGCCACATGCGTGCCGTTCGGATAGGTGCCGTCGGCGCTGGCGAAGGTGGCACTGCCGTTGAGCTTGGCGGGATCTGTGCCCGGACGCTTGGCGAGATCGGCGAAGGAGATCGCACGGTCGGTGCCGGCGACGCGGATCACGCCGTCGGCAATCTCGAGATCGCCGAGGCCAGCCTCGAGCGCTTCGGCGGCGATCTGCTTGAGCTTGTCGCCGAGCTCATGGGTGGCGCGCTGCACGCTGACGCCGCCCGACGGGATCGAGGCCGAGCCGCCGGTGCCGAGGCCGGTCGCGATTTCGGCCGTGTCGCCCTGGTGGATGTGGACGCGCTCCGGCGGCAGGCCGAACTGCTCGGCGACGATCTGGGCATAGGCGGTCTGGTGGCCCTGCCCGCTCGACTGCGTGCCGATCAGGATGGTGACGTCACCATTGGGATCGAGCCGCACATTGGCGGTCTCCTCGCCCATGGTGCCGCAGACCTCGACATAGCTCGCGAGCCCGATGCCGCGGATCAGCCCGTGCTTCTTGGCGGCCTTGGCGCGCTTCGGAAACTCCTTCCACTGCGCGATCTCCATCGCGCGCTTCAGATGCGCGTTGAAGTCGCCGGAATCGTAGACCTTGCCGGTCGCGGTCTTGTAGGGCAGCGCGCGCGGCGGAATGAAGTTCTTGCGCCTGATCGCATCGACGCTCATGTCGAGCTTGCGTGCGCAGGCATCGACCAGGCGCTCGATGACATAAGCCGCCTCGGGGCGGCCCGCGCCGCGATAGGCGTCGACCGGCACGGTATGGGTGAAGATCGTGCGCACCCGGCAGTGGAAGGCCTGGATGTCGTAGAGCCCCGGCAGCATGCCGGCGCCGCCATGCGGGATATAGGGCGCGAAGGTCGAGAGATAGGCGCCCATGTCGCCCATCAGGTCGACGTCCATCGCGAGGAACTTGCCGTCCTCGGCCAGCGCCATCTTCGCGGTGGTGACATTGTCGCGGCCCTGCGCGTCGCCCATGAAATGCTCCGAGCGATCGGCGGCCCAGCGCACCGACTTGCGCAGCCGCTGCGCGGCGACCGCGAGCAGCGCATATTCCCGGTAGGGAAACAGCTTGGTGCCGAAGCCGCCGCCGACATCGGGGCAGATCACCCGCATCTTCTCGGTCGGGATCTTCAGCACGTTCTGGCAGAGGATGTCGCGCAGGCGGTGGCTGCCCTGGCTGCCCGCCGTCAGCGTCAGATGGTCGCGCTTGGTGTCGTATTCGCAGACCGCGGCGCGCGTCTCCATGAAGCTCGCCACCACGCGCGGATTGACGATGCGGATCTCGGCGACCGCATGCGCTTTCGCAAAGGCGGCCTCGACCGCGGCCTTGTCGCCGATCGCAACGTCGAACAGGACGTTGCCCTTGTGCTCGGCCCACACCTGCGGCGCATCCGGCTTGATCGCATTCACGACGCCGGTGACTGCCGGCAAGGTCGTCCATTCGACCTTGATCGCCTCCAGCGCGTCGCGCGCGTGATCGAGCGTGTCGGCAACGACGAAGGCGATGGCATCGCCGACGTGGCGCACCTCGTCCTTGGCGAGGATCGGATAAGGCGGCGCGGTGAACGGATCGGTCTCGAGATTGAACAGGCAGGGCAGCCCACCGAGCTCCGCGGTGTCGGCGGCGGTCAGAATCAGCGCCACGCCCGGCAAGAGCCGCGCCTGGGTGACGTCGATGGTGAACCCGGCATGGGCATGCGGCGAGCGCAGCACCAGGGCATGCAGGGCGGACGATGGCGCGAGATCGTCGGTGTAGCGGCCCTTGCCGCGAATCAGCGCGTCATCCTCTTTGCGGAGAACGCCTTGTCCGACACCGAACTTGATTGGAGCTGCCATCTGGTTTCACTTCCCGCTTGCATTGTCGCAACTATTGGACGGCATATTGCAGCGGAACGAGGACTCGCGCAAACGCCATATGGCCGGCGCCGCAACACGCGCGGTCAACTCTCGGCAGGCATGCCAGCAAGCGATGCTGCAGCGCAAACCTCAGCGCCGCACCAGCGCCTTGAGCCAGCGCGGGCCGAACAGAACGAGAATGGCGCCCGCATAAATGACGGCGCCGACGATGATCAGCAGACCGAGAACGGCTTCATCCTGCATGCGGCCGAGCGATGCGAGATGGGTCGATGCCACGAAGGCCGTCGCCCACAACGTTGCCGCGAGCACCGCGCCAGTTCCGGCAAATTTCATCAGCGACATGGTGAGCCGCCGATCGAAACGCAGATAACCCTTGTGCACGGCGAAGCCGAGCACCAGCAACAGGTTGATCCACGCGCCGACAGCTGTCGCCAGCGCAAGACCGACCTGCGCGAGCGAGCCCATCAGCAGGACCTTGAGCACGACGTTGGCGGTCAGCCCCGTGAGCGAAGCCTTCACCGGTGTGGCGGTGTCCTTGCGCGCGTAGAAGGTCGAGACCGCGCTGCGAATCATCACGAACGGAATGAGCCCGACGGCATAGGCAGCGAGCGTCGCACCGGCGGCCGCGGCATCGCCCTTGGTGAAAGCGCCGCGGGCGAACATCGCCCGCGTGATGACGTCGGGCACGGCGAGGAAGGCGGCGACGAACGGCACCGAGAACAGCAATGTGAACTCGAAGGCGCGGCGCTGCTGCTCCATGGCGCCCTCTTGGTCATTCGCCGTCAGCCGCCGCGACATCTCCGGCAGCAGCACGGTGCCGATGGCGATGCCGATGACGCCGATCGGCAGCTGGTTGAGACGATCGGCGTAATACAGCGCCGAGATCGCGCCGGCCGGCAGGAACGTCGCGATGATGGTGTCGGCGAACATCGCGACCTGCGTGCCCATCGAGCCGAGCGTGGCGGGCCCCAGCGCCTTGAAGAAGGCGCGGATGTCATCGTCGAGCTTGAGCGGCGCAAAGCGCGGCAGGCCGCCATGGCGGGCGAGATCGCCGGCGAGCAGGACATATTGCAGGAAGCCGGAGATCAGCACGCCCCACGCCGCGGCATGGCCGGCGGTCGGGAAGAACACCACGAGCGCGAGCGTCGCCATCATCGCGATGTTGAGGAAGATCGAGGCAGCCGCAGCGCTGGCAAAGCGCTGCATCACGTTGAGCATGCCGCCATACAGCGTCACCAGCGTGATCAGCAGCAGATAGGGAAAGGTGATCCGCGTGAGCGTGATCGCCAGGTCCCGCTGCACCGGATCGTCGGTGAAGCCGGGCGCCAGGATCGTCATCGCCTGCGGCATGAACACCCAGGCCAGGATCAAGAGCACGATCTGCGAGGCCAGCAGCAGCGTGAAGATGCGGTCGGCAAACAGGCTCGCCGAGGTCGGCCCCTTCTCGCCATGGACATGCGCATAGGCCGGCACGAAGGCGGCGTTGAACGCGCCCTCGGCGAAGATCGCCCGGAAATGGTTGGGCAGCCGGAACGCAATGAAAAACGCATCCGCCACCGGCCCAGCGCCGAGAATCGCCGCCAGCATGATGTCGCGGGCAAAGCCGGTGAGCCGAGACAGCAGCGTATAGCCGCCGACCGTGAAGATACGTCCGAGCATGGGGGGCTTCTAGAGCATTGGGCGGGGAGTTTGAAGCGGAACGTCCGTTCTTGCCGCGTGCGGCCAAAATGCGGCGCCCTGTCGCGGCCCGTTCCCGCTTGGAGCAACGGCTGCCAGGATTTCAGCGGGCGCCGGCTGGAAACCTCCCCGCTCGCAGCAGGCTTTCGCATATGCCGCTCTTACATTTCGCGCCCGTCTGCTTCCACGTCGTCATGGCCGGGCTTGTCCCGGCCATCCACGTCGTGCAGCGTCCCCAGAACGACGTGGGCTCTTGCCGGGATTGCGGGGAAAGGTCGGATAGACGTGGCCCCCGATCAGTTGTGGCTGACAATGTCAAAGGTTGCATGATGGCGGATTTAGCCGCGCCAATCCGCCCTGCGCGCTGTGCGTTCCGACACTTGCACTTCATGCCAACGTCAGCCCGTAGGGCGGATTAGCGGAGCGTAATCCGCCGCGCCTAGTGCGGACAATCGATGATGGTGAGAGTCTATCCCGATCGAGTGTGTGGACGTGGCCACCCGACCAGTTCTGGCACGCAATATCGAATGTGGCATGACGGCGGATTACGCTCCGCTAATCCGCCCTACGGGCTGGCTGGAATGCTCTCGACAATCCAAGTACGTTCGCTAAATGAAGACTCACCTCGAATTTGTCTCGACAGCCTTTCCGCCGGAGCCCGGCGAAGATGAACTGGTCAATCCGGGGCTGTATGGGAAGCGCCTGGCGGAATTCTTGTCCGAGGAGTTGCCGCGTCACGACTTCACGGTTTCGCGTATGACCCCAGAGGATTGGGGGTGGCGAATCGATCTCGAAAATTCGGAATTTCCAATCTGGCTCGGATGCGGCCACTACCAGGAGCATGAGAACGGGTTTCTGTGTTTCATCGAGCCTTCGCATCCCTTCGTTCGACGACTGCTGAAAAAGATTCCGACAACCGACACGGTCGACCGTCTGGCTGGAGCCCTGCAGATGATACTGGAGAGGAGCGGCAAGGTGCAGCAGATGCGTTGGTGGACTGAAGATGAGGCGCCTCGCTGACCCCACAACCTAAGACGGACCCGTCGTACCCGAGACTCCGGGCCAGCACGAAACACGAGAAGCCCGATATCAGCGGACTGACTCGTCGGGCAACTCGCTGAATGGCGCGATGGCGTCTATCTACCCACTTACTGATCTCCCGACCGCTTTATGGCGTCCGAACAGCCCGCCTCAAAACTCATTTCGCTAGCCGCTTGAAGCGCCTCCCTCCATCCAGTCCATTTCTGAAAAATATTTCTCTTTCTTTTTATCCGAAATCATGATTGTATGCCGCCGTCCCGTCTCGATCAGAGGGGCGCTTCGCGGTCGTCACGGACGTTGAGGCGGGATGCGGTGGGTGTGTCGATGTTGCAGCATGGTTCTCCATGCCGACGAACGACATCGATGCGCACGGTCAAGTCGCGTGGTCCTGGCATCCCGATGCTGATGCCAAGTCGGTGCTGATGCGCAAAGGCGCAGTGCCGATGACGGTGGCCAAAAAGCCCGGAGCACCGGGGAGAACGCGAAGCAGCCGTTCCAACCATCGCGCGGGGAATGCCGGGATGTCTCGGCTGAACCTGTGGTTCCTGCCGCCTGCATTTTTTTCGCAGGCGGGCCATGGGTGCGGCCAGCGCCCGGCATTCCCCGTGCCCTCTTCGAGGAGAGGGTGGGTCCATCGGCAAAGCTCGGACGCGAAGATGCGCCGCGAGAGAGCGGAGTCATGTCTCACCGCCGTCATTGCGAGGAGCGCAAGCGACGAAGCAATCCAGAGTCGCGCATGGGGACTCTGGATTGCTTCCGCCGTCGCCCTTCGGGCTATGGCGGACAAGTCGCTTCGCTCGCAATGACGGTGAATATGCCGATCCCGCGTCAGCACGTGCGACGCCGGTGGGGAGGCGAGAGGCGCGCTTCCCACTCCGCTGTCATCCCGGACAAGCCGGCCGACGCGAAGCGGCGGCGGGCGCAGATCCGGGATCCATACGCTGTGCAGCTGGTGGGGTGCGCGGAACGGGCCGCCTGCCCGTTTCGGAGATCACGCGGTATGGGTCCCGGCGTTCGCCGGGACGACAGTGTTGGTTGGGACTGTCGGCGGGGCAGATCGCCCGCCGGGGCTGTGAGCCGCGCCGCTGCAAGCGGCGTGACGTCAACGATGCCTTATGCCTCAGCCCTGAAGTGCGCCGCGGACGACGTCGATGATGCGGGCCTGGGTCGGCTCGTCGAGATAGGCGTGCATCGGCAGGCTGATGACGTCGCTGGAGAGCTGCTCGCTGACCGGCAGGCCGCCATCGGCGCTCGGGAAGATGCGGTAGGCGGTCTGCTGATGCATCGACTTCGGATAGTAGATCGCGGTCGGAATGCCCTGCGCCTTCAGCGCCGCGGCGAAGGTGTCGCGATCGATGCCCTTGGGCAGGCGGATGGTGTATTGCGCCCAGACCGAGGTGCAGCCCTCGACGAGACGCGGCACCTTCACGACATCGGCCAGCGCGGCCGTGTAGCGCTCGGCCACCTTGTTGCGCGCGACGATCTCGTCCTCGAAGATCCTGAGCTTCTCGATCAGGACCGCGGCCTGGATGGTGTCGAGCCGCGCGGTGAGGCCGAGGCGGACGTTGTCGTATTTGTCGCTGCCGCCGCCATGGGCGCGCACGCTGCGCAGGCGCTCCAGGAGGCCGGCATCGTCGGTGAGGATGGCACCGCCGTCGCCGAAGCAGCCGAGCGGCTTGGCCGGATAGAAGCTGGTGGCGGTCGCCAGCCCGAAGGTGCCGATGCGGCGGCCCTTGTAGCTGGCGCCAAAGCCCTGCGCGGCGTCGTCGAGCACGAACAGGCCTTCGTCCCCAGCGATCGCGGCGACCGCATCGTGGTCCGCGCTCTGTCCGAACAGATCGACCGGGATCACGGCCTTCGGCTTGAGACCGAGCCGTTTGGCGGTTGCGATGCCGCGGTGGAGCGAGGCCGGATCGATGTTGAAGGTGTCCTCCAGCACGTCGACGAACACCGGCGTGGCGCCGGTCAGCGCCACGGCTTCGCCGGTCGCGCAGAAGGTGAAAGACGGGCACAGCACGGCATCGCCCGGGCCGATGCCCTGGGCCATCAGCACCATCAGCAGCGCGTCGGTGCCGCTGGAGCAGCTCACCGCGTATTTGGCGCCGCAGAATTCAGCCAGCTCCTTCTCGAGCTGGATGATTTCGGGGCCGCCGAGAAACTGGCAATGCGCGAGCACGCGGGCGACGGCGTCGTCGAGCGACTTGCCGAGCCGCTGGCGCTGCGCGGCGGTGTCGATGAACGGAATGGGCTGATGACGCAGGTGCTGATTCATGAGCTCTGACAAAGGTTCGGATCGAGACGATGGGGTGAAGCGGAGGCGTGGCCGGCTAGCCGGCCACGGCGCGACGCTTGGTAGCAGCCGCCTCGGCGGGACGATGGCTCGAGGTCTCCAGGCACTGCGTGGCGATCGCCAGACTCGCGACGCCCTCGTCGCCGGTGACCGCGGGCGCCGTGCCCGAGCGCACCGCGTGCAGGAACGCGATCAGCTCGGCGCGCAGCGGCTCGTCATGGCCGACCGGCAGATGGCGCATCGAGTAGCTGCCATCCGGCTTGAAGCCGAAGCACTCGGTGACCTGGCGCGTCAGCAGATCGCCCATGATGTACTTGCCGCGCGTCGCCACGGTGACGTTGCGCGCCTTGAACGGCGTCAGCCAGTTGGTGTTGATGTGGGCGAGCACGCCGGAGGCGGTGCGGAACTGCAGGAGCGCGATGTCCTCACGCTCCGCCACCGCACTCGACAATTGCGGCTGCACCTCGATGATGTCGGATTCGGTGAACCAGCGGATGAGGTCGATGTCGTGCACGGCGAGATCGATGACGACGCCGACATTGGACATGCGCGGCGGGAACGGACCGACGCGGGTGATCGCGATCGACAGGAGGTCCTCGCCGGCGATCGCCTTCTTGATCGCGGCCACCGCCGGATTGAAGCGCTCGACATGGCCGATCATCAGGGTGACGCCGGCGCGATGCGCGGCCGAGACGATCTCCCTGCCCTCGTCCACCGTGGAGGCGATCGGCTTCTCGACCATCAGATGCACCTTGCGGGCGATGCAGGCGAGCGCGAGCTCATGATGCAGGTGGGTCGGGGCGGCGACGGTCACCGCATCGACGCCCTCGGCGACGAGCTCATCGAGCGTCTCGAAGGTCGGGCAGTTCGCAAGCTCGGTGACGCGGCTGCGATGCGCCGGCAGCGGATCGACCACGCCGACCAAGTGCACATCGGGCAGTCCGGCGAGCACGCGGGCATGGTTGCTGCCCATCACGCCGGCTCCGATGACGCCGACTCGCAGCGCCTGCCTCAGCTCGGCCTTGTGGCCCGCCCCCTTGGAACTCATGTCATCGACCCCATCAATGTCCCCGGATTGCGACGTCACGGATTGGCCATGACGGTTAACGAACTGCAAATCACCGGTCGAAGCTCTCCTAGCATGCCGGTTGAAGCGAGGCGAATGCGGAAACCTTTTTCAGGACACGATTTGATTCAGAAAGTTACATCGGGTTTGGACGAAAACCGCTGTCTTTTGAACGGCGTGCGCGATGCCCTTCACGTGTGGCAAGTGCCCTGTTCACGCGTCACGACAGGCCACGGACACAACGGTTGCAGCGGCTTCACGCCTGCGTGTTGGCCGCGGCCGGAGGTAACGCGGTGGATCCCGCCAGCGAAGGAGATCACGTCACATCGCGGGAGAACACCCATGACCCTCAGCCTCGCCTCGCTCCGCTACGCCTCATCCTTCGCCGTGCTGCTCGCCTCGCTTACCCCGTGGTCGCCGTCGGCTGCCGCCGTGGATCGGCCTGTCGTCATCGAGCTCTTCACCTCGCAGGGCTGCTCCTCCTGCCCGCCTGCAAATGCCTATCTGAACGAGCTGGTGCGGCAGCGCCGCGACGTGCTGCCGCTCGCCTTTCACGTCACCTATTGGGATCGGCTGGGCTGGAAGGACCCGTTCTCATTGCCGGCCGCCACCGATCGCCAGGCCCGCTACGGCAGCCGCTTCGGCGACGGCTCCTACACGCCGGAGATCGTCGTCGACGGGGTGACGGGTCATGTCGGCTCCAACAGGGCCGAGGTGGGAGCCGCGATCGATCGCGCCAGGGGCGCGAGCGCGACGGCGGCGCCGGTCAAGCTCGCACGCAATGGCGACAAGCTCACGGTCGAGGTCGGCGGCGGTGAAGGACGCGGACGCCTCCTTCTGGTCGGCTTCGATCATCGGCATGAGACGGCGATCCGCCGCGGCGAGAATGACGGCCGCACGCTGGAGGAGCTGAACGTGGTGCGCTCGGTGCGGACGCTTGGCGATTGGAGCGGCACGGCGCTGCGCCTCACCGAGCCGATGCCGGAGGGCGAGGATGCGGCCGTGCTGCTCGAAAGCCCGGAGGGGCGCATCGTCGGTGCCGCGCGGCTATAGCTTCGACCGCCTGTCAGGCGGACGCGCAGGTGCGGCGCCAGAACAGGCGGTAGCCCTCCTCCACCTTGCGCGTGTAGGTCTCGACATTGCCGGCGGCGGAGCTGCCAACCATCGCCGGCAGCTCCGTCCGCAGCTTCGCGAGAGCCGCAGGCTGCGCGGCCTGCTTCAGGGCGAGACCGATGTAGCCGTCGTCGTCCTCGGCCACGAAGTCGCCGAGCCCGACCGCCGTGTTGATGGCGGCTGCCGCGCGCGCTGCCGCGCCGTGGCCGAGCTTCGCGATCACGGGGACGCCGGCCTGCAGCGACTCCCAGGTGCTGACGCCGCCATTCTGCGGAAACGGATCGAGCGACATGTCGATGCCTGCGAACTGCGCGATGTGCTGATCGCGCGTCGACAGGCCGAGGCACGTGATGCGCTCCTGCGCGATGCCATGCGCGACGAACCGCGCGACGAGGCCATTGCGCAGCAGCGCGTCGTCGAGCGCGCCGTTCTTGATGACGATCCGCGAGTCCGGCAGCGCGCCCATCAGGCGCGACCAGAGCGCGAGCGCAGGCTCGGAGATCTTGTCGATCCGGTTGAAGACGCCGAAGGTGACGCAACCGTTGCGCAGCATCGGCAGCGGCGTCGGCTGCCATCCCTGCAAGGGATCGGTGGTGATCACGGCCGGCAGGTCGTAGACCTGCTCGGCGAACAGATGACGTGCAGCTTCGGGCACAGTCACCGGATCGGCGAAGAAGTAGTCGATCGTGGGGAGGCCGGTGCCGGTGCCGCTGCCCCAGGCCGTGACCTGGACCGGCGCCGGCTTGCGCGCGAACACCGGCAGCCGGTTGCCGGCGGAATGGCCGGAGAGATCGACGAGGATATCGACCTGATCGGCCTCGATGCGATCGCTCAGCTCCTCATCGGACATCTGCCAGGCGTCGACCCAGAGGTCGGCGGCCGCGCGGCACTGGTCCGTCATCGTATCGCGCAACGGCGAGCAGGAGTAGCAGATCACCTTGAACGCGGCGTGGTCGTGATGACGCAGCACCGGCAGGAACACCAGCGCCGCCGAATGGCTGCGGAAATCGGACGAGACATAGCCGATCGTCAGGCGCCGCTCCGGATCACGATCCCGCACCGGCGGCGGACGGCGCGCGACCTGGCTGCCGATCCTGGTCCACCATTCGCGTCTCGCCGCCTGGTGCTGCGCGAAATCGGTGTCGGGCATGAAGTCGAGCAGGAAGATCCTGGCGGTGATCGCATCGCCATAGTCGGGCTTGAGCGCGAGCGCGCGCTCGAAGTGCTGCAGGGCCGTCGTGAGATCGCCCTGCTTGCAGAAGCATTCGCCGAGCCAGGTCCAGGCGACGTCGGACGCGGGATTGATCTCCAGCACCTTGCGGCAAGCGTCCATCGCCGGCGCGATGTTGTCCCTGATCACACTGAGCTGCGCGAAGCCGAGCAGCGCCACCTCCTGTCGCGGATCGAGCGCCAGCGCGGCCTCGAAATCGGGCATCGCCTTGTCGAAACGTCCGGCCTGCTGATGCAGCCGGCCGCGCTGTGCCAGCACTTGCGCGGCGTTCGGCTTGATGGCGAGGGCAGCGTCGAAGGCCGCCAGCGCCTCATCGGAATGGCGCAGGGCGATGCTGGCGAGCCCCTTTCCGAACATCGCCTCCATGTGGCGCGGGTTGAGCGACAACGCGCGATCGAAGCACTGATTGGCCTCCGCATTGCGCGCGAGCGGAAGCAGCGCCATGCCGCGATTGCAATAGGCGTCGGCGTAATCGGGCTTGAGCGCGATCGCCCGGTCATGCGCGGCGATCGCCTCCTCCGGCCGCCCCAGGAGCATCAGCGTGTTGCCGAGACCTGTTTGAGCAACCACGAGGGCTGGCTTCAGCGCAATCGCCCGCTCCTGGCACTTGCGCGCCTCCTCGAAGCGCTTGCGGTTGAACAGCGCGAGGCCGAGATTGGAGAGCGCCTCGGCATGTCGCGGCTCGATCTCGACGGCCTTGGTGAGCGCCTGCTCGGCGAGATCGGGCTGGCCGCCGTCGAGCGCCGTAACGCCGAGCAGGTGCAACGCATCGAAATGATCGGGCAGCAGCGCCAGGATCTGTCCGCAGATCGCCTGCGCCTCGGCGTGACGGCCGGCACGATACGCCGCCACGGCGCGCGGCATGAGCTCGTCAGCCTGCTTGCGATGCTTCTTCTGCAGTCTCGCATTCTGGAAGGCGCGAGAGCCGACATTGCTTGCCAAGAGACTTGCCTCCACGGGCGGCGTGCAGATCGCGGGAACGCAGTGACATCACATGCGACACCACCGGATGCCGCGACACAAAGACTAGCCGGCGCTGGCGCAATGGCGACGCCAGAACAGGCGGTAGCCCTCCTCGACCTTGCGCGTGTAGGTCTCGACATTGCCCGCGGCCGAGCCCGCGACCATCGCCGGCAGCGCGGTCCGCAGCTTCGCCAGCTCAGCCGGCTTCGAGGCCCACTTCGCGGCGAGCGCGACATACCCGTCGTCGTCTTCGGCGACGAACTCGCCGAGCCCGACCGCCGTGACGATCGCCGCGGCGGCGCGCGACGCCGCGCTGCGTCCGAGCCTGGCGATGACCGGCACGCCGGCTTGCAGCGACTCCCAGGTGCTGACGCCGCCATTCTGCGGAAACGGATCGAGCGAGATGTCGACCTCGGCAAACTGCGCGATCTGCTGCTCGCGCGTCGACCAGCCGAGACAGACCACGCGCTCCGGCGCGACGCCTTGCGCGGCGAAGCGCGCCAGGAGACGGTCACGCAACAGGGGATCATCGAGCGAGCTGCTCTTGATCACGATGCGCGAGTCCGGCAGCTGCTGCATGATCCGTGTCCAGACGATCAGCGCAGGATCGGAGATCTTGTCCAACCGATTGAACACGCCGAAGCTCACAAAGCCATTGCGGAGCATCGGCAGCGGCGTCGGCGCGATGTCCGGCAACGCCTCGGTGGTGATCACCGCCGGCAGGTCATGGACCTGCTCGGCGAACAAATGACGTACCGCTGCGGGCACCGTGACCGGATCGGCCAAGAAATAGTCGATCGTCGGCAGCCCCGTGCCGGTGCCGCTGCCCCAGGCTGTGACCTGGACCGGGGCGGGCTTGCGGGCAAACAGCGGCAGGCGATTGCCGGCGGAGTGGCCGGAGAGATCGACCAGGATATCGACGCCATCGGCGTCGATGCGGTCGGCGAGCTCGTCATCCGACATCTGCGCGGCGTCGACCCAGAGGTCGGCGCAGGCACGGAATTGCGCCGTGACGGCATCCTGCACCGGCGAGCAGGCATAGCAGGCGACTGCGAAATTCTGCGGGTCGCGATGCCTGAGCACCGGCAGGAATGTCAGCGCCGCCGAATGATTCCGGAAGTCGGAGGAGACGTAGCCGATCGTCAGACGCCGCTCCGGGTCGAGATCGCGCTTCGGCGCCGGCCGGCGCCGGATGTGGGCGCCGATCCGCTGCCACCATTCGCGCCGTGCCACCTGCTGGAGCGCAAAGTCGGCCTCCGGCATGAACTCGAGCGTGAAGATCTTCGCGGTCATGGCCTCGGCAAAATCGGGCCTGATCTCAAGGGCGCGGTCGAAATGCTCGACGGCCGCAACGACCTCGCCCTGCTTGGCGTAGCAGACGCCGAGCCACAGCCAGGCCTCCTCGGAGCGCGGATTCCGCTCCAGCACCTTGCGGCAGGCATCGACGGATTGGGCGACGTCCTTGAAGTGGCCGAGCTGGGCCTTGCCGAGCAGCGCCATCTCCAGCATCGGATCATGCGCCAGCGCCGCCTCGTAGTCCGCCTTCGCCTGGTCGAAACGGCCGGCCATCTGATGCAGCCGGCCGCGCTGCGCCAGCACCTGCGGCGCACCGGGCTTGACGGCAAGCGCGGCATCGAAGGCCGCGAGCGCCTCGGTGTGATGACGCAGGTTGATGCTCGCCAGCCCCTTGCCGAACATCGCCTCCATGTGGCGCGGATTGAGCGACAGTGCGCGATCGAAGCTCTGATTGGCCTCGGCGTTGCGACCGAGCGGAAGCAGTGCCATGCCGCGGTTGCAATAGGCGTCGGCATAGTCTGGCTTCAGCGCGATGGCCCGCTCATGCGCCGCGATCGCCTCGTCCGGCAGGCCGAGGCGCATCAGCGTGTTGCCGAGGCCCGTCTGCGCGACCACGAGGGCTGGCTTCAGCGCAATCGCCCGCTCCTGGTATTTGCGCGCCTCCTCGAAGCGCTTGCGGTTGAACAGCGCGAGGCCGAGATTGGAGAGCGCCTCGGCATGTCGCGGCTCGATCTCGACGGCCTTGGTGAGCGCCTGCGAAGCGAGATCAATTTGGCCACCGTCCAGCGCCGTCACACCGAGCAGGTGCAGGGCATCGAAATGATCGGGCAGCAGCGCCAGGATCTGGCTGCAGATCGCCTGGGCTTCGGCACGGCGACCGCCGCGATAGGCAGCAACGGCTGCGGGCATCAGCGCATCGGCCTGCTTGCGATGCTTCTTCTGCAGCCTCGCATTCTGAAACGCGCGGGAACCGACATCGCTTGCCAAAGACGGCCTCCGAATAACGCGTGGAACTACATATCGGGCTTGTTCACGCGCGACCTTGCTTCAGGCCGCGACGGATGGGCCTCAGCCGCCAGTGGCGCAATAGCGGCGCCAGAACTGGCGATACCCCTCCTCGACCTTGCGCGTGTAAGTCTCGACATTGCCGGCGGCCGAGTTGGCCACCCGCGTCGGCAGCTCCGCGCGGAGCTGAGCGAGCTCGGCCGGCCGCGCCGCGTGTTTCAGGGCGATCGCAATGTACCCCTCGTCGTCCTCGGCCACCCAGTCGTCGAGCCCGATCGCCTTGACGATCGCGCCGCCGGCCCGCGACGCCGCGCTGCTGCCGAGCTTGGCGACCACGGGCACGCCGGCCTGCAGCGATTCCCAAGTGCTGACGCCACCATTCTGCGGGAACGGATCGAGCGAGATGTCGATGTTGGCGAACGCTGCGATGTGCTCGTGGCGCATCGAGGCGCCGAGACAGGTGAGGCGGCTCTCGTTGACGCCGTGCGCGGCGAAGCGGGCGATCAGCGTGTCGCGCAGGAATGCGTCCTCCAGCGCGCCGTTCTTGATGACGATGCGGGCGTCCGGCAACGCTTGGAGCAGCGCCGACCAGACCCTCAGCACCTCGTCGGAGATCTTGTCGACGCGGTTGAAGACACCAAACGTGACGTGGCCGTTGCGCAGCATCGGCAGCGGCGTCGCCTGCGCTCCCGGCAGCGGATCCGTCGTGATCAGCGCCGGGAGATCGTAGACCTGTTCGGCGAACAGCGGCCGCACCGCCGATGGCACCGTGACCGGATCGGCAAAGAAGTAGTCCATCGTAGGCAATCCGGTGCCGGTCGCGTTGCCCCACGCGGTGACCTGGATCGGCGCCGGCTTGCGGGCAAACACGGTGAGACGATTGCCGGCCGAGTGGCCGGAGAGATCGACCAGAATGTCGACCTGGTCGGCCTGGATGCGATCGGCCAACTCATCGTCGGACAATTGAGATCCGTCGACCCAGCCGTCGGCCGCGACCTTGCACTGTTCCGTCACGGAATCGACCAGCGGCGAGCACGAGTAGCAGATGACCTTGAATGCCGCGTGGTCGTGATGGCGCAGCACCGGAAGGAAGGTCAGCGCGGCCGAATGGCTGCGGAAGTCGGACGACACGTAACCGACCGTGATGCGGCGATCCGGATCGCGGTCGATGGCGGCAAGCTGGCGCTGCGGGATATGCGCGCCGATCCGCTCCCACCATTCGCGGCGGACAGCCTGATGCACGGCCACGTCGGCGCCGGGATAGAAATCGAGCGCGAAGATCTTCTTCATGATCGCATCCTCGAAATCCGGCTTGATCTCGAGGGCGCGGTCGAAGTGCTGGATGGCGCCGGCGGTATCGCCCTGCTTTGCGAGGCACGTGCCGAGCCAGATCAGCGCCACCTCCGACGCCGGATTCTGCTCCAGCACCCGCTTGCAGGCCACCATGGCCGGCGCGACCCGCTCGGTGAGCACGCAGACATGGGCCTTGCCGAGCAGCGCCGCCTCCAGCCCGAGGTCGGTCGCCAGCGCAGCATCGAAATCGGCCTCGGCCTCGGCGAACCGTCCCATCTGCACGTAGAGACGGCCACGCTGCGCGATGACCGCCGCCGTCCCCGGCTTCATGGCGAGCGCCGCGTTGAAGGCAGCGAGCGCCTGCTCGAGATGCCGCAGATTGACGCTGACCAGTCCCTTGCCGAACGTCGCCTGCATGTGCCGCGGCGCCAGCGCCAAGGCGCGGTCGAAACTCTGTTTGGCCTCTTCGTTGCGCAGCAGGAGCAGTTGCGCCATGCCGCGATTGCAGTAGGCGTCGGCAAAGTCCGGCTTGAGGGCGATGGCGCGGTCATGCACCTCGATCGCCTGCGCGAACAGCTGCATGTTCATCAGGGTGTTGCCGAGGCTCGTCAGCGCCGCGGCAAAATTGGGCTTGAGCGCAACGGCGCGCTCCTGTACCGCGCGCGCCTCCTCGTAGCGCTTCATGCTGAACAGCACGAGGCCGAGATTGGCCAGGGCCTCGGCATTGCGCGGCTCCACGGCGACCGCGCGGGTCAGGGCCTGCTCGGCGAGGTCGAGCCGGCCGCTGTCGAGCGCGGACGCGCCGAGAAGGTGCAAGGCGTCGAAATGATCGGGCACGAGGCCCAGAGCCTGTCCGCAGATGGTCTGGGCATCGGCGTGCCGGCCCGCCCGATAGGCCTCGACGGCCTTCGGCAGCAGGCTATCGGCCTGCTTGCGATTCTTCTTCTGCAGGCGCGCATTCTGGAACGCGCGCGATCCGATCGTGCTTTGCAACGAAGCTCTCCGGCGGACGACGTCCGGGGCTGTCTAGCACGGCTCGCGTGATTCGAGGCGAGACCCGCCCTACTCGCGGCGGTAATCGTCCTCGATGCGGATGATGTCGTCCTCGCCGAGATAGGACCCGGTCTGGACCTCGATCAGCTCCAGCAGGATCTTGCCCGGGTTCTCCAGCCGGTGCACCGCGCCCATCGGAATGTAGATCGATTCGTTCTCATGCACGGTCTTGACGGTCTCGTTCACGGTGACCCGCGCCGCGCCGCGCACCACGATCCAGTGCTCGGACCGGTGATAGTGCTTCTGCAGCGACAGGCGCTGGCCCGGCTTGACGATGATGCGCTTGACCTGATGACGCTCGCCATTGTCGACCGACTGATAGCTGCCCCAGGGCCGGTGCACCTTGATGTGCGTCTCGGTCACTTCGGGCGCCACGGTCTTGAGCTTGGCGACCAGCCGCTTCAAGCCGTTGGCATCGCGCTGGCGCGACACCAGCACGGCGTCCTGCGCGGCCACCACGACAAGATCGTCGACGCCTTCGAGCGCGACCAGCGCCTTGTCGGTGACCACGTTGCAGTTGCGGGAATCCTCGAACACGGCGGTGCCGCGCGCGGCATTGCCCTGCCCGTCCTTGTCGGACAGTTCCCAGACCGCATGCCAGGAGCCGACGTCAGACCAGCCGCACGACACCGCCACCACGGCGGCACGTTCGGTCTTTTCCATCACGGCATAGTCGATCGAGATCGGCTTGGCCGCCGCGAAGGCATCGGAATCCAGGATGATGAAACCGAGGTCGCGGCCGGCCTTGGAGACAGCGTCGATCACCGTCTGCACGCTGCCCGCGTCGAACTTGCGGTATTCATCGAGCAGGACCGACGCGCGGAACATGAAGTTGCCGCTGTTCCAGAGATAGCCCTCGCGGATGTAGCGCTCGGCGGTCGGCTGATCCGGCTTCTCGACGAATTTTGCGACGGCCCGCACTTCCCCGGATACCGATGCACCCGGGCTGATATAGCCATATTCGGTGGCCGCGCGCTCTGGATTGACGCCGAAGGTGACGATGCGGCCGGCCTCGGCGGCAGCGAGCCCCTGCCGGCACGCCGCGAGGAAGGCCGCGGTGTCGCGAACGACGTGATCGGCCGCGAGTGCCAGCACGACAGCGTCCTGATGGCGCGACTGGGCGAAGGCGGCTCCGGCTGCGATGGCCGGGCCTGAATCACGCCGCATCGGCTCCAGCAGGACGTCGGCCTCGATGCCGATCTCGGCCAGTTGCTCCAGCACCATGAAGCGATAGGCCAGGTTGGTGATGATGATCGGCCGTTCGAACAAGTCGGCATCGGATACGCGCAGCAGCGTGTCCTGGAACGTGGAACGGGTGCCGAACAGCGGCAGGAACTGCTTCGGGCGAACCTCCCGCGATGCCGGCCACAGCCGGGTCCCAGCGCCGCCGCACATGATGAGAGGAATGATGCGTCCGGTCATGAATCAACCCGTTAAATTCGGTGATAGTCGCGGTACCATTTCGCAAAACGTCCGATGCCGTCGGCGATCGAGGTCGCCGGCCGGAAGCCGATGTCGCGTTCGAGGTCGCTGACATCAGCATAGGTCGCCTCGACGTCGCCGGGCTGCATCGGCAGCATCTCCCTGATGGCCGGCCGCCCGAACTCCTTCTCTAGTAGTGTTATCACGTCCATCAGCTGTTCGGGATGATTGTTGCCGATATTGTAAATCCGCCATGGCGCCCGGCTGCTCGACGGATCGGGCCTGTTTCCATCCCAATCCGGGTTTCCCTGGGGCGGGCGGCCGATCAGGCGGACGATGGCCTGCACGATGTCGTCGACATAGGTAAAATCACGCCGCATCCGGCCTTGATTGAACAGCCTGACCGGCTGCCCTGCGAGGATGGCCTTGGCAAAGATGAACATCGCCATGTCGGGACGGCCCCAGGGGCCGTAGACGGTGAAGAAGCGCAGCCCGGTGGCCGGCAGGCGATAGAGATGGCTGTAGGAATGCGCCATCAGCTCGTTGGCCTTCTTGCTTGCCGCATAGAGGCTGATCGGATGATCGACATTGTCCTTGACCGAGAACGGCAGCTTGGTGTTGGCGCCATAGACCGATGAGGACGATGCGAACAGCAGATGCTCGCAGCCATGATGGCGGCAACCCTCGAGGACGTTGATGAAGCCCTCGAGATTGGCATCGACATAGGCGTGCGGATTTTCCAGCGAGTAGCGCACGCCGGCCTGGGCCGCGAGATGCACCACGGCGGGAAAGCGATGCTGGGCAAACAGCGCCTTGATGCCGGCACGGTCGATGAGATCGAGCTTGTGAAAGGTGAAGCCGGGCGCCGCCTTCAGAATGTCGAGCCGCGCCTCCTTCAGCTTCGGATCGTAATAGGCGTTGATGTTGTCGATGCCGACCACCTGCCGTCCCTCGGCGAGCAGCCGCTGCGACAGGTGAAATCCGATGAAGCCGGCGGCGCCGGTCACGAGGATGGGATGATCTGCCATGGTCGCTCCGTCAGGGTCGCCACAGTTCGATGGCGGCGGGTTTGCTCGCGCGGTCGAGCTTCATCTTGACGTCGAGCACGAGGCCGCTCTCCTCGCCGAGGAGGCTCTGAACCAAAGGCCAGCCTCCGGCCAGGAACTGATCGTGCGACACGGCCAGCACGACCGCGTCGGCTGGACGCAGCGCGTCAACTGCCGTGAGGCCGATGCCATACTCCTCGTGCACCGCCGCCGTATCGGCCAGGGGATCGGCGACCTGCACCTCGACGCCGAACGACTGCAGTTCGCTGATGATGTCGATCACCCGCGAATTGCGGATGTCCGGCACATTCTCCTTGAAGGTCATGCCGAGGATCGTGACGAGGCCGCTGCGCCCTTTCCGCTTCAGCAGCCCGCGAATGCATTCGCGCGCAATGCGCCGGCCCATCTCGTCATTGATGCGGCGGCCCGCCAGGATGACCTCAGGATGGTAGCCCGCCTTCTCGGCGCGATAGGTGAGGTAATAGGGATCGACGCCGATGCAGTGACCGCCGACGAGGCCGGGCGTGAAGGGCAGGAAGTTCCACTTGGTGGCGGCGGCTGCGAGCACGTCGCCGGTATCGATCTCGAGCGCCTGGAAGATCAGCGACAGCTCGTTCATGAAGGCGATATTGAGATCGCGCTGGGTGTTCTCGATCACCTTCGCCGCCTCGGCGACCTTGATCGAGGGCGCACGATGAATGCCGGCCGTGACGACCGAGCCATAGACGGCCGCCACGATCTCGAGCGTCTGCGGGTTCTGTGCCGAGACGACCTTGGTGATGGTCTCGAAGCGATGCGTCTTGTCACCGGGATTGATGCGCTCCGGCGAATAGCCGACGTTGAAATCGGCCCCCGCCTTCAGGCCCGAGCAGCTCTCCAGCAACGGGACGCAGTCTTCCTCGACGGCGCCCGGGTAGACGGTCGACTCATAGACGACGATGTCGCCGTGCTTCAGAACGGCGCCAACGGCGCGCGTCGCGGCCAGCATGGCGCCCAGATCGGGCCGACGTGCGCTGTCGATCGGGGTCGGAACCGTGACGATGAAGAAATCGGCAGTCTCGATATCGGCCGGCTCGCTGGTGAAGCGCAGGCCCGGCCGCCGCAGATCGCCCGCATCGACCTCGCAGGTCCGATCCCTGGCGTCCTTCAGCTCTGCGACGCGGGCCGCATCGATATCGAACCCGATCGCCGGGCAGCCTGTCCGCGCGAACGCAGCCGCGACCGGCAGGCCGACATAGCCAAGGCCTATCACCGCAATCTTCCGGCCATGAGACATAAATTGATATTCCGGTCGTTTCGGAGGCCATTGACGCCACCCCTGCGACTGTTTAGCCACCGGGGCATCAGGACCGCAAGGGGCGGCTACGGCTCCCCTTACCCGGGGTCCGGCCCTGCCAGGACGGGCGTTGCGCGTATCGCACTCGGCTTGGACCGTTTCAACCAAGAGCGAAGCCAGCCTGGCATGCGTGCGTTTTTGATTCTTCTCCTCCGGATCGTGGTGTCGCTGGCTCTGCTGTATCTCGCTCTGCGCGGGATCAACTTTGCGGCGATCCGCGAGCGGCTCAGTCAGATCAACATCGGCTGGATCGGGCTGGCGGTGGCCATCACGCTGGTGCAGATCTTCATCGGCGCCCTGCGGTGGCGCGAGATCTCCGCGCTGTGCGGCGCGCCGCTGACGGACATGCAGGCGTTCCGCTACAACATGATCGGCGCCTTCTTCAATCAGACCCTGCCGTCTTCGATCGGCGGCGACGCCGTGCGGCTGTGGCTGATCGGGCGCACCGGCGCCGGCTGGCGCGCAGCCAGCTACTCGATCCTGACCGACCGCGCCGTCGGCTTCATCGCGCTGGCGCTGATCATCGTCGCGAGCCTGCCGTGGAGCTATGGCATGATCGCCGACCAGCACGGGCGCCTGGCCCTGGTGCTGGTCGACGCCGCCGCACTGGCGGCCGGCGTCGGCTTCCTCACCATCGGCCATCTGCCGGCGGCGTGGATGAAGGCGTGGTGGCCGACGCGCCACGTCTATGCCTGCTCGGTGATCGCGAACAGGGTAATCTTCGGCCGGAGCACGGCTGCGAAGATCGCCGTGTTGTCGCTGTCGATTCACGTGCTCGCCGTCGTCATCGCCTGGTGCGCGGTGCGCTCCATCGCGGCGCCAGCCGCATTCGAACAACTGTTCCTGCTGACCCCGCCGATCATGCTGATCACGATGCTGCCGATCTCGATCGCTGGTTGGGGCGTCCGCGAGGCGACGATGATGGTCGCATTCGGCTATGCCGGGCTTGCGCCGGCCGACGGCACCGTGGTCTCGATCCTGTTCGGCGCGGTCTACTTCATCGTCGGCGGCATGGGCGGACTCGTGTGGATTCTCAGCGCCGAAAAGGGCGCTGGCCGCCTCGCCGTTCCCGCGACGGTCGAAGACTGACCTGGATCATGATGCGATTCCACGGAATCGCATCATGATCTCATCTCTTTGTTTAAGCATGATCTTTTCGGAAAACCGGTTTCCACTTTTCCGGATCATGCTCTAGGCGGCGCGCGCCCATTCGTCGTGCCAGGCCTGCGCCATCAGCACGTTCCAAAGCCAGTAGGAATGATTGTGGCGGCGGCTGAGATGCTCGTCGAACATGCGCGTCACCCGCACCGGATCGAACAGACCCTGCCGCCTCAGCCGCTCCGGCGACAGCAGGTCCGAGGCCCACGATTTCAACGGCCCACGCAGCCACGCGTCGAGGGGAATGCTGAAGCCCGTCTTCGGCCGATCGATCATCTCAGCCGGCACGTGGCGATACAGCACCTGTCGTACCAGCCATTTGCCGCGACCGTCCCGCACCTTCATGCTGGAAGGAACCTTGGCTGAAAACTCGACGACGTCCTTGTCGAGGAACGGCACGCGCGTCTCCAACGCCACCGCCATCGCCGCGCGATCCACCTTCTGCAGGATGTCGTCGCTGAGATAGCTGAGGGAGTCCGCCAGGGTCATGCGGTCGAGCGGGTCGAGCTGCGCCGCAAGCTGCCGCATCTCGTTCCCTGCCCAACTTTCCTGCTCCGTGCCGCCCACCACCGTCCCGGCCGGATCCTGATCGATCGAGCACAGCGCCCGGTAGAGGCCATCAAAGCCGTCGGCGGCAATGACGCGGCCGAGCTTGGCCGCCTGATCGCCGGCATGCCGAACCTTCAATCGGGCCGGCAACACCGGCTGCAGCGCCCTGAGAACCGTATCGGCCGGCTCTGGGGCGATCGCACCGAGAACGGCACCAATCGCACGCCGCAGCGACATCGGCACGCGACCAAGGCGCGCCTGCAGCGCGCCGCCCCATACATGCCTGTTGTAGCCGCCGAACAGCTCGTCGCCCGCGTCACCTGACAATGCGACAGTCACATGCCGGCGCGCGAGCTGCGCGACCAGATGCGTCGGGATCTGCGAGGAGTCGGCGAACGGCTCGTCATAGATCCGCGGCAGCTTGGGCACCACGTCCATCGCGGTCCGCGCATCGACATAGAGCTCGGTGTGATCGGTGCCGAGATGCTGCGCGACGTTGCGCGCGTCCTCGGCCTCGTTGTAGCCGCCTTCGGCGAAGCCGATGCTGAAGGTGCGCACAGGCTGGCCCGCCTGCGCCTGCATCAGGGCGACAATCGTCGACGAATCGACGCCGCCGGACAGGAACGCGCCGAGCGGTACGTCCGACAAGCACTGTCGCTTCACGGCCACCGACAGCAGCTGCTCCAGCCGTTCGACCGCCTCGCCCTCGTCGGCAATGCGATCGTCCTGAGCGGCGGCGACACGATCGCGCAGCGACCAATAGGGTTGCGGCAGCGGCCAGCCGCCGGGAGCCGCATCCGCGGAGAAGCTCACGAACGACGCCGAGGGCAGCTTGCGTATGCCGGTCCAGATCGTGGCGGGCGCCGGCACGTAGGAATAGCGCATGAACGCCGTGAGCGCCGCTCGGTCGAGCGACGGCGCCCAGGAGGGATGCGCCGCCAGCGCCTTGAGCTCGGAGCCGAACACCAGATCAGCGTTGCTCCAGCCGTAGAACAGCGGCTTTTCGCCGAAGCGGTCGCGTGCCAGGATCAATTGCCGAGTCTCGGCGTCCCACAGCCCGAAGACGAACATGCCGATCAGGCGCTGAAGCGTCGGTCGAACGCCCCATCGGCTGATCGCGGCGAGCAGCGTTTCGGTATCGGAATGACCGCGCCAATTCGGCGCGTCGCCACCGGCCTCCAGCTCGGCACGGACATCGAGATGGTTGTAGATCTCGCCGTTGAAGGTGACGGTGTAGCGCCCGCAGGCACTGTGCATCGGCTGCGCCCCGGCCTCGGAGAGATCGAGGATCGCCAGACGGCGATGTCCGAAGGCGAGGCCCCTCGCAGCGCTGATCCAACTGCCGGACGCATCTGGCCCCCGATGCGCCAGCGCCGTCGTCATGCGATCAATGATTCCGGTCAGTTGGGCCTCGTCGGCTCCGCCGGGGCGAAACAGGCCGGCTATGCCGCACATGGTGCCATCTCCGCCACCCCGTCCCCCATCTGCATGGCTCAGTGGCCCTCGACGGCGTCGCGCAGCAACTCCGTCTCATGATTGGCCAGGAAACCGAGGCTCGGACGGCTGGTGCCGTAGTAATAGGGCAGCCCCAGCGCACGCCTCCAGCGCGACAACAGTCCTGCGCCATCGTGATCGCCTTCGAATTCAGCCAACCGACCGTCGGCGATGGCCAGGACCTCATCGGCCGTGTGGCGGATGTCGTCCGCCGAGTTGGTCTCCGGATGCGCACCGCTCCGGCCCAGCACGGCCGCATCGAACACGCGCCAGCGCCAGGGCGACGTCGTCAGTTGATGCTGCGTCAGCACGGTGCCGTCTGCTAGCCTGACGGGCTTGAGGGCAAAACGGACGTTGCTGTTCCACAGCTGGGCGTCGGTCGTGATCGCATTCACGATCGCACAAGGAATGCCGAAACTGACAGCGACATTCGTCAACCCGGACGTCGTCCCAATGAATGCGTGGGCATGGCGAATCAGGTGGATGTCCATCAGCTCCGATCTGAATTCGCTCAGCGCGTAATCGATCGTGCGAGCCATCGGCGGAAGCCTCGGCGAGTTCGGACCACCGAGCTTGATGACCCATCCGCCATGGGTGGTGATCAGACGAATGGCGTCCAAAGACGTCTCGATCGGCGCATTGCGATGGGTCTGCCCTGTGCCCATGAACTCGAAATAGTGCGCAGCGTCCCGCGTGTGCAGGCACACATACCAGTCGTCGGGCTTCATGCCGTGGCTGGAACGGAACGCGTCGAAGCGAGCCGCTGCGGCGGCCGCACTCCGATCGTAGGCGTCACGCAGCGGATGCCCTCTTCCCTCGCGCTCCCATTGTTCGATGGCGATCGCACCGGCGTCCTGCCAAGGTACGACCCGCCCGTCCGGCAGCCTGAACGCGTTGAAATTCAACCCGTACCAGCGCTGCAAGGACAGCAGTTCTTCACCCAGTCGCTCCGATACGGTTTCACCGATCACCACGACCTTGCCGAAACTTTCAAACAGCTTGAAGAAGACCGCATTGGCGATGCTGTCGGGGCGGACGACGATCACGGCTTCGCCTGACCACCAGCCCAGCTCTCGCATGCGAAACAGGATGTCGAGCATGCCCAGATGGCCGATCTGCGTCGCCCATTCCTCAGGAACGAGCCGCAGCGCATCCAGGGTCACGCCGAGCCGGTCGAGCAGCCGCCTCAACTCATCAGAAAGCGGTGGCGGCGATGCCCGGAGTTCCTGCTGCACGTTCAAAGCCCGCTCGTACAAGCGAATTGCAATCTCGCCGCGACCGACATGCATCACGCGCTGGCCCGTGAAGTTGCACAGGTCGAACAGCCGGCCGCGAGCCCCGCAGAGGAAATCGAGGCTGTTCGGGAAGTAACGCGGTGAATTCCGAGCCGCGATGTTCTGGTGGGGACGGAAAAAATGCAGGCTGCTCCGACACGCCCAGAACATCGCATCGAGCGCCGCCGCTTCATCCCCTTCGATGAGGTCGACCATGGCCTTGTAGAAGGCGAGATCGACCATCGCCTCGAGCTGTTCGGGCTTCGCTCCTGCCGCGGCGTCGCGCGCCTCCGAAAACTCGCCCAGCTCGAACAAGGATCGAACCAGCGCGTATCTGGTCTCCGCGTCATCGGACGCCAAGGCATCGCGGCCGACCATGCCGGCGGCCTCGCGATAGGCACCGATGCTGCTCAGGGCTCGAAGCGAGGCAGCGGGGAAATGGCGGCTGAGAGCCGTCGAAAAACGAAACTCCGGCCGAGTTGCAAGATATGACGTCACATAGGGAAAATACGCCTGAGCCAGGCGCCGCCTGAGCGGAAGTCTCGCGGCGAAGGCGATCACCAGACCAAGGAACACCACGCGTCGCGGCAGCAGATTGAGGGTCGCCCCGACTATGACAAAGACCTGGTAGACAAACCGTCGGCGCCCGCCGCGCATCGGCCTTCGCTTTTGCAGTTTCATACGACCAAGTTCCACACAACCTTGAAATCCCCGATTCCGCGCGTTCGGATCAAGGCAGAGCTTGGACGACCGGCCGTTCAAGTCGCCTGCGCTGCGCGCCCGGGATCACTTCTCGGGATGAGGACAGCACGCTCGCCGGGTCGGATGCGAGATTCCCCCAAGGAGACATCGCCCCGCAAATGCCAACCAGGGATTGAACCGTTTGGATCGCACCTATAACAGAGGTGTCGGGAATTTTCCAAGCCGAACATGGGGATGAACGCGAGCAAACCTAAGAGAGAGGAGAATTCAGAAATTCCGGCATCCAACCGCACCTGGTCACATCGCCCCTGATGGCGGGGAGACGTCGACGTCTCGGACGAACCGGCATGGCGCCGGCGTCGCCTTTTGCTGAAATCCCGCACAATCATTTGCCGTCGGGAAATGCCCGTTTGAAGGCCGCCGTCTTGACGATCTCGCGAGCAAGATGGCTCGTAAAGACCTGAGCGCCCTGCCGATCCAAATGGCCGCCGCCGTCAATCGTCGTCAGGCCATCGAATGGCGGCGCGATCAGCTCGATGTTCAATTCTTTCGCCAGTTCCGCGGCCTGCTGGACGCAAGACTGGCTATGCGGGACCAATGTGAGCACGACCTGTCCGCCCACCTCATTGAGAAATCTCTTCGCATAGTCGACAATCGCGGGGGTCGTATGGCAGTCAGGATTGCGGGCCGACAGCATCGGCTTGTTGCCCAAGGCGACGTAGCCCGGATTGGCATCCAGCGCCATGTCACCATCAGTGATGTTGCGATAGAGGCCGGTGGGCGAGAAATAGCCATTCTGATACGCCGCAACCAAGTCCTCGATACGCCAGTGCAAATTGCGGCCGATCACCGTCAGGTACCCCCGCATTCGATTGCGCTGGACGGCGGCAATGGGCTGTTTCTGCGGACCAAGAGTGACGTTGAGATCGTTGCTGAAAAAGTGCACGAACTGATCGTCGGCATTGATGATCCACAGACGCGGACGGATTTTCCAACGTTGGATCACGAGCCGCGAGAACTCACCGCCGCGAATGCCCACGAAGGCCATGTTGTAGATCCCCAATCGACCGAGCACCGGCGATTGCGCGAGCGTCTGCCGGTCCACGGCATAGCTGACGAAGGACGGACCAAGAAAGACAATGTCAGCCCGCTTGGCGGCTTCGACCGATCCTCCGAGGTTGCTGTAGAAGATATCCTGGTCCTGGATCTGCGGAATGCTGCGGCCTCCGAAATCACGATACCAGTTGGTGTCGCCTTGGCGCGGAATCTGCAGCACTCCATCGCGCAACGTCCACACGTCGGACGAGAACAGCGACAAACCGAGCGAAAACGCGAACGCGGCCGCCAGGCCCACAATTCCGACTGCGATGAGATAGCGCCCGAATCCACCCGGTTCAGCTGACTTTTCCGGTGCAGACCGGCCGACTGTCGACATGACGCAATTCCCGCTCGATAGGTTGTCTCGGTGGGTGTCGTGGCAGCTGCTTTCGGCTTCGACAACGAGAGTCTAGACACGACGTCAGCCGGTGGAACAGAGGGTTTCCCGCTCCTCCCCAGTTTGCTTTGCGCGCGAGAGCGCAGACCTATCGGGATGTCATCTGCATGGCCCATAGAGGGTTTCCTCGCCGCTACGATCATCGGCGAGAGTGATTGCGCGAAACCCCATCATGGCGTCGTCGGATTGGCGTCGTTGGTCAGATTTTCGAGCTGCCATAGCAGAAGAATCATTGATCGAAAAGGGCCCGCTCTTTTCGAGAGGCCGGCCGCACGTCGCTGCCGTCAGGAGGCGGCATCCCCCGAAATTCGCAGCGGGAGAGGTGCACCCAACTTGGCAGCGCCCTCAATCATTGATAAAGCAACGCAATATGCAGCAACATCAAGAAACTTGTTATGCTTTTCACGCAGTTTGAGTTTCTGTTCCTGTTCCTGCCGGTGACCCTGGTCGGCTATTTTCTGCTGGCTCGCTTTTTCGCCGCCCCCGTCGTGCGCCTCAGCTGGCTCACCGCGGCGTCGCTCACCTTCTACAGCTATTGGGACATTCACTTCGTCCCGATCATCCTGGTCTCCATCGTCTTCAATTATACGATGGGTCTGCTGATTGCCGGACAGACCGGAAAGCTCCGCACTGGCCTGTTTTCAGCTGCCATCACGCTCAACCTGGCTGCGCTCGCGTTCTACAAATACACGAATTTCGGCATCCAGATCCTCAATGCGATCACCGCGTCGAAACACCCCTCGCTCGCGATCGTTCTCCCGCTCGGCATTTCGTTTTTTACCTTCACCCAGATCGCCTACCTCGCCGACGTCTACGGGGGGTATTCCGATGAGCGAAGCTTCGTGAAATACGGCCTGTTCGTCACGTATTTCCCGCATCTGGTCGCCGGCCCGATCCTCCATCACCGCGAGATGATGCCGCAATTCGGCTCGGAGGAGAGCCGAAGGATTTCGCTCGAAAAAGTCGCGGTCGGCCTCACGATTCTGACCATTGGGCTATTCAAGAAGTCGTTCATCGCGGATGGGTTCGGCCTGATCGCGAATCCCGTGTTCCAGGCCGCCAATTCGAGCCACCTTCACCTGATCGACGCCTGGGGCGGCGCGCTCGCATACTCGCTGCAGATCTACTTCGATTTCTCAGGCTACTCGGACATGGCGATCGGCATCTCGATCATGTTCGGGATCCGGCTGCCCTTCAACTTCGATTCCCCCTACAAGTCGCTGAGCATCGTCGAATTCTGGCGCCGTTGGCATATCTCGCTGTCGCGCTTCCTGCGCGACTATCTCTACATCCCGCTTGGCGGCAACCGCTACGGCGAGCACCGGAGAAACGCCAACCTCTTCGCCACCATGCTGCTCGGCGGTCTCTGGCACGGCGCCGGCTTCACCTTCATCATCTGGGGCGCCCTGCACGGGCTGTTTCTGATCGTCAATCATCGCTGGAGCAAATTCGTCGCGCAGCGACCGGCCCTCACCCGCCTGTCGGCGACCGCCTGGTATGCGGTGGCGGCTCTATTGTTGACACAGTTCGTCGTGGTTCTGGCATGGGTTTTCTTCCGGGCCGACAATCCGAATGCCGCGGTCAGGCTGATCAAGGGGATGCTCGCCCTGTCCAACCCGGAGAAGATCACGGCAACGAACCTCGTCGATCCGCGCGTCATGATCGCGATCCTGGCAGGCTATGTCGCCTGTTTCACCCTGCCCAACGTGAACACAATGTTCGAGCGTTGGAAAGTCGGGCTGGAAACCTACCACAACCCTCGTCCCTGGAGCATTCTGAACCTGAAGTGGCGACCGTCCTTGCCGTGGGCAATCGGAACTTCCATCGCGCTCGTGGCGGCAGTTCTGATGAACATCATTGCCGGAGACACCTCGCAGTTCCTCTACTTCCAATTCTGAACGAGCCGGGCGTGGCAAGCGACGGGCCTCGAGCCCTCGCCACCGACATTCTGGCTTAGTGAACGCAGAAGGGCCGTCGATCGCGCCGATCCTGCTGAGGAATCCGAATATGTTCTCGTCGAAGCTGTCCAGGCAGGCGGCGTGGCGCTGGCGCATCATCCGCTTGCGGCAACCACGCCAAGCTATTAGCCTGATTCTAGCGCAATCAACTCCCAGCACGACGCGGATTGCGAGCCAAACTCGCTAACTCCCGAAGCACAATCATCAAGGCGGGCTCGAACTTTGGCGCGGTATCTTGCGATCGTAGTGGCGCTGTTTGCTGTCGTTTTCCTGCCGCTGCTGGCTGTTTTCGAATGGGCCGGCTGGCGATTGGGCGCGACCGTTCCGCTCTCCATGATTGCAGCCCAGCAATCGCGCACAGAACGGCTGGTCTGGCTCGGCACCTTCAAGGACTATGCACCCTACAAGCTCGAACGAATCAAACAGGTCCGTCCTGAGGTTCTGCTGGTAGGAAGTTCGCGGTGCGGTCAGGCGCGCGAGCAGATGTTCCGCCCCTATGTGACCTACAATGCGTGCCTGACGGCTTGGCCTCTCACGCACGTTGTGGACTTTGTCGATCGCGCAACCACGGTGGCGAAGCCGCGCGTAGTCGTCGTAGCGCTGGACTACTTCCTGTTTGGCGATTTCCTCGCTGACGTCTGGCGGAAAGAACGCACGATGGACTTCGCCCAGGGCATCGATTCGCATCGGCGGAAGCTGCACGACGTCGCAGACTTCGTCACGCGGGCCCACGGAGACCTCGATGCAATCCGTTCGGCCATGATGACGCCGCAGCTCGAGCCTGTTGACAACAACAGGCTGATAGGAACAGAGGCGATCCGTGGCAAGTTCGGGTTCCGCAAGGATGGTTCCGTCATGGTCGCGCCACCCTACCGGAATGCAGCAGCCGAAACCTTGGCGCGCGGCGCTCAATACGTCACCTCCTCGTTTCCGGGCGCGCCCCATCTCAGCGAACGCGAATTTGGCGAGATCGAGCGGCTGTCTCGGCTGTCCCGCGAGCGCGGGTTCTCGGTGATTGCAATCCAGTATCCGCTCCTGGAGAGCGCTGCCGCCTTTCTCGACACCGATGAGGCCTATTGGCCCTATTCCGGACTCTGGCGCGAGATCAGGAGTCCACAGACCGTCGAAAGATTTGCGCAGCTAGGCATTCAGTTCTTCGACATGAGCCGCACCGAGATATCGCGCGATGCCGGCAACTTCTTCGATCCCGCGCATCCTTCGGAACGGGGCATGCTCAAGACCTACCTCGCACTGCTGGACCGCCCCGAGTTCGGCAAGCTGTTTCCGCTGATCGACCGCAGCGCGTTGACGGCCGATCTTGAAAAAGGACAAGGTGAACAGTTCGACCTCTATCACTGAGACGTCCTGCGAGAGACTGGCGTCCCCGAGGCTTTTCCGCGTGGCCCGCCGACCAGCGCAACGCAGTCCGTCTCTCGCCGGAGCATTCTTGGATCCATCCTTCGCCTGATTCGTCTGCACAGCGCCGAGCATTGCCGTGAAGGACGATGAGCTCTCCGGAAGCCGCATTCCGACGCGACCACACAACCGCAAGCTAACAGGACTGTTTGTGCTGCTGCGCACACCTGATAAAGAGACCATTGGAAATGATCGGCCGCCGGCCCCTCCATCGCTCCGATCTCGGGGTCGCGCTTGTTTTTTTCGCAACGAAATCAATGTCGGGCATGAAAGATGCAGATCGGAACGGGATTCGCGGTGCAGATGTGCCGGGCGACAGCGACGCTTTGCATCGGAGTTCTTCGGCCGGCGAATGACACGCTGGCCGGATGTCCTACCTCAGCCCGATCGAGCCGGAGGTGAATTCCTTGGATCAGGTGATCGATATGAGTGAGATGGATCTGGCCTGCCAGACTGTTCGCGCCTCTTGTGACTCCGGGGAGACGATTGCGTTCGTGTCCGGCAACTTCAACGTCGTGCACCCCGGACATCTACGGCTCTTGAAGTTCGCCGCCGAGCAGGCCGACGTGCTGGTCGTGGGCGTCAATCCCGATTCGACGCCCGGCGTGACCCTGGCGCAGGACATGCGCCTCGAAAATGTGCGTTCCATCGCCTTTGTGCACCATGCCGTGCGCTTGGATACGTCGGCGTCCGACTTCATCGCGCATCTGAAGCCGACCGTCGTCGTCAAGGGCAAGGAGTTCGAGGATCGCGCCAATCCCGAGCAGGAGGCCGTGGACGTCTATGGCGGGCGGCTGATCTTCTCGTCCGGTGAGTTGCGCTTTGCGTCGCTGTCGCTGCTGGAACGCGACGCCAACATCGACATCTCCACGGTTCGCAAACCGCAGGAATTTCCCAAGCGCCACGGCTTCGAGATCACGAATCTGAAGGATCTGCTCCGCAAGCTCTCCGGCATGCGGGTCGCCGTCATCGGCGACCTGATCGTCGACGAATATGTCACCTGCGATGCGGTCGGCATGTCCCAGGAGGATCCGACCATCGTGGTGACGCCGCTGATGACCCGCACCTTCGTCGGCGGTGCCGGCGCGGTTGCGGCGCATGCCCATGGCCTCGGCGCGGACGTGAAGTTCTTCACGCTCGTCGGCGACGACGAGGCGGCGCGATTCGCGCGCAACACGCTGGAACAGCATGGCGTCAACTTCAACGCCTTCACCGACCAGAGCCGGCCGACCACGCGCAAACAGCGTTTTCGCGCGCTCAACAAGACGTTGCTGCGGGTCAACCATCTGCGCCAGCACGCCTCGGACGCCGACCTGCAGCGGCAAATGCTGACATCGGTCGAGCGTGCCTTGAAGACCTGCGATCTGCTGCTGTTCTCCTGCTTCAACTATGGCTGCCTGCCGCAGGATCTGGTCGACGCGATCGCGGATCGCGCCCGCGCACAGGGCGTGATGATGGCGGCCGACAGCCAGGTGTCCTCGCAGACCGGCGACGTCTCCCGCTTCAAGGGCATGACCCTGCTGACGCCGACCGAGCGCGAGGCGCGCGTCGCGCTGAACGACTTCATCTCGGGCCTCGCCGTGATCAGCGAGCGGCTGGTCGAGCGGGCCCGCACCAAGAATCTGGTGATCACGCTCGGCGCCGAAGGCGCGCTGATCAACACCTTGGCGGATGGCACCTTCACCTCGGACCGGCTGCCGGCGTTCAATCCGTCGCCGAAGGACGTGTCCGGCGCCGGCGACAGCTTCTTCATGGCCTGCTCGATGGGCCTGCGCGCGGGCGCCGATATCTGGCGGGCCTCCTATCTCGGATCGCTGGCGGCCGCCCTCCAGGTCTCCCGCGTCGGCAACCTGCCCTTGACGACGGCGGAGCTGGTGCGGGAAATCGACGAGACTGGGTTCAGCCAGGAGTAGGATGTCGTCATGCGTGCCCTCCTGCTCGCGGCGGGGATCGGAAGCCGGCTGCGCCCGCTGACCAATACGACGCCGAAATGCCTGGTGCGTGTGCACGACCGGCCATTGCTGGACTACTGGCTCGATCTCGTGTTCGAAGGCGGCATCGAGCGCGCGCTGCTCAACACACACTGGCTCGCCGAACAGGTGCGCGTGCACGTGGCGCAATCGCGCTGGCGGGACCGCATCGATCTCGTTCACGAAGATGAACTGCTCGGGACGGGCGGCACCATGCTTGCCAACCGCGCCTGGTTCGGCGACCAGCCCTTCCTCGTGGCTCACGCCGACAATCTGACGGATTTCGACGTCGCGGGGCTGCTCTCCGCCCATCGCAACCGCCCTGATGGCTGCATCATGACGATGCTCGCGTTCCGCACCGATGATCCGAGCTCGTGCGGGATTCTCGAGCTGGACGATCAGCACAGGGTGATCGCCTTCCACGAGAAGGTCAAGAATCCGCCTGGGAACCTCGCCAATGGCGCGGTCTACGTGTTCGATCCTGCCGTCATCACCGACATCGCCGCGTTGGGAAAGCCGATCGTCGATCTCTCCACCGAAATCATCCCCAACTATCTCGGACGCATTTTGTGCGTGGAAACCAGCGGTTATCATCGGGATATCGGTAACCCGGAAAGCTTGCGCCGGGCCCATTTGGAGTTTAATCACGAACCGCGCCGTGGCGGGGACGTCTGACGGGCGGCTTGCGCCGCCGGGCTGGTCGCCTTCCCTAGCCAATTTGTATAAAGGTGCGCGCGACGCGCCAGCCGGCGACACGACAGGCGAGCCACGGGGATTGCTCAGATGAAGATATTCGTGACCGGAGCGTGCGGCTACAAGGGCAGCGTGCTCGTGCCGAAGCTCTTGAAGGCCGGCCACAAGGTGGTCGCGTTCGACATCATGTGGTTCGGCAATTTCCTCGAGCCGCATCCGGATCTCACCGTCGTCCAGGGCGACGTCCGCAATCCCGACGCCATCGACCTGACCGGGGTCGACGCCATCATCCATCTCTCCAGCGTCGCCAACGACCCGTGCGGCGATCTCGACCCCAAGCTGACCTGGGAGATCTCCTGCCTCGCCACGATGCAGCTCGCCGACCGCGCCTATCGCCATGGCATCAAGCGCTTCATCTACGCGTCCTCCGGCAGCGTCTACGGCGTGAAGGAAGAGGAGCAGGTCACCGAGGATCTCGAGCTGCTGCCGATCTCCGAGTACAACAAGACCAAGATGTGCGGCGAGCGCATCGTGCTGTCCTACAAGGATGACATGGTGGTGCAGATCGTCCGTCCCGCGACCGTGTGCGGCTACTCTCCGCGCCAGCGGCTCGACGTCTCCGTCAACATGCTGACGATGCAGGCGCTGATGAACGGCCGCATCACCGTGTTCGGCGGCGACCAGACCCGGCCGAACATCCACATCGACGACATCACCGACCTTTATCTCTTCCTGCTCGATCATCCTGAGCACACCGGGATCTATAATGCGGGCTTCGAGAACATCTCGATCCTCGATATCGCCAATCTGGTCACCAAGCACGTGCCGGCTGAGGTCATCGTGACGCCCTCGAACGACCCGCGCAGCTATCGCGTCAACTCCGATCGCCTGCTCGCGACCGGCTTCCGCCCGAAGAAGACGGTGGAGGACGCGATCAAGGAAATCATCGGCATGTACTCGCAGGGCCAGCTCAAGAACGACGATCGCTGGTACAATCTGAAATGGATGGAGAAGGAGGTCGTGAAATGAACGTCCTGGCCTTCAAGACCCCCGGCAGCCTGTTCGCCGACTACACCAGCCGCTTCAGCACCGTGCTGAAGGATTTCGACTGGAGCCCGGTCGAGAAGCTCGCCTATGATCTGCGCGACTGCTGGCAGACCGGCCGGCAGGTGTTCTTCTGCGGCAATGGCGGCAGCGGCGGCAACGCCAACCACCTCGCCAACGATTTCCTCTACGCGCTCTCGAAGACGCCGGGCTCGGGTCTGCGCGTGCACTCGCTGTCGTCGAACCCATCCGTGATCACCTGCCTCGCCAATGACGAAGGCTATGACCAGGTGTTCTCGCTGCAGCTCGCGGTGCTCGCGCGCAAGGGCGACGTGCTGATCACCTTCTCCGGCTCCGGCAACTCGCCGAACATCCTGAAGGCGCTGGAAGAAGGCAAGAAGATCGGCATGACCAGCTATGCCGTGCTGGGCTTTTCCGGCGGCAAGGCCAAGGCGCTCGCCGACGTGCCGATCCATTTCGCGGTCGACGACATGCAGATCGCCGAGGACGCGCAGATGGTGATCGGCCACATGATCATGCAGTGGCTGTACGCGCAGCGCGGCGACATCATCACGACGCGCGAGGTCTGACGGACAGGGACGATGGCTGCGAACGAAAAGTACCTGATCCTCGGCTCGAACTCGTTTTCGGGCGCAACCTTCGTCGACTTCCTGGCTGCCGCCGGTCACGACGTGATCGCGACCAGCCGCTCGGACGAGCCGCATGACGCCTTCCTGCCGTACAAATGGCAGAAGCGTCCCGGCAAGGTCCGCTTCCAGCGCGTCGATCTCAATCACGATCTCGATGCGCTCAAGGCGCTGCTGGCCTCGGAGCGGCCGACTCACGTCGTGAACTTCGCGGCCCAGAGCATGGTCGGCGAGAGCTGGCTGCATCCAGACCACTGGATGATGACCAACGTCGTCTCCGCGGTCCGGCTGCACGACATCCTGCGCAACTATGACGGCCTCGACCGCTACGTCCACGTCACGACGCCCGAGGTCTACGGCTCGACCGAGGGCTGGGTGCGCGAGGACGCAGCCTTCAACCCGTCGACGCCCTACGCCGTGTCGCGCGCGGCCGGCGACATGAGCCTGCGCACCTATTTCGCCAACTACCAGTTCCCCGTGGTCTTCACACGTGCGGCCAATGTGTACGGCCCGGGCCAGCAGCTCTACCGCATCGTGCCGCGCACCATCGTGGCGGCGATGACGGGGCAGAAGCTGCGGCTTGACGGCGGCGGCAAGTCGATCCGCGTCTTCATCCACATGACCGACGTGTCGGATGCGACGGTGAAGATCGGACGCAGCGGCAAGCTCGGCGAGACCTATCACATCTCGGGCTACGAGTTGGTCTCGATCCGCACCCTGGTCGAGATGATCCTGGCGCGTCTCGGCAAGTCGTTCGAGGATTGCGTCGAGATCGGACCGGAGCGCCCCGGCAAGGACACCGCCTACACGCTCGACAGCTTCAAGCTGCGCACCGAGCTCGGCTGGCGCGACACGTTCTCGCTGGAACAGGGCATCGACGACGTCATCGCCTGGGCGCGACGTTTCGAGGATGTCATGGCCAAGCTGCCGACCAAGTACGAACATAAACCCTGATCGACCCCTGCGCTTCCCGGAGAAGCGCGACTGGAGAGCACGATGAACGTTGCAGTCCGGAGCCCGGCGGCCAAGCCTGACGCCGCCGCCCTGAAGGCGCAGGCCGCAAGGTTGCGCGGCAAGATCATCGAGATGTCGCACAAGGCGCAGGCCGCGCATCTGGCCTCGTCGCTGTCCTGCGCCGATGCGATGACCGCAGCCTATTGGCATGTGCTGAACATCGACCCGAAGAATCCCACCGACCCGCTGCGCGACCGCTTCATCCTCTCCAAGGGTCATGCCGCCGCGGCGCTGTTCGCGACCCTGGCGATGAAGGGCTACTTCCCGATCGAGGAGCTCGACACCTACTGCCAGGACGGCGGCCGGCTCGCCGAGCATCCGCCGGCGAACCTTTTGCCCGGCGTCGAGGCGGCCACCGGCTCGCTCGGCCACGGCCTGCCGCTCGGCTGCGGCATGGCGCTCGCAGGGCGCATCAAGGGCGAGAACTACCGCGTGTTCGCCCTGCTCTCCGACGGCGAGAACAACGAGGGCTCGGTGTGGGAGGCGGCGATGTTCGCCGCCGCCCAGAAGCTCGAGAATGTCTGCGTCGTCGTCGACTACAACAAGTGGCAGGCGACCGCGCGCTCCAACGAAACCCTGATGCTGGCACCGCTGCGCGACAAATGGGCGGCGTTCGGCTGGGACGCGCACGAGATCGACGGCCATGACGTCGGCGCGCTGGCGGAAGCCATGCAGAACATCCCGAACGGCTCGGGCAAGCCGGTAGCGCTGATCGCCCACACCGTGAAGGGCAAGGGCGTGTCGTTCATGGAGGACGACAACAACTGGCACTATCGCGCCCCGACCGCTGAGGAAGTCGTCAAGTCGTTCAAGGAGCTCGGCCTGTCATGAGAAACGCGTTCGCTGACGAACTGACCAAGCTCGGCAACGAGGACAGCCGCGTCGTCATGCTCTCGGGCGACATCGGCAATCGCCTGTTCGACAAATTCAAGGACAAGCACCCCAGCCGCTTCTTCAACTGCGGCGTCGCCGAGGCCAACATGATGGGCGTCGCCGCCGGCATGGCCATGAACGGCCTCCGCCCAGTCGCCTACACGATCACGCCGTTCGTGACGACGCGCTGCCTGGAGCAGATCCGCACCGACGTCTGCTATCACGAGGTCCCCGTGACCATCGTCGCGGTCGGCGCCGGCCTCGCCTATTCCGGCCTCGGCCCGACCCACCACGCCTGCGAGGACATCTCGTTCCTGCGCTCGATCCCGAACATGGTCGTGATCTGCCCGGGCGATGCCTTCGAGGTGCGGGGCGCCTTGCGCGCGGCCATGCAGCAGGACCGCCCGGTCTACATCCGCATGGGCAAGAAGGGTGAGCCGGTCGTTCACAAGGGCCCTCTTGCGGATTTCAAGATCGGCAAGGCGATCACGATCGAGGAAGGCTCCGACGTCTGCCTGCTCTCGACCGGCAACATGCTGCCGGAAGTCATTGAAGCCGCACATAGATTGAAGGAGAAGGGCATCTCCGCCGAGGTCGTCAGCTTCCACACCGTGAAGCCGCTGGATGAGGACAAGCTCAAGCAGGCCTTCAGCCGCTTCAAGCTGGTCGCGACCATCGAGGAGCATTCGCTGATCGGCGGCTTCGGCTCCGCCGTCTCCGAATGGCTCGCCGACACCGAGACGAAGCACCAGAAGTTCCTGCGCTTCGGCACGCCGGACGCCTTCTTCAAGAAATCAGGCGAACAGGAATACGCCCGCGAGGTGCTGGGACTGACCGGCCACCAGATCGCGGACAAGATCATCCACGCGTTGAGCTGAGACATCACATGAAGACCCAAGCTGCCCTCCTGGTCCAGACCGGCCAACCGCTCGTGTTGGCCGAGATCGAGACCCCCGCGTTGAAGCCGGGCCAGGTGCTGGTCGAGATCGCCTATTCCGGCGCCTGCGGCACGCAGGTGATGGAGTGGCGCGGCGACAAGGGCGAGGACAAATGGGTGCCGCACTGCCTGGGCCATGAGGGCACCGGCACGGTGATCGAGGCCGGCAGCGCCGTCACCAAGGTCAAGGTTGGCGACAAGGTCGTGCTGTCCTGGATCAAGGGCACCGGCATCGAGGCCGGCGGCGCCGTCTATGACTGGGACGGCAAGAAGGTCAACGCCGGCGGCGTCACCACCTTCCAGCGCCATGCGGTCGTCAGCGAGAACCGCCTGACCCTGCTGCCGCCCGACCTGCCGATGGATGTCGCGGTGCTGCTCGGCTGCGCCGCGCCGACCGGCATGGGCGCGGTCTACAACGTGCTCAAGGTGCAGCCGGGCGACGCCGTCGCCGTGTTCGGCACCGGCGGCATCGGCCTCAACGCGCTGATGGCAGCGGCGCTCGCGGGCGCCATGCCGGTGATCGGCATCGATCCCAACCCGACCCGCCGCGCGCTGGCGCAGATCTACGGCGCGACCCACGTGATCGATGCCAGCGGCGACGTGCTGGCCGAGATCAAGAAGATCGTGCCGCAGGGCGTTGATCTCGCGGTCGAATCCTCCGGCATTCCGGCCGTTATGGAGCAGGCGATCAATTCGACGCGCCAGCAGGGCGGCCGTGCCGTCGTCATCGGCAACGCCAAGCACGGCGCGGCGCTCACGCTGAATCCCGGCGTCTTCAACCAGGGCAAGAGCCTGCTCGGCACCTGGGGCGGCGACAGCGTGCCGGATCGCGACTACGGCCGCTACGGCCGGCTGCTGAGCTCCGGCCGCTTCCCGGTGCGGGATCTCCTGTCGAAGCCCTACAGCCTCGCCCAGGCCGACCAGGCGCTGCAGGATCTGGCCGCCGGCAAGGTCGGCCGTCCGCTGATCGACATGTCGCTGCGTTAAGTCCAGGCCATGCGGATCGGGATCGACTTCGACAACACGATCGCCTGCTATGACGGCGTGTTTCATGCGGCAGCACTCGAGCGCGGCCTGATCCCGGCCGATCTCGGCCGCGACAAGAACAGCGTCCGCGACCATCTCAACGGCAGCGGGCGCAAGGACGATTTCACCGAGCTGCAGGGCTATGTCTACGGCGCCCGCATGGATCTGGTGTCGCCCTACCCCGGCTTCGCGGAATTCGTCGCCGCCGCCCGCGCCGTCGGCCATGACCTGTTCATCGTCAGCCATAAGACGAGGCACCCCATTCTCGGGCCGAAGCACGACATGCATGCCGCGGCGCGCGGGTTCCTGACAGACCGCGGCCTGATGGGATCAGCGCCCGGCCAGATCGCGCCGGACCGGGTGTTCTTCGAGCTGACCAAGGACGAGAAGGTTGCCCGTGCGCATGCGCTGGCCTGCGAGGTCTTTGTCGACGACCTTCCGGAGATCCTGGGCATGACCGGATTCCCGCAAGGGATGCGCAAGGTGCTGTTCGATCCGGAGGACCAGTTCGCGACCAAGGCCACGGGCTATGAGCGCCGCGCCTCCTGGGCCGAGATCGCGGCGGATGTCGTCCGTGACCGCGGCTGAGGCCAACGCCGACGCCGCCCTGCTGGCGCTCGCCCAGCGCCTCGCCGCGCAGGCCGGCAAGGCCAGCCCTACGGGACTGACGCGGCTGGCCGGCGGCCGCAACAACCAGGTCTTTCGCGTCGACACCGAGGCCGGTCCCCTCGTGCTCAAGCGTTACTTCACCGATGCCCGTGATACCCGCGACCGGCTCGGCGCTGAATGGAGCTTCATCAGCCATGCCTGGTCGCGCGGCGTTCGCGTCGTGCCGGAACCGCTGGCCTGCGACCGCGCCGAGCAGGCTGGCCTCTATAGCTTCGTCGAAGGACGCAAGCTGACGGCTGCCGAGCTGGCACCTGTTCATGTCGAGGCCGCGATCGATTTCGTGCTCGCGGTGAACGCCCCACCCCGCCCTGCGCTGGCGCCGGGCTCGGAAGCCTGCTTCTCGCTGGCCGAGCACATCGCGACCGTCGAGCGCCGTGTGGCGCGGCTGGCGACACTCGATTCCGACGTACCGCATGTGGCCGAGGCCCGGCAATTCGTGGCGACGCAGTTGCAGCCGGCCTGGGCAGACGTGAAGGCGACCATTCTGAGCGGCGCCGCGGCCGAAGGGCTCGGCTTGGAGGCCGCCATCCCCGCCGATCAGGTCTGCCTGTCGCCGTCCGACTTCGGCTTCCACAACGCGCTGATCGACAACGCGGGCAAGCTGACCTTCCTTGATTTCGAATATGCCGGCCGCGACGACCCGGCCAAGCTGGTGTCGGACTTCTTCTGCCAGCCGGAGGTGCCGGTGCCGCTGGCCGTGCACGAGCATTTCATCGAGCGGCTGACGGAGGGCCTCGGGCTCGATGCGGCCAGCGTCGCGCGCTGCCGGTTGCTGCTCGACGCCTACCAGGTCAAGTGGACCTGCATCATCCTGAACGACTTCCTGCCGCTCGGCGCCATCAGGCGCGCCTTCGCCGACACCGGCGCCTGGGCGCAGCGCTGCGCCGCGCAGCTCGCCAAGGCCGAGGCGCAGCTCGGCCTGATCGGCGCCACATCCGACTAACCGACAATCCCACGCCCGGAGATCTTCATGGCCTATCGCGAGTTCGTCAGTCTCGTCCACAAATCGACCAAGCGCGACTATCTCGCGCGTGTCACCCAGCGCGACAAGGCCGATGTCGCGGAGATGGCGATCAAGTACGATTACGACTATTGGGACGGCAGCCGCGAGACCGGCTATGGTGGCTACAAATATGACGGCCGCTGGCGCAAGGTCGCCGACGCGATGATCGAGACGTACGGCATCAAGCCGGGCATGCGCGTGCTCGACGTCGGCTCCGGCAAGGGCTTCATTCTGCACGATTTCCGCGAGGCCATCCCGGATCTCGAGGTCGCCGGCATCGACGTCTCGTCCTACGGCGTCGAGCACACGATGGAGAGCGTGAAGCCGTTCTGCCAGGTCGGCAGCGCGGCCAAGCTGCCCTACCCCGACAAGCACTTCGATCTGGTCATCTCGATCAACACGCTGCACAACCTCTACAACTACGATCTCGATGCCGCCCTGCGCGAGATGGAGCGCGTCAGCCGCGGCGCCAAATATCTCTGCGTCGAGGGCTACCGCAACGAGCGCGAGAAGGTGAACCTGATGTACTGGCAGCTCACCTGCCGCATCTTCCACACCCCCGAGGAATGGGCGTTCGAGTTCAAGCGCTCCGGCTACACCGGCGACCACGAATTCATCTTCTTCGAATGAGGGTGAGCTGAGAGCGTCGACAGGCGCTCTCGCGACGCATTGGCGTCCGAGCTGTGAGTTGACCATCGCCCTCTCGATTGAGAGGGCGCGAGGAAGGCCGGGAGCCTGCCGCCCCCATGGCCCGCCTGCAGAAAGAAATGCAGGCGGCAGGTACCACAGGTTCGGCTGGGACATCCCGGCCTTCCCCGCGCGATCGGTTTTAACGGTGTCCTTCGTGCTCTCCCTGGGGATCGGCGTTCTTGCCCCCATTTTGCGACAACGCGCCTTTGGCGCGTTGCGCAGACCTCAGCGTCGAGAGGCCAGGACCACACGACTTCGCCGTCCGTAACGCTTGCGCTCGTCGGGCGCAGCCGTCACGTCCATCGCAGCCCACCTCCACGTATCGTGACGACGCGTACGTCCCTCTGCACGAGGCGGGATGGTGAGAGAAAACCACGTTTTCTGGAAAAACGAAAGAAGAATATTTTTCGTCACCTGACTGGACAAGGGTGATGCACCTGAAGATGCGAGCCAATTCGTCGTCGACGCGCACGTCGGAACCGGCTCGAACGCCGGCGACCCGGATTGCGGCTTTGTCGGCCTCCCCGGCTGAAGACCCACGCAAAACGAGTGCGGATCCCGCATGCCGCTTTTGCGATCTTTGCAAAATGTATCTATAGATTGGCAGCGAAACATCGCGAGCGGCAGGGAACGGGGCTGTCATGACGAAGTCGTTGAAGGTGGCGATCGCCGAAGGCCTGCCCCCCCAGACCCTGTTCAAGCTGCGCTCGATCAAGCGCGCGCTGATGGGGCAGCCGCCTCCGGAACGGCCGCAGGCCGCTTTGGAGCCAAAGCCCGAACCCGAGCCTCAACCGGTCCCCGCGCCGGCCGCCGGAGCGGGGTCGGAGCCGCGGACGCGGCAGACCGAAGCCCTGGAACGGCTCGACGCCCACAAGATCAGCGCGCCGTACCTGTTCTTCGATATCGACGACGTCCTGATCCTGCCCGCCAAGGAGATCGCGCGCACACTGACCTTGAGCGTGATGTATATCAACAGCGCCGATGTCAAAGGCGATATCGCCGAATTCGGCACCATGGGCGGCTTCACCGCGCGCACCCTGGCGAACGCGATGGTGTTCGACCCGCGCTATCAGCCGAACCAGCCGCTGCGCAAGCTGCGCCTGTTCGACAGCTTCGAGGGCCTGCCGGAAATCACGGCGCAGGTCGATCTCGAGTCGCAGCACGTGAAATCGGGCACCTGGTCGAAGGGTGGCTGCAGGATTCTCAGCGCCGCGGATCTGCGGACCATGGTCGAGGCCATCATTCCGCCCAGCCGGGTCGAGATCTATGAAGGCTGGTTCGCCGACACGGTGAAGCTGCTCCCGGACGACACGCGCTTTGCGCTGATCCATTTCGACGGCGACCTCTACTCATCCACCATGGATGCTCTGGTGCCGTGCTTCGAACGCGGCTTCATCTCGAAGGGCGCCGTGCTCTGCTTCGACGACTGGAACTGCAACGAGGCCGACCCCGAGGCCGGCGAGCGCAAGGCCTGGGCCGACCTCGTCAGCCGCTTCAACATCGTCGCCAGCCATTCCGGCGACTACTCGATCCAGGGCACCAAGTTCATCATTCATTCCTATCTCGGAATGAAGCCGAGGGCTTGAGCAGCATGCGCTTCGCTTTCGTTGCGTCGCGGCCCCATGCGGTCAGAGGGTGAGTGCATGAGTTGTCCCTACACCACGCTGCCCGCGAGCAGCTTCTGGCGTCAGGCCGTTGCCGAGCGCAGCCCATCCGATCTCGATCCTCATCTGACCGCGCGGCTCCGCTTCGGTCCTGATCAGCGCGTCGCCTCGGCCGGCAGTTGCTTCGCGCAGCACATCTCGCGCGCCCTGAAGGAGCGCGGCTACAATTACTTTGTCACCGAGCCGGCGCCGCCGCATCTGACGCCCGAGCAGGAGGAGCGCTTCGGCTATGGCGTGTTCTCCGCGCGCTACGGCAACGTCTACAGCACCCTGCAACTGCTGCAACTGCTGCAGCGGGCGTTCGGAGCTTTCCGGCCAGCCGATCAGTTCTGGACCGACAGCGACGGCTGGGTGTTCGATCTGCTGCGCCCCCGCATCACGCCGCGCGGCTACATCTCGATGGTCGAGGCCGAGGCCGATCTGAAGCAGCATTTGCAGGCGGTGCGGCGGCTCTTCGAAACCACCGACATCTTCATCTTCACGCTCGGTCTGACCGAGAGCTGGGTGTCCAAGCTCGACGGCACGGTGTATCCGACCTGTCCGGGGTGCGGCAGCGCTGGCGACTTCGACGATGCCAAATACGCGTTCCACAATCTCTCGGTCATGGAGACCACCGGCTATCTTGCCGAGGCGATCAACCTGATGTCGGCAGCCAATCCGCGCCTGCAGATCATCCTGACGGTCTCGCCGGTCCCGCTCGCGGCCACCATGGAGCCGCGCCACGTGCTGCAGGCCACGACCTATTCCAAGAGCGTGCTGCGCGTCGCCGCCGAGGAGATGGTCCGGCGCTTCGACAACGTGCATTATTTCGCGTCCTACGAGATCATCACCAATGCGAAGAATGCGGGGGCGTATTTCGCCGACGATGCGCGCTCGGTCACGACCGAGGGCGTCGCGCGCGCGATGAAGCTGTTCTTCGCGCAGTTCACCGGCGAGGACGCTGGCGCAGAGGTGCGATCCGCACGTGATGACGAACGAATGCAACCGGCGGCTCCTCCGGCCGCGCCGCAGATCATCTGCGACGAGGACGAGTTCTACCGCGCACTGGCCGCGAGCCGTAACAACTGAGGACGAGCGGCGGCCGCGGCCGAGCCTGTGATGTGAGGGGGGACGTATCAGCGTGGACACCGAGCTCGAAGCGGTTCTGCCGGTCTATATCGTCGGCGACAGCCATTCCCTGCCGTATCGGAACATGGTGTTCCGGGAGCGGTGGACCGGCGCCTGGGTGATGGCCCGTACCAAGTACATCCCCGGCGCCACGGCGCGGGAGTTCTATGATCCCGCCACCGGCGAGTTTCATCCTGACTTCATCGCCTTCCTCGAATATGAGGGCCTGGTGCGCAACGGACGCGCGACGCATCTGTCGATGGACGAGGTCGATTTCGCCATTGCCAAGGCGGTCGGCCAGGCCGTGCGGCCGCCGCTGATCATGATCACCGTCGGCGAGATCGACGTTCGCGGTCCGCTCCTGCAACTCCTCAAGGACACCCACGACTTCGTTCCGCCGTTCGCCACCACGTTGCCTCTGCTCGACAAGCCGCTGGTGCCGTGGGATCTCATCGACGAGGCGATCGAGGCACGGCTCGGGCCGTTCGTCGCCGGGCTCGATCAGCTGGTCAAGGCCGGCTTCAAGCGCGTCTACGTGCAGAGCGTCGTTCCCCCGACCCGGCAGGAAGCGCGCGTCCGAGAGCTGCAGAACTACGACTGCCCTGTCTCCGTCCGGACCAAGCTGGTTCAGGCGTTCAACTGGAAGCTGGCGCAGAAGGTGCGTTCGGTGAACCTCTTCACGGTCGACCGCTGGCCCGACCTGACCGAGGGCGATCTGTTGCGTCCGGAGTTCGATTTCGACGGGGTGCATCTGCCGCCCAAGGGCGCCCGTCTCCTGCTCGAGTCGCTGATCGATCATGCGATCGACAGCCGCGGCCTCGTCGCCAATCACCCGCGATACGAACTCTATTATCGAATGGCGTGCGGCCTGGATCCGTTCCAGCCCACCAAGCCGAACGCAGCATGAGGACATCATGGCCTTGGGACCGATGATCAGCACTGCCAAGCAGCGGCTCAAGGGCGGCGTCAACCAGGCGCTCAGCGCTCTCGGCTACCGCCTGGTGCGGGCCGACACGTTCGACCGCCTGAACGGACATCCCAGTCCAGACGCAGCCCCCGCGGACAAGAACGGCACGGCGCAGCCGCGCCAGCTGACGCTGCTGCCGGCCGCGAACAGCGCGCCGCCGATGTGCACGGCCTATGCGCCGAAGTTCGATCCGCAGAAGACGCCGAGCCAGCTCGCCGACAAGATCGTCGCCTTCCAGCAGAACGGCGTCACGGTGATCAGCACGAATCCGGAAAAGGCGGCCATGTTCCGGGAAACCGAGAGCTTCGACCGCGACGTCAGCAACCGCCACTCGGCATGGGACTGGGCCGGCAACAGCGTCGCTCCCTACACGCAGGATCTGCAGACCGGGATGCCCTCGGCGGCGCTCGTCGACTATCTGCACGCGCTGTTCAGCGGCGGCGATTTCGATTCCTTCTTCCGCGGCGTGCTCGGCTGCCCCGCCAAGGTCGCCAATGTCCGGCTGGTGCGCTCGAAGCCGCATTTGACCGAGGGCATCGGTCCCCAGCAATGGCACAGCGACGGCTGCCCGGCCGGCGTCATTCGCGGCGTGCTCTATCTCTGCGATGTCGACGAGCAGACCGGTCCGTTCCAGTATCGCGACGCCAATTACCGGGAGCACACGGTTCTGGGCAAGACTGGTGATCTGCTGGTGTTCGATGCGACCCGCCTCATGCATCGCGGCAGCCCGCCGTCGCACAAGACACGCTCCGCGATCGATCTGGTGTTCATGCCGCGCATGCCCGACGAGGAGATGACAATCATGGTCGTCGGCATGAACCACTGGCCCGCCGACCCGTTCTTCGTCAAGCTGCCGAAGGAGCGGCCCGCCGACGCCCACGACGCATTGGCCGACGGACGCCGGGCTGCCAGCCTCTATTGACGCATGGCCGCCCGCTTGCACCATGGATGGAGGACGGCTAAGCCAGAAGGCAGCAGGTGGGCTTGCGCGCGACGCAGAAGGCGCGCACTCACCGCCGATATCGCCGTCACCGAGCGCGCGATCCCGTCTCGACGTGACGCCGCCTGTCGGGCGTTGCCAGGCGAACACCTCTCTTCGGCGCAGCGTCGCATCTGCGCCATCCCTCAAGGCCGTTTTGCGGTCATCGAACAGCGCCGCGTTGGAGAATTTGAATGCTGCAACCGTTGAAGAATGCGCTCGCCACCTCGCTGCCGCCGGACGCGCTGTATTGGATGCGCTCGGTCAAACGGGCGATCATGTTCGAGCCGCCGCTGCCCTGGCCCTACGGGAACGGCAGCAGCGCCACCGTACAGGACAGGCCTCCGGCCGTGGCAATCGCAGCCCCGTCCGCCGACACGGTCGATGACGGACGCATCATCCAGGACATCGCGCTGGAGAAATACAGCGCGCGGCAGCTTCCCTCGCCCGGCGCATATTACAGCTATGCCGACGTGCTGATCCTGCCGGCACAGGAGATCGCCAAGACGCTCACCCTGTGCGTCCAATACATCAACAGCGCCCATGTGAACGGCGACATCGCCGAGTTCGGCACGATGGGCGGCTTCAGCGCCCGCGCGATCGCCACGTCGATGGTGTTCGACCTGCAGCGCCAGCCGCTCGGCAAGAGCGCGTCCGGAGAAAACCCGTTCCGTATTCTGCGCCTGTTCGACAGCTTCGAGGGCCTTCCCGAGATCACCTCGCCGGTCGACCAGGTCGCTCCGCACGTCATCTCCGGCGCGTGGGCCAAGGGCGGCTGCAAGGTGCTGGCCGCGCCGCAGCTGCGCGCCGTGATCGGCAAGATTATTCCGCCGCACCGCTTTCAGCTCTACGAAGGCTGGTTCGCCGACACCGTGAAGACGCTGCCGCCCGAGACGCGGTTTGCGATGATCCATTTCGACGGCGACCTCTACCAGTCGACCATGGATGCGCTCGTCCCTCTGTTCGAGCGCGGCATGATCTCGACCGGCGCCGTCATCTGCTTCGACGACTGGAACGCCAATCGTGCCATTCCGACCACGGGCGAACGGCAGGCCTGGAAGGAGCTGGTCGAGATGTTCGCGATCGAGGCCTCCAACGGCGGCGACTATTCGGTCGGCGGCACCCGCTTCATCATCCACGCCTATCGCGGCATCCCGGCTGATCCGGAGTAATGCGGCTCACGGCGACGGCCGCTGGGCCGGGCCAAGCAGGCTGTTGATGGTGTGGCGCGCCAGGAAGACGGCACCGGGCACCGTGAGGTGCCCGGGATCGAATGCCGTCAATTGCGAGCCGTCCGGACCGATCCGGCTGAGACAGCCTTCGTCGTTGCAGAACACGTCGCGCACGGAGATATAATCGATGCCGAGCTCACGGGTCAGCTCGCGAAACAGCGCGTCGCGGCCGCGCGTCCATTCGTCGTTGGAGCGGAACAGGGTCCGCTCCGGCAACACCGTTCCGGTCTGCCGGTAGTAGTCGAGCACGTTGTGCGACAGGCCGACGCCCTGCCAGCTCGGCGGCGGTCCCATCAGCACGATCTTCGCAATGCCGTTGGTCCTGAGCAGCGCGACCGTGCGCGGCAGGTCCTCGCGCAGCACGGACTCGGCGTGGCCCCAGGTCGCGTCGAGGATGACGACGTCCGGCCGGAGACGGCCGATCCGCAACACGACGTCGTCGTTGATGCTCTTGCAGAACGGCCGGGCCTCCAAGGTGTAGCCGATCAGCGGTGGGCAGGCGGAGGCCGTATATTGCGCGACGTCATAGCCGCGCTCCGTCGACAGATGCAGCAGCCCCGGATAGAGCGCCGCGCCGTAGGAATCGCCCCAGATCAGCAGCAGCGGCCGGCGTCCCTGCCCGGCGCAGTCGGCGCCGAATGCGGAGGCAGGCTGCAGGAGCAGCAGGCAGCGGCCACGGCGCCAATGCGAATTGGTCTCGCTGCCCGACAGCATGAAGCCCCTGATCTCCGGCGCGAACCGGACCGGCAGGCCGCGCGTGCTCGTCGCCGCGACGCCGATCGGGATCATCGCCGCCATCACGGCCAGCAAAGACCACGCCCGCCACGCGACGGGCGCGGCTCCGAACCTGATCGGCAGCTCGATGAAACGATAGGTGAGCCAGGCCAGCACGGCGCTCAGCCCGAGCACCGCGAGCAAGATCCACGCCGGAGCCGCCCCGCCGAACTGCAGCTTGGTGAAGGCGATCAGCGGGAAGTGCCAGAGATAGAGCGGGTAGCTGGTCAGGCCGACGAACACCAGGGCGGGCCACGCCAACACCCGCTGAACCAGCGTGCCGCCGGTCGCAATCAGGGCCATGGTCGCCAGCACGGGCACCGTGGTGCGAATGCCGGGCCATGGCGAGGCTGCGCTGAACGCGAAGAAGGCGACGGCGAGGCCCGCCACGCCAACAGCCGCGAGCGCATTGCTGGTGGCCGCACCGATCGGGCGATCGGCACGCTGCCGCAGCCACACCGCCAGGAGCGAGCCGGCCAGCAGCTCCCAGCCCCGCGTGGTCGGGGAATAGAACGCCCACGCCGCCTCTCTTGCGGGAGTCGACAGGCAGACCACCAGGGAGCCGAGTCCGAGCGCGGCCACGATGGCCGCCTTCCGTGACGGCCATCGGGCGATCAGCACGAACATCGCGGGCCAGACGATGTAGTACTGCTCCTCGATGCCGAGCGACCACAGGTGCAGCAGCGGGAGACGCTCCGCGCCCGGATCGAAATAGCCGACGATCTGCTCGTGCAGCATGAAGTTCTCGATGAAGGCGGCGGCGCCCTTGATGTTGGACCCGAGCGCTTCCATCTCGGCGACCGGGAATATGAACCAGGCGATCACGAACGTCGCCAGCACCACGGTGATGAGAGCCGGGAAGATCCGGAGGATGCGGCGGGCGTAGAAGGTCGCAAAACTGAAGCTCTTGTCCGCGCACTGCCGATCGATGATGCCCGTGATCAGATAGCCGGAGATCACGAAGAATACGTCGACGCCGGCAAAACCGCCGGGCAGCAGCCGCGGGAAGGTATGAAAGACGAGCACGGCGACGACGGCGATCGCGCGCAGGCCGTCGATGTCGGGACGATAGAGCAGCGCGTGCGCCCGGCTGATCGGCCGCTCATGGCGATCCGCTGCGGCCGCATGATCAAGGCTTTCGGTGATCGCCATTCTCACGCATTCCCTGAAACGCTCGCGTCTTTTCCAGAGCGCCGACGAGGTCGCGGGTAAAATCAGCCGCGCCCCTGGCGTCGAGATGGCCGCCGCCATCCCAGCTCGAATAGTCGGTCCGCGCCGGCAGCGCCGTCTCGACGCCGACGGCATCCGCAATCTCACGAACCTGGGTCAGGCAGCCGTGAAAATTGGGAACGAAAGTCAAGACCACGGGCGCGCCGAGCGACTGCACGAGGTCGCGCGCATTGGCGATCACGTCGGGCGTGGTGTGACAGTCGGGATCGCGCGTCATCTTCACGCCCGGATTGCCTTCGGCGAGAAAGCGCGGAAACGTGCTCATGTCGGCTGCGCCGGTGCGATCATCGCGGTCGAAGCGCGGCAGCGGTCCGGCCCGCGGACCGGCGAGCGCCTGGCGCCATGGCCGCGTCACGTCCTCGAAGCGCCAGCGCAGATTGCGCCGGATGATCTCGTAGGTCGCGCCGAAACGGCTGAGCTTCGTGCTCGGGATCGGACGGACGTCGGCGCCGAACGCGCGTGTGAGGTTGCGGTGGAAGAAGTTGCCCCCGCCTCCGCCATCGTCGGCGTTCAAGATCCACAGCCGCGGACGGAGGTGATGCTTCAGCGCGATCTGCCGCGCGAATTCGCCGCTGGCAACGCCGACGAACGCCATGTTGTAGAACTTGAGGCCATAGGGGTGCTCGAGGCGCTCGCGCATGACGGTCTCGTCGACCGCAAACGACACCAGAGACGAGCCGAGGATGATGACATCGGCCTGGCGGGCGTTGTCGATCGAGCGGCCGATGCCATGGTAGAACAGATCCTGGTCCTGGATCTCGGTGACGCTGTCGCCGCCGAAATTGCGGTACCATGACCGATCCCCGGCCCTGCTGATCGCGCTGAAATGGTCGCCGCCCTGCGCAGCCAGCCACAGGCTGACACCGCCCAGCATCGCCGCCGTCATCCCGAGCAGGCTGGCGAGATAGCGCCCTGCCCGGCCGAGGCCGTCCCCGGCCTCATGCCCGGCCCAACCGGTCTGCTCTGTCCGACGATCCATGGCGGCCCCGGGGCGGACGACGCGGCTATTTGTCGAAGCCAGGCAACGCCTCCAGCGCCTGTCTGGCAATGAAGACGGAGCCGGGATAGGTCAAATGGCCGCTGTCATACGCGGTCAGGTCGGATCCGTCCGCGCCGATCCGGGCGAGACATCCGTCGTCGTTGCACATCATGCGGCGCGCCGAGATGTATTGAATGCCCACGCGCTGCGCGTGCGCCTCCAGGAACTCGTCGAGCGCCCGCGTCCAGTTGTCGTTGGAGCGGAACTTGGTGCGCTCCGGCAGCAGCGAATGCGTCCGGAAATAATAGTCGAGCATGTTCGCGGGCAGGCTTTCGCCGAGCCAGGTCGCCGGCGGCCCGAGCAGGACGATCTTCGGAACATTGAGCTCCTTCAAGGCGGCAACCGTTCTATCCAGCCCATTGCGCAGGTCGTCCGGACCATAGCTCCAGGTCGAATAGAACAGGACCAGATCCGGCTTCAGCTCGGCGACCTTCTGGATGACGAAGTCGTTCGCGCCCTTGCAGAACCGCCGTTCCGGATGGACGAAACCGAGCAGCGGCGGACAGGCGGAGGCGGTGAATTCCGCGACCTCGAATCCCCGCTCGGCACCGAAATGAGCAAGTCCCGGATAGAGCGATGCCGCATAGGAGTCGCCCCAGACCAAAATGAGCGGATGGCGGCCGGTGCCCGCGCATTCCGGAGAGAATTCGGACGCGCTCTGATCCGGCTTCAGCAGGCATTTGTCGGCCCGCCAGAAGCGGGCAGTCTCGCTGCCGTCCAGCATGAAGCCGCGAAGCTCGGCGGGAATGCGCGCCGGCAGGCCATTGGTACGGTCGGCGACCACACCGACGATGCCCAGCGCGACCATGCCGCCGAGCAGTCCACCGACCTTGAGCGGCACCAGGCGTCGGCCGAAGCGGATCGGCCGCTCGATGAGGCGGTAGGTGGCCCAGGCCAGCACCATGCTGGCCACGATGATCGCGACCATGACCCACACCGGCACCGCATCGATGAACTGGATGCGCGCATAGGCCATCAGCGGGTAGTGCCAGAGATAGAGCGGATAGCTGATCAGGCCGACGAAGACGGCCGGTGTCGACGACAGTACATAGCGATGCACCAGCGTGCCGCTGGTCGCGATCAGGGCGGCTGCGCCCAGCACGGGCAGCAACGTGTGAACGCCCGGATGCGGGGTGAGGCGACCGTAGCGCCAGAACGCGACCACGATCGCGAGCAGCGCGGCCAGCGCGATGAGCTCGCGGACGTACGGGACGTCGATCAGCGGCTGCGGACGAGCCTCCGCACTGCGGCCATTGACCCAGAGCGCCAGTCCCGAGCCGACCAGCAATTCCCAAGCCCGCGTCACCGGCAGATAGAACGCATACTCTGGCGCGCGCGGCTGCACGATCAGGCACGCAACGAACGACGCCGCCGCCAGCGCAACCGTGATCGCGAGGCTCCTGCGCCGCCATGAGCCGATCAGCATCAGAAGCAGCGGCCAGACGATGTAGTATTGCTCCTCGATCGCCAGCGACCACAGATGCAGCAACGGCTTCTTCTCGGCGGCGAGGTCGAAATAGCCGACCTGCCCGAGCAGGACGAAGTTCTGGATGAAGACGGCACCGCCGGCGATGTTGGTGCCGAGCGACTTCAGCTCGCGCGGCGGCAGCACGAACCAGGCGATCAGGAAGGTGACCAGCACCACCGTGATCAGTGCCGGAAAGATGCGGCGAATCCGGCGGGCATAGAAATCGGCGATGCTGAACGTCTTCGACAGCATCTGCTTGTGGATGATCCCGGTGATCAGATAGCCGGAGATGACGAAGAAGATGTCGACGCCATAGAAGCCGCCGGGCACGGCCGTGGGAAACGCGTGGTAGAAGAGAACCGGCAGCACGGCCACGGCACGCAGGCCGTCGATGTCGGCGCGGTAGCCGAGCGGCGTGGCGCGGGCTTCTTCCAGGGACATGTTCGGTTGTGCAAAGTTCATCGGACCGGTTCGTTTCAGGAGCGATCGAGCAGCGACGCCGCATATTTGTCCAGGAAATAGCGGGACGGTCGCGAGTTGCCGAAGAATCCCTGGATGTTCACACATTTTTCCCAGGCATCGTCGACCGGCGGGATGACGGGCGGCGCCCCGGAGGACAGATCCAGCACCTCCCGGGTCGTCTCGAGGATTTCGTCGGCGGAGCTCTCGCCGACGGTGAGGCCGGCAGCCTTGACCGTCTCATAGGTCGGAAACGTCCAGCGCCAGGTCTCGGAGGTGACGTCGCTCAATGACAGCATGCGCCCCTCGCGCGTATGCACGGGCTTGAGCGAGAAGCGCGTGTCCTTCGACCACAGCAGGCCGACGGAGCTCAAGGCGTTCACCATGGCGGTCGGAATGCCGAAGCTGGTCGCGACATAGGCAAAGCCCGAGGTCGTGCCGATGAACATGCGCGCGCGGCGCATCAGGTGGATGTCCATCTCCGCCACCTGATCCTCGCTTCTCGCGTAGTCGACCACGCGCGGCATGTCCGGCAGCGGCGGCGCCTTGCGTCCGCCCATGCGGATCACCCAGCCGCCCTGCTGGGTGACGTAGCGGACGGTGTCGAGATAGTTACCGATGGTGGCACTGCGGATCGACTCGCCCGTGCCGAGGGTCTCGCCGCGCGCTTCGGCGTCGCGCATGTGCAGGCAGACGAACCAATCGCCGGGTGCAAGCCCCCATTTCCGACGCAGCGCCTGGTACAGCACCTCGGTCCTGTCGTCCGCCTGCATGCGCGCGTCATAGATGTCGCGCAACGGAAAACCCTTGCCTGCGCGCTCCCACTGCTGGAGAGCCATCGCGCCTGCATCGTTCCAATACATCGTCCGGCCGTCCTCGAACTGGAAGGCCTGATGCGAGTCACCGAGGAAGGGCGTCAGGCTGGCGAGCTCGTACCAAGCGCCGGGAGAAACATTCTCGCCCAGGGTGAGCGTTGGACAGATCTCGGAAAACAGCGACAGAAACGGCTTGTTGGCGATCCGATCCTTGTAGGCGAGCAGGAGCGGCTGTCCTTTCCACCAGCCCATGCTCCGCATCATCAGGTGCACGTTCAGATGACCATTGTGACCGATCAGCGCGCTCCAATCGGGTGAGAGCAATCTGACATCGCCGAGCTCGGCACCGATCCCATCGAGCACACGCTTCAGCTCGGCAGACGGCTTCGGAAGATGACGGCGAAGGCGACGTTGCGTGTCCAGACCGCGTCTGTAAACGAGAGGGACCTTATCTCCTTCACCGTTGTGGTAAGTCCTGAGCAGGAGTTCGCGATAAGCATAGAACAAGTAGATGTCGAGACAGACCCCGCGATCAGGCAGATGCGCGGGGAGGCTTTCCCAGTACTGCCCGGACTCATCCAGCTCTCGAAGGACACCCGTCGAATCGACGAGACCGAGTTCCTGCATCAGGCGCGCGATCACCTCGCGGTCGCGGAAGAAATAAGGAATGAATTGCTCGGCCGGAACGTCCCTCGGAACGTGATCGAACTCGACACGCCCGCGAAAAGCCCGTTCTTCATATTGAAAGTTGCGATGCTCCAACATCAGCCGGACGAAGGTCCGCATCGCTGGCGACCGCTCGGCAGCCTGCTGCCAGTCAAGATAATGGATCTGCGTCAGCATATCCATCGAGTATCCGTCACCGACGACGCCTGTTCCGTGCAAGGCGAGCTCGGCAATCGGGTGCTCGCCATCCCACTTCAACCGGCGGAACAACGGCAGCGCTTCTTTCCGGTACCCGGCGAGTAGAAGATAGAATGCCACCTCGTTCGGGTAGCGCTCCCAAACAGGGCTGTTGAAGATCCAGGGCAAGTGCCGTCCCAGGAAGGGACCGCAGAAAAAGACGAAGTGGCGGTCCAGGCCCGGATGCTGGAAGAAGTGGCGGAATTGTACCGTCAGCCAAAACCTCGCCCTGAACGGCAACACCGTGAATGCCAGATTGCGCAGAAAATGCCGACCCGGAAGCCGCGCGAGAAGGCGCAATAGAGGATAATGCCGTCCGAATGCACGTTCCGCGAGCGTCAGGTCGCGGACCGGAGAGCTGCCGACGGGCGGGCCCTCGGTCGAAATGGTGTCGAGCGGCAAACCGCACCTCCGGCGCAACCTCGGAAACAGCAGGCAACGATTACTGTGAAGGCCCCACCCGATCAACCCGAATCCGGCGGAAGGAGCCGCCGCGCCCGCCTTCGAGATCCGCCTTCGGGGACATAAGCCGCACGTTGTGCCTAGTGATGCCTGCATCGGAGACAGCGTGAATTCGCCTCCCTCGCTTGTGGCGAGACCGTCAGAATTGCGGCGCGCCCGGCTTCAATCGGGCGAAGCACTGCCGCCGGACTTGCCGACGCCCCAGGGGCTCCGGATCCGCTCTCGCGAGCCCAACAGCCATCCGAACGGCCCCGTCGGAGAGCTGCCATCGTCGTTGGCAGCGGTCCGTTCAAGTCCCCCTCTCCTGACAGACGGCGAGCGCTTGGACTGGCGGCCAACCGACTCGCGCTCTATGCTCCTGCCACGCCTGGGCGCAATCCCTGTCTGGTCTGGAAAGCTGGCAGGCCCGTTTCAATGCCGGGCGGTTGGGCTGCAGAAGCAGTGCGCCGGAGAAACCTTCGATATCGTCATGGGGCCTTGGAAATGTTCTTCGAGTCCGTTCACTCAGATCCAGCCGGGCATCCCGCGCCACGTCAACGCAGTCGGGTACAAGCGTTGAAGTCGAACCTCGCCGGACGTGCCGCGAGAGCGATCGGCTGGCTTCTGAATGCAGCCGGCCAGGAACGGGCGGAATCTTTGAAGGACCTGATCTTCGCCCTGTTGACCTTCAAACAGGCCTTCATGGTGGCGCTCGTCTTCCACCGCTATGCACACCGGAACGAGTTTGACCGGCAGTTTCGCTATTTCTGCGGTCCCGACATCGAAAAGGAGATGCAATGGGTGCTCGCCCGCGGCCACTCGGGTCAGTACGGCAACGAGCTGATCCTCTTCCTTCTGATGTGCGAGAAGGAGAAGCGCGTTCTGGAGCTGTTTCCCAGAATCGACTGGGACCGGGTCGATGACGAGTTCATGGAGGCGATCGGCAAACTGACGAAAAAGCTGACGTCCGGCTACTTCATGGAGCTGCTGGCGCAGGCCCACACCATCAATTGGACCGCACTTCGTCCGCAAGACCTGCGCCGGTTTGCCGAGCTGATCAAGATCATGCTGGAGCACCGGAACTTTCGTTTCGAGCAGACGTCCTTCGAAGGACGGCAATATGATGCGCGCCGAGACGGCGACCCCGAGTTGTTCGAAGCCCCGCTCGACCGCTACGTTCCCAACTTCTTCTGCGACAAGGAGCTGATCGAGACCCTCGTCACTCAGCTCGGTCTCCCCCGGCACGACGATATCCTCGCCGCACGCGAGGACCGCGGCCAATACTGGGAGCGCTTTCCCGCCGACCATCCGCAGCGCAAGGTGTTGTCGGAGATCAACCTGTTCTACGCCTATCGCCACCTTCTGCTGACGACATATCACAGCGGCGAGGGCTTCCATGTCCCGCAGGTCTACACCAAGCTGACGGAGACACAGAAGCGGTTGCGCCGTCATCTTCCCGCGCCAAGCCCCGAGCTCAAGGCCCTTCTCAAGAAGCTCGACACCGATCTGTCGGACGTCAGGCTGCTCTCTCCGGACTGGAGCGCGCTGATCGGGCATAACGGCCATCTCAACGTTCATCTGATGATGCGCGAGATGGAGTGGTGGCAGGGCCAGCCGCTGCTCCTGGCCTACAAGGACCGGATCGCCAACAAGCCGTTTCTGTCGCTGTTCTCCGAGATCTGTCCGACGCTCACCTTGGGCGAGAACGTCAGCGCCGGACTATGGCACGAACTCGCCAGCCTCACCCCGTTCATCGGGGATTCCCACCAGGCATTCCGCTTCGAGGACGGACGCGCGGTGTACTGGAACGATGCGGGCTCACTCGCGCTCAAGCAATGGGAAAGCCGGCAACGAAGCTTTCCGCTGCGCGACATCTACGACCGCCGACTGCTTGCCGACAACCGCGTCGAGCAGACGTACCAGGACTACCGGCGCAGGTGGGGCATGGCAGACGGCGACTGGTTCGTCTGCCTGCACGTGCGCGACGCCCAGACCCGGAATGATACCGAAGGCGTCGGTGAATCCATCCGCAACGCGTCGCTCGCGAGCTATCTCGATGCGGTCCGCCACATCACCGAATGCGGCGGATGGGTTGTCCGGATGGGCGGTCGCAAGGTGCCGCCGTTCCCGCAAATGGAACGGGTGGTGGACTATGCCCGCAGCGACGATGCGTTTCCGGAGATGGACATTCACTTGATGCGCCGTGCCCGCATGTTCATCGGCACGACCTCCGGCTTTGCCTATGTGGCAAGCAGCTTCGGCATCCCCACCGCGATGGTGAATGCCTTGAGCTCGATCGGCCTGCTGTGGTCGACGGACACCCGCTTTGCGCTCAAGCCCGTGCACACGGCGGACGGCCAGATGCTTTCGCTGAGCGAATGGACCTCGGAAGAGTATCGCTGGGCTTACCCGACCCATGAATCCATGGCGCGTGCCAAACTCGTCGTGAGCGAGAGCAGTTCCGACGAAATCCTGGAAGCCGTGCGCGAGGTGCTCGAAATCTCCGATCCCCGGCGGAAAGGACCCGCCCCCGGCGTGGACGGCAAATGGGAGCGTCACGTCCAGGTGCCGGGCTTCTTCGGCAGTTCGCGGCCGAGCCGGTATTTCCTCGAGAAATACGCTCAGGACCTGCTGAGAGAACCGTGAGGACAGCGCAACGCATCGAGCGATGCCGCCTGGACCAGGCGCGCACCTGAGGACGTCGGCCGCGAATAGTTGGGCCGTGCTGTCGGACTAGCGTTGTCGTGCCATGGCGGCCTCGGGGAGGCTCTTCCGCAGCGGAGCCGGTCCAGGCACCAAGAATGCACTTTCGTACTTCGCGAGATAGTGGGCACTGATCGTGCCGCCGCCGTAGTAGTGAGGCAGCAGAAGCTGCTCCCTCCAGAGCGACAAGAGTTGCTGCGAGGCGGTGTTGGCCGCATGCCCGCAAGCGAGATCGACGACCTCTTCGACGACCGCGAGGATTTCGTCTGACGTGTTGTTCAACGGCTGCGCTCCGTTGCGGCTGAGAACGCAGGCGTCGAACAAGCGCCAGCGCCAGGGGGGCGAGGTGAGCTGAGTCTGGGTCAGCATCCTTCCGTCGGCGAGACGCACCGGCTTCAGCGCAAACCGAACAGCGCTGTTCCACAATTGTGGATCCGTGGTGATGCAATTCACGAGGGCACTTGGAATGCCGAAGCTGATCGCGACATTCGTCAATCCTGAAGTCGTGCCAATGAAGGCTTTGGCATTCCGGATGAGGCAGATGTCCATCAGTTCGGATCTGAACCCGCTCTGAGCATAATCGATTGCACGGTCGAGCGGCGGAAGTCCGGGTGAATTTGGACCACCGAGCTTGATCACCCAGCCGCCCCTGCGGGTGACCGCGTGGATCGCATCGAGGTAGGTCTCGATCGGCGCATTGCGATGGGTCTGGCCGGTGCCGTCGACCTCGGAATAATGGGAACCGTCGCGGGTGTGCAGGCACACGTACCAGTCGTCCGGCTTCATGCCCCAGGATTCGCGCATCCGCCGATAGTCGTCCTGCAATTTCGGCGCCGCCTCGTAGATGCGGTCATACTCGTCGCGCAAGGGATGCCCGCGGCCATCCCGCTCCCACTGCAGAATGGCAAGCGCCCCGGCTTCCTGCCACGGCACCACGTCGCCGTTCGGCAGTCGAAACACATTGAAGTTCATGCCGTACCAACGCTGCAGCGACAGCAGCTCTTCGCCGAGCGCGTGAGAGATGGTTTCCCCGATCACGACGATATCGGCGAACCTTTCGAACAGCCGAAGAAACGCCCTGTTCGCCACGCAGTTCGGTCGCACGACGATCAGCGGTCTTCCCGACCACCACCCCAGGTCGCGCATTCGGAACAGGATGTCCAGCATCCCGAGGTGACCGATCTGGGTCGTCCATTCCTCGGGAAGGACCCGCAATTGCTCCAGTGGAATTCCCAACCTGCGCAACAGGTGGCTGGCCTCCGCTGATACGGCCGGCGCCGCCTTGCCGAGCAGCTCCGACTGCGCCGCAAGCGCTCTCGTGAACAGACCGATGCCGACATCGCCAGAGCCGACATGAGTCACGCGCTGGCCGGTGAAGTTGCACAGATCGAACAGCCTGCCCGCGGAGCCGCAGGTGAAATCGAGGGGGTTGGGATGATAGTTCCGCGCCGGCCGCGACGCCATGTTCTGGTGAGGACGCATGTAGTCGGGAATGCCACGGCATGCGTCCGACATGCATTCGACGGCGCGGGCCTCGTTGCCCACCATGATCTCAAGCATGCCCTTGAGAAAGGCGAGATGTATCTCCGATTCCGACCTTGCCCTCAGATCCAGCTGGGAGGCCAGCCGATAGGCCTTGTCGAACTCCCCGAGTTCGAAGAGCGCGCGAATCATCATGTTCGCCAGTTCCGGCGAGCGGGCTGCGAGTTGATCCTGGAGGACCAGATCATAGGCTTCCCAATCGGCCCCGATCCGAAGCAGCAGTTCCGCTGACAGCATTGGAAAGCACCGTCCGAGCAATCCCGAAAACCGCAGGTCCGGATCCTTCGCCAGCAGAGACGCGCAGTAGACCTGATAGGCTCTTTGCAGCAGGCGGCGATCGCGAAGGTCTCCGATCTCGAAGAAGGCGAGGATCAGGAAGGCCAGCCGCGGCGGCAGCAGGCTCAGCAGCTTGGCAGTCCCGACAATCAGGATGCGCGCCCATCGCTGCGGCCCCAGCAGAGACCGCTCTCCCCAACGGGCCGATTCGGCAGGCAGAGTCTCCAGTGCGTTGAACAGCCCAAGGAATCCGCGTCTGCGCACTTGGCTCTGCAGAACTAGCGGCTCCTTGAAGCGCTGCATCGGCTACCCCAAATCCGTCTTCGGCTCACGGCCAGGCCCCCGTTCTCGAACATCCAGACCGCCCTGCGGCAGACCAGGAGAAGGCTATGCCGTTTGTCGCCTGTCTCGAATTGGCTGTCGGCAATACACGCCGCATGCCTGTCGGGCTGTCAAGCCAACCCGCGACCAATGAGCGTGATGATCCCGTGAACCCACTCGGTGATCGGCAACAGCCCTGCCCTGTCGACAATCAGCAGAATTGTCGACCACAGAGCCAGCCGCTCGAGCACAAGCCGGCCGATCCCCAGCAAGATGAAGACGAAAGCCACAAATCCCGCAAGCAAGGCGTTGAGGAACCCTGCGCCGACTGCAAGAAGAACACAGAAGAGGACCGTGCTCACGCAGACGGTGCGCAAGATCGATCTTAAAACGAAAACCATATCCTTCACGCCGGCGCCCCCTCTTACCAACGTTAGATCTCATGCGGCGGAACAATAGCCGCCAAAGCCCCTGGTCATCATGTGTAGCATCTTCGCTGGAAGACTGCCCAGTCGCACAATCCCCGCTACTGTAGAACAAATATCTACTGGCGTTCTTGACACTGATTCGTCGGTTGAACCGAGAAGGAGTGATGCGAGCGCTCAAAGAGCAATAGTAACGCGAAACATCACAAATGACGCGAGTTCCAGGGTCTGTGCCAAGCCGAACATTTTACGTTGTCATGTTCCCGATTACACTGCTATGGAGGTTGCCTCCAGATGGCAACATCCATAGCAGCCGGCGCGCTGGACGCAGCGGCGAGCCTGAGCGTGTCCATTGATCGAGCGATCCAGCCGAGCCATGTCCACCGGACCACGATCCGGCTGCCGATTGTGCGGTCAGCCGATCTCCACGCAGGCGCTCCCGCTTGGTGAGCTCCCGGTCTGCAACCGGTTCGCGCGTGAGAACCATGTCCAGCTTCGGATAACCCTCGACATCGTCGCGTGCGACACGTGTCAGCTCGTCCAGCTCCGCGAGCCTCCACCGCCAGACGTGCTTGTTCCCGAGGTGCCATGGATCCGCTACCGGGAGCCGGAAGGCCATCTCGACGCCCTGGTCGGAGAACTGCTGTCGTTGAAGCCGCGGGCCTGCACCGCCCTCGGCACCGGTCCATTCGAGGGGCCCCTGCTGGGCAGATTGCAGGCCCGCGGGCTCACCGCGAGCGCCCTTGCGCTCGGTGCCGACGGCGCGGCGGGGCGCTATCCCTATCTGGAAACCTGGCAGGCCACCCTCCGTGCCGAACG